>NZ_CP024621.1:2895057-3216730 GCF_009846525.1 Halomonas meridiana | reverse complement strand
CTACCAAAATCAACCACTGGTTAAGGCGCAGAACGACGCCGTGCAGCGCTTGCGCGATGCAGCTCGACAGGTGATCGCCGCGTGCGCGCTTTTCCCCAGTGAGCCAGAGCGGTAAAGTAATTCGGTTATCGATAATGAAGAGTTTCCATGAACGCACATCTAGCAGCGCTCGAGCCACGCCTTGTATGGCAGCACTTTCGTACTCTGTGTAATACGCCGCGCCCCTCCGGTCATGAGGCCGCGTTGGTCGCTATCTTGGAAGCCTGGGCGGAGGCGCAAGGGCTTGCCCACGACCAGGATGCCTTCGGCAACCTGCGTATCCGCAAGCCTGCCACCCCTGGCTGTGAAGGCGCGCCGGGAATCGTGCTGCAAGGGCACCTGGATATGGTGGCCCAGGCCAATGCGGGGCATGAGCACGACTTTACCCGTGACCCCATTCGCACCGTGGTCAAAGAGGGATGGCTTCACGCTGAAGGCACTACTCTAGGAGCGGATAATGGCATGGGCGTGGCGGCCATTTTGGCCGTGCTGGAAGACCCCGAGCTGACCCATGGCCCGCTGGAAGCGCTGTTCACCCTGGAGGAAGAGACCTCCATGGGCGGTGCGCTGAATCTTGCCGAAAACTGGTTGGAAGGCTCGCTGCTGCTGAATTTGGATAGCGAAGACCGCGGCGAGGTGTATATCGGCTGTGCGGGCGGCGCGGATGTGGTGGTCGATGCGCAGCTGCCCAGCGCCGCGCTGCGAGACGATGAGCAGCTGCTTTCCCTCTCGCTCACCGGCCTGAAAGGCGGCCACTCGGGCATGGATATCCATCAGCCGTTGGGGAACGCTAACCGCCTGCTGGTGCGCGTGCTGTGGGCACTGGAGGCGTACGATGCCCGCCTGGTGAGCTACCAGGGCGGCACGCTGCGTAACGCTATTCCCCGCGAAGCCTTTGCCCAGGTGGCACTGCCCGCCGACGATATGGACGCCGCTCTGGCAACTGTCAAGAAGTTGGCCGCTACTCTCAAAGCCGAGCTGGGCAGTGGCGACAGCGGCCTGGTATTGATCGCCGAGCGCGCTGAAAAGACCGACGCCGAGCCGCTGACCCGAGACGCCAGCGCCATGCTGCTGGCGGCGCTGCATGCCGCCCCCTGCGGCGTCGAGCGCATGAGCGCAGACGTGCCCGGCGTGGTCGAAACCTCCAATAACCTGGGCGTGTTAAGCGTCGAGCAGGGGCGCTTCCACCTCTGCGCCCTGGTGCGTTCGTTGCACGACAGCGCTGCCGAGGCAATGGCTGGGCGTTTTCAGGCGCTGTTTGGGCTAATGGGTGCACGGGTGAAAGTCGAGAACGGCTACCCCGGCTGGGCACCCAACCCGGATAGCCCGCTGCTGGCCACTTTCAAGGCGCGCCATGCGGCGCTGATGGGCCACGCACCCGAGGTGAAAGTGATTCACGCAGGGCTTGAGTGTGGCATTTTAGGCAGCAAATACCCCCAACTGGATATGATTTCCTTTGGCCCGCTGATTCGCGGCGCACACTCCCCGGATGAGCGAGTGGAAATAGCGTCCGTGGCGGAGTTCTGGGCCATGCTGCGCGATCTGGTGGAAGCGCTGGCGAAGTAGCGCCGTGTTCATGCCACTCACCCGCAACAAAAAAAACGGCACCTCGGTGCCGTTTTTATTCACTACCTGTTAACCAGGGCTGTTTAACGCACTTATTTACCTAAATAGGCGTTAAGCATCCACACGGTTTTTTCCTGCTCGCGGATGTAGTCGCCCGCCTGGGCGGCGGTGCCTTCGTCGTCGGCGTCAGACGCCAGTGCCAGCAATTCGCGCTGCAGTTCGATCAGCGTTTGATAGCCGGTGAGCACACCCTGCACGCAGGTTTTACCGTCGTGAACGTCTTTGTCTTCCTGAATGCGCGACAGCTTGGCGTAATCACTGTACGCATGAACCGGCTTGTGGCCCAGGGTCAGAATACGCTCTGCGACTTCGTCCACTTTGGTGAGCAGGTCGGTGTAGAACTCTTCGAATTTGGCGTGCAGTTCGAAGAAGTCATTGCCTTTCACGTTCCAATGATAGCCACGCACGTTCATGTAAAAAATTTGGTAGTTGGCCAGCAGGTGGTTGAGTTTCTCGGCCAGCTGGCTGGCACTGCCTTCGTGTAGGCCAATGCTGTTCATATCATCCATTGTGTGCTCCTCCATGGTTGGAGCCGCGCTGAAAAAGTACGGCCATCAAATCGTTTGATGTAGCTTAGAGCGCTGTGGTGGCGCTGCAAAACAGGTTTTTTGCATCGCAGCCATAGTGCCCTACCATTAGAGCGGTGAGCTGGCGACGGCTGGCTCATCGCTGATGAATAAACAGATGTAGGCGCAGGCGCGTCATTTCAAGGGGCTTGTCTTCAAGGCTCGTTCCAAGGCCCACGCAAAGGCGCGCTCAGCGGCTTGCAAGCCACAGGCGTGCGATGCTTTCGCAGCGGTCTGCCAGAAGCTCTGCCGTGCGGGGTAGCGCCTGTTCTAATGTCATAAGGCCATCGGCCAGCGCAAAGGCGGCGGTGACGCCCTCTTCCTTGCAGGCTTGCCAGCCGTCGCCCAGGCTACCCGCGAGTACAATCACCGGCTTGCCCTGGCGTTTAGCGGCGCGGGAGACGCCAATCGGCGTTTTGCCCGCCAAGCTCTGGCCATCTAAGCGGCCCTCGCCGGTAATCACTACATCTGCATCGTTCAGTAATTGGGCAAAATTCGCCTGCTGCATGATCATTTCAATGCCCGCCGTTAGCGTCGCGTTCAAAAAGCAGTGCGCCGCAAACCCCATGCCGCCTGCTGCCCCTGCTCCCGGCAGTGCTCTGTCATCTTTGCCGAGCGCTTTGGCTGTTAGGTCAGCAAAGTGGCCGAGCGCGCGATCTAGCGTTGCCACATCGGCGTCTGTCGCGCCCTTTTGTGGGCCGAAGACGGCACTGGCACCGCGTTCGCCTAGCAGTGGGTTATCCACATCCACGGCGGCCTCTACGCGTAAGTCGGCCAAGCGCGGGTCTAACGTCGAAAGATCCAGGGTCGCAAGCTGCTGGAGTGCGCCGCCGCCTGGGGGCAGTGGCTGGCCCTGGGCATCCAGTAGCGTGGCGCCCAGCGCCTGGAGCATACCGGCACCGGCGTCGTTGGTGGCGCTACCACCGAGCAGCAGCAGGGCATGGGTGGCGCCTGCATCTAGGGCAGCGAGAAACAGCTCGCCCACGCCGAAGGTGGTGGTATGCAGGGCGTTGCGCTCATCGCGGGTCAGGTGCTGCAGGCCGCTGGCTTCTGCCAGCTCGATAAACGCGGTACGCTGCTCGCTTAGCCAGCCCCAGGCGGCTTGGCGTGGCCGCCCAAGGGCGTCTTGCACCGTGAGCGTACGGCGCTCGGCATGGGTAGCGGCAATTAAGGCGTCCAGGCTGCCTTCGCCGCCATCCGCCAGGGGGCAGAGCTGTGTGATGGCGTTGGGCGCTGCCCGTTGAATACCTTGTGCCATGGCCTTGGCGGCCTCTTCGGCACTCAGGGCATCCTTAAAACTATCAGGACAAAGCAGTACATTCATCGCACAACCTCCTTAAAACGTTGTCTCAGCGTGTTGTCGTTCTTTTTAATGTCTGTTGGCGAGCTTAGCGCGCTGCTTGGTGACACACCAGCCATGACGGTAGCGAGAGGATTTTTCATGAAGGCCATACCCCTTAGCATTACCTGCCTGTTGGCACTGGCGGGTTGTCAGACGCTTCCTGACCGGCTGCCCCAAGCGGAGCCTGCGCCAGCGGCGGCTTGCTACTTCCCCACCGGCCAGTCTTCGCCAGATGAAACGCTGAGCGTTTTGACGGAAAGCATCGACGTGCTGGAAGCCTGGGGATTTTCGTTAGAGACCACTGATACGGAGCTTGGGCTAGTGAGTGCCTCCCGAGAGCGCGAGCTGATCGGCTACTACGACCGCTATGACTACGACTATGGCTACGGCAGCGGCTTCCGCCTGTTTGGCGGGTTTGGTATTGGTCGCAGTGTAGGGATTGGCGTGGGAGGCGCCTTCGGCCCAGGTTTTGGCCAGCAGCCCGTTGAAGTAGAGCGGGTATCGCTGCTTGCCCGCGATGGCCATCTGCGCATCTCACGGGACATTCGCCGCTTTGATCACCTGGGCGACTTGCGAGAGTCCTATAGTGCCAGTAACGATGACTTCTGTGGCCGTTTCCAGAAAGCTTTTTCGTCATCCGTCACACCGCAGGGGGCATCATGACACCATTCCGCCATACCTCATGGGTAGCGCTCACGCTGTGCGCCGCGTTATGGCTGGCAGGCTGTGCCACCACGCAACCCCTTGAACCGCGCGAGCTGCGCTATAGCGCGCCAATGGAGCACACCTTCCGCGAGGCGGTGGCACTGATGATGGAGCAGGGCTATGTGATACGCCACGCTGACTTGACCTTAGGGCGCGCCGAGGCAAGCCTGGCACGCTGGCCCGGATATCGGATTCAGCTTCAAGTAAGCGAAGCTCAAGGGGGAAGTCTGGTCAGCGTGTCAGCACTGCGCGGTAGCCAGCCGATACCGCCTTATGTGCTAGATCCCTGGCTCGTGGAGTTACAGCGCAAATTAGGAGAATTGCCGTGATGAATGCATGGTCACCTGCCACGCTGCGTCGTACCGGCCAAGCGCTGCTGGTGGGCAGCCTGTTGATCAGTTCGATGGCACAGGCCCACCCTCACGGCTGGATCGACATGAGCGTGCGTGTCATTACCAACGATGACGGTGCTGTCACCGGGCTTCATCAAACATGGCGGATGGACCCCTTCTATAGCCTGGTAGTGATGGAGGAGTTGCAGCAGGTGCCAGGCGCTAGCCTGGAGCAGGGGCTGGATCAGTTGGGCAGTGAGATTCGCGATAACTTGACTCCTCAGCACTACTTTACCGAGGTGCGGGTCGGCGACGAGCCGCAGACGTTTGGCGAGGTCACCGAGTACACCGCGATGGAGCGGGACGGCCGTTTGACGTTTATGTTCATTCTGCCGCTGGCCACGCCTCAACCCCTCAGCGGGCAGGTGCTGGAGTATCAAGTCTTCGACCCCACGTACTACATCGAGATGGTACACGAGGAGGAGGGCGACGAGCCCTCTCCACAAGCGCTGATTCTCAACGGCGAACCCGACTGCGCGCTCAGCGTACTACCCGCCGACCCCGACCCTGAGTTGGTCATGCAGGCAGCGCTGCTGGATACGGACGAAGAGGGCGAACCAGGGTTAGGCCGTCACTTTGCGGAAACGGGCCGCGTGGATTGTCGCTAGCCGCCCGTCGGTCGAGTCGTGTATAAAGTGTTACTTTATATCTTTTCTGGAGGGGGCATGCCGTTAACGCGACGACAACTCACCATCGGCGCTGTGGCGCTCATGGGCGTGGCGCTGCTGGTGTGGGCCATGCAGGTGAATTTACAGGGGGTGAGCCTGCAGCTATTGACGTGGCAGCGAGAGCTACACCGCAGTTTGACTCTGGCGATTACCGAGCTGTCACGAACGCCCACCACCGCCACATGGATCACGCTGCTCGGCGTCAGTTTTGCGTACGGCGTGTTTCATGCCGCAGGGCCGGGACACGGTAAAGCAGTATTGGCCACCTATTTGGCGTCTCATGGCGGTGCGACTCGCCGGGCGCTAGGGCTCTCGTTTGCTGCCTCGCTATTACAGGGCGTGACGGCCATTGCGATGGTGGCGGTATTGGTACACGGATTAGGCTGGGTGACGCGTCAAGCCATGGGCAGCGTGGCTTGGGTGGAGCAGGCCAGCTTTCTGCTGGTAGCGCTATTAGGGGCTTGGCTCTGCTGGCGGGCGGTGAAACAGCTGCGCCATGCCTATGCCGTGCAGAGTGAGCCGGTCATGGAGCACGTACATGCGCATGATCACAGCCACGACCACAGCCACGACCACAGCCACTGCTGTGGCGGTGCCCATCATATTGAACCCGAGCAGGCGTTGGATTGGCGTACGGCCTTGATGACCGTCGGGGCGATTGGTATGCGCCCCTGCAGCGGAGCGATCTTGATGCTAGGTGCCGCAAGCCTTTTAGGCCAATTTTACGTGGGGGTCGCGTCGGTGGTGGCGATGTCGCTGGGCACGGGCGTTACCGTGTCGATACTGGCCCTGGCGAGTATCGTGGCCCGAGGGTGGGCCACCAAGCGGCTACAAAAGCAGAGCCAGCAGCGGGTCGAAAAAGCCGCTGGCTGGGCGGCACTCACCGGTGGGGCGGTGATTATTGCGCTGGGGATTTCCTTGGCGCTGGCCGGTGCGGCACAGCCCGCCAGCGGCCCGTTACTCAACGAGCCGCCAGCACGAGGATCGCTTTTGGGCGGTTGAGCTTAAAGCGACAGCCCCTCAATGTGCGCTAGCAGCTGTTCCCGGCGTTCCCCCTGCTGGGCGAGCTCATAAGGCTTGGGAGTGCCGTTGCCCCACACCGGCGCGGGCCAGCTGGCGTCATCGGTATAGCGCACCACCAGATGGATATGTAGCTGGCTGACCACGTTGCCCAACGTGGCGATATTGAGTTTGTCGCCCTGGAAGGCCTCTTTCATGGCCGCGCCCAGTTGAGTGGCTTCCCGCCAAAGCTGGGCTTGCTCCGCTTGGCTCAGCTCGAACACTTCGCTGACCGAGGCCACTCTGGGCACCAGCACGACCCAGGGGTAGCGGGCATCGTTCATCAACAGCGCGCGGGAGAGCGGGAGATCCGCTAAAGGTAGGGTATCTGCTTCTAAGCGTGGGTCGAGTTCAAAGGTTGCCAAGCGGAGTGCTCCTAAGCCAAACGGTTTGGCAAGCATCATAGCAGGCAGCGGATAACTCAGCGAAAACAGGCGAAATTATTAAAATCTGTTACGCTAAAAACACTCCCAGGCGGTAAGGCTACCGCCGGAGCTTCCCGATGTTGAATGACTTGTTAAGGAGAACACGATGAAAAAACTACTGGCGACGAGCTTTATTCTGCTCATCACTGCGGGTGCTCTAGCGGGCTGCAACACCATCGCAGGGGCAGGACAAGACGTTGAAGAGGGCGGTCAAGCCGTTCAGGACGCCGCAAGTTAAGGTTCGATCTAACAGCTTGTTGTGCAACGTGCGGGCTAGGCAGCAATGTCTGGCCCGCACTGCGTATGAAGACAGCGAAACAAGTGATCAGACAAACGTCATCGAGGGAGAGCGATCATGATGCCCGTCAATCGTAGGATGACCACCCCGCCACGCCATCTAAAACGCGTGGGCAGCGCGCTGGCCGTGTTACTGCTCGCCGGATGTAGCAGCACACCCAGTGAAACCGCCGCGCCGAAGCCGCCGACGGTCGATCCCACCGCGCCGACCAACCAAACATGCGATGCCAGCGCCGTGCAGTACGCGATTGGTGCGCCCTTTGATGAGGCCAACGTGGCGACGCTCGAAGAGCAGAGCGGTGCCCGTCAGGTGCGTGTGCTGCGTCCCGGCAGCGCCGCGACCATGGACTACCGCGACGATCGGCTCAATATTCACTTGGAAAGCAACGACATGATCGAGGCGCTGCGCTGCGGCTAACGCAAAATCAGCCACACGCAGGCGGCGGTGAGTACGCCCATCGTGATGTTGAACCCGCGCCATGCTCGGTCGCTTTTGATCCACTGCCCGATGGCGCTGCCAAACGCGGCCCACAGGGCAATGCAGGGCAGCGCCACCAGCTCCGCAAACCCGGCCAGTACGAAAGCATTGATGACCGGCTGGCCGCTTTCCGGTAAAAAGCCCGCCATGAGCGCCAGCCCCATCACCCACGCTTTTGGGTTAGCGAATTGGAACATGGCCGCCTGCCAAAACGTCAGCGGTACCCCGTGCTGGCTACCGTGTAAATTGGGCGGCGGTGCGGTGGCGATTTTCCAGGCAAGGTAGAGCAAATAAGCACTCCCTATCCAGCGCAGCGTGGTTTGCACCACAGGGAAGCGTTCGAACAGCACGCCTAGCCCCAGTGCAATGCTGGCAAACAGTAAGAAACAGCCTCCTAAAATTCCCCACATATGCGGCATCGTACGTCGAAAGCCAAAGTTGGCCCCAGAAGCGGTAAGCATGATGTTGTTGGGCCCCGGAGTGAGCGTCATCGACATCATATAGAGCGCTGCTGGGCCAAGGATTAGCCATTCACTGTTCATTTTTTGTATCCATACAATTGTGATGATTGAGTTGTTGTTGGTCGTTTTTGTTAGCATAATGTGGCTAATTTTTACGTCAAAGGTTTTATTGTCACCATGACAATTTGGGTGCCTTCCATTGAACACATGAGCGGCCCACGCTATCGGGCGATTGCCCAGGCGATTGGTGATGCCATTACCAGCGGTGAATTAGCGCCAGATGACAAGCTGCCGCCCCAGCGACGATTGGCGGATGCGTTAGGCGTCACCGTGGGCACGGTCACCCGTGGCTACGCTGAAGCAGAGCAACGCGGCTGGGTGAGTGCCCGGGTAGGCAGCGGCACCTACGTGAAACAGCGCGGGCCAGCCCGTGTATTTGGCGGTCAGCCTGCTACGCAAGCCGGTGAGGACACGATTGATTTAAGCCTCAGCCTACCGCCGCCCCACCCCCTGCGAGAGCAGGCGATGAGCACGGCACTGAGTGCGTTAAGCACCTCGGCGGATGCGCTCAGGCGCAGCGTGGCTTACTCAAGTTCTCAAGGCAGTGACCACCACCGCGCCGCTCTCTCTCAGTGGCTCACGCAGTTAGGCATGCCCCTGAACGCGGAGGAACTGCTGATTACTCAAGGCGGGCAACACGGCATTAGCCTAACGCTCGGCACACTTTTGCGCCCGGGGGAGCTGGTCGCTGCGGATGCGCTGACGTACCCAGGAGCCATCAGTGCCGCCCAGCAGGCGCATCTCAAGGTGGTCGGCATTCCCTTTGATCAAGATGGGATGTGCATGGAGGCGCTGGAAGCACAGTGCGCTCGCCAGCCGCCCCGCTTGATTTATCTCACTCCCGATCAAAACAACCCCACCGGCCTCTGCCTGAGCGAAGCGCGCCGGGAGCAGCTTGTGGCTTTAGCGAGACGCTACGATATATGGCTGCTGGAGGATGGTGTGCAGTACCTACCCGATGAGCAGCGCGGCACGCCGCTGTATGAGCTGGCACCAGAGCGAACCTTGTTTGTGTTTAGCACGGCGAAAGTGCTGGCAGGCGGGCTGCGTATGGGCGTGCTGCGCGCGCCGCCTGCGCTGTTGGAACGGCTGGCGGCGGCATTGAGGGCGCAAAGTTGGATGGTGCCACCGCTCATGGTGGATTTGGTCTGCCACTGGGTGAGCCAGCCCTCCGCACACGAGCTACTGGCGTGGCAAACCCAGGAGCTGGCGGCGCGGCAGCAGATCGTGACGGACCATCTGGCGGGCTATTCGCTGAGCCGCCAGCCAAACGGCAGCAACGTATGGCTAACGCTGCCCGATGGCGTGCGGGCGCTAGAGCTGTGCGAACGGCTCCATCAGCAGGGCGTTAAAGTGACCAGCGCGGAACCCTTCTGCGTGGGCAGCGCCCCCGCCCCCCAGGCGGTGCGGATTTGCATCGGTGCCGCCGCCGACCAAACGGCGCTCAAGCGTGCGCTGGCGATTCTTCGAGCGAGCCTTGAGCAGCCGCCCTTGGCGACCGCCACGGTCTAGTTAGTCGTAGCGGTCTTTCCAACCCTGGTGGCGTACCTGCTCTTTAAGCATTTCGAGCACGTCGTAAAGCACCTGCTCGGTCACTTTGGCGCTGGTGTCGTCGACGGTTAGCCAACTGTCAAAGCCATTTTCAGCCGTTCGCTCCACGAGCTGGCGGAAGGCGGGGGAGTGCATGCCCTGGGCCATTTCATCCACCAATCGCTGGGCGACGCTGCTGATCGAGGCTTGCATCGCACTAGATGCGGTCTGCCCCATGGGTAAGCGGTGAAGCCGTCGAATTTCTGGGCTCTCCCGCAGCGTGCGGCTCACCAGATCATCGATGGCCGCCATGATGGCGGTGCGATTTTGCTGATAGGCTCGGCCTGCCGTGGCCTCTAAGCGCTCAGCAATTTCATGGATGAGCTGGGTTTTACGCGGCATGATCACCCGCTCGATGACGCGCTCGGTGAGCGAGTCGCTGGCAACGATCTGCTCCTGAACATTGCCAAGCAGGCGTAGCGCAATACGGTCAGAGAGTTCTTCCAGCAGAATATCGTAGTACTTGGCAAAAAACCGATAGACCGACCAGCGCGTCACGTCGATCAAGCGCAGCCGATGTAGCCGGTGCAGGAGCGAGATGACGCGAAACACGCGCAGCCAACGGAATCCACTGAGCGGAATGCAGCCCAGCACGTCGTACCAGTGCACAAACGGGTAAAAAAACCAGCGGTGATAGCGCCGCTCGGCAATCGCCACGGCCCAGCCCAGCAGCACATCGGCAATAAAGAAACTGACAAAGACCAAGTCAATGGCCATGAAGCGGCTGTGAATCGCCGTATCGTAAAAACGGTGAAAACCGGGCGCGATAGCGGCAATCGCTTGGTTGATCGGGCCAATCAGAAACAGCGAGTCAAACAGCAGCAGACTAAGGTTAATAATAACGGCGGCGAGGATCAGCAGATCCCAGCCGATGTGCGCATACTCAACGGCCTTGGGCAGGTGGGGATAGCGCTGCCTGATGGGCATGATGACTCCTTGTCGTCGCGGGTAGAGCAGCGCTTAGCGCTGCTGGTGATGCTGCTGGGTCAGCTCCTCTTCACGCTCTGCCTGTTTGCGTAGCTTCTTGCGCAGCGCGGCTTTTTCGAAGCGCAGCTTCTGCAGCGGGGTCTCCAGCGGCAGGGGTGGCACCCGGGCGGGTTTGCCGTCGGCGTCCACGGCCACCATGGTGAGGTAACAGCTATTGGTATGGCGAATCAGCTTCTGGCGAATATCCTCGGCCACTACCTTGATACCAATCTCCATGGAGGAGCGACCCACGTGATTCACGCTGGCGAGAAACGTCACCAGCTCGCCTACATGGATTGGCTGTTTGAACAGTACCTGATCCACCGAGAGCGTCACCACGTAGTGGCCGGAGTAGCGGCTGGCGCAGGCGTAGGCGACTTCATCGAGCTTTTTAAGAATAGCACCGCCGTGCACTTTTCCGCTGAAGTTCGCCATGTCCGGCGTCATCAAGACCGTCATGGAGAGCTCGTGCTGGCCCGGTAAGGCGCTGTGTTCAAGGCTCTGGTCTGGGGCGTTGGGTACAGCAGAGGCGTCGGACATAAAGGTCACCTTACGATTAAAAATGCCCGCCCCCAGGCGATACCAAAGGGGCGGGCGTTGACGTCGTGCTTAGCCGCTTAGAACCAGACCAAGCCCACGGAAATGATAATACCGGTAATGAACAGCTGGATCAGGCAGAAGCCCATGATGTCCTTCGCTTTCAAGCCGGCAATCGCCAGTACTGGCAGTGCCCAGAAAGGTTGCAGCAGGTTAGTCCAGGCGTCTCCCCAGGCCACCGCCATGGCCACGCGGGCAATGTCGGCCCCCAGCGCTTCTGCGGCAGGCAGCATGACCGGCGCTTGTACCGCCCACTGACCACCGCCGGAAGGCACGAACAGGTTCACGATACCGGCGCTAATGAACGACCAGAACGGCAGCGAGTTCGCGGTTGCAAACGAGACCAGCCATTCGGACATGCTCTGTGCAAGGCCCGACTGCACCATGATCGCCATAATGCCCGCATAGAAGGGGAACTGAATCACGATACCCGCGCCGCCTTTAATGGCCTCGTTCAGGCTAGTGAGCAGGTTGCGGGGCGTGCGGTGCAGCACGATCGCCAGGAACAGGAACATGAAATTCACCACGTTCAGGTTCAGGCCGCCGCCGCGCAGAATGAAGTGGTCGAGCAGGAACAGTAGGCCCGGCACGCCCACCAGCAGCGCCAGCGGCATGCTGTTTTCGAGCTTTTCGGCAGGTCGCGTGATACGGCCTATGGGCTCTGGCTCGTCGTCGAGCAGTTTGGGGTCGACGTAGACGCTGTCTTTCTCATCGGGCAGCATCATGCGGTTAACCAGCGGCACGGCGATGAATAAGCAGATGACGATGGCCAGGTTGAAGAAGGCGAAAATGGTCGAGCCTGTGCCAATCACGCCGATCTGGTCCGCAGAGAAGTGGCCTTCGGTGGCAATCGTCAGCGGCACCGAACCGGCCAAACCGCCGTGCCACACCACGAAGCCCGAGTAGGCGCTGGCCACCAGCAGGCGGTAATCAACCTTGATCACACGCGCCAGCTCTTTGGCGAACAGCGCGCCGACCACCAGGCCAAAGCCCCAGTTGATCCAGCTAGCCGCCAGTGACACCAGCGTGACGAGAATGATCGCGCCGCCGGGTGATTTCGCGGTACCGGCAATTTTTTGCAGAATGCGTTTTACCGGTGGCGAGCTTGCCAGCATAAAGCCGGTGACCAGCACGAGCAGCATCTGCATCGAGAAGGTCAGCAAGCCCCAGAAGCCGTCACCCCACATACGCAGCACGGCCAAGGGCGTTTGACGCTCTACCGCAATGGCGGCGACGGCGGCAATGAGGGTTAGCAAGAGGACGAAGATATACGGGTCTGGCAAATAACGCTCGACCAGCTTAACCGCTGGTTTTGATATGAGTTTTAGCATGGAGTGCTCACTTTATTCGTTATTAGGAAGTGCGCGGCTAATATACGGCGGTGCGGCACAATTTTCATCCCTCAACGGCCAATGCGCAGGGCGTTTAGCATTGTCGCATCACACTACGGTAGCGCAGTTAGCTAGCCCTGCCCGTTGTGGCGTTCAACGCTGCTGATCAAAGGTGAGACACGCGGGGGGGCGCATGCCAGCGGGTCAGCCGGTAGCGGCGGTAGTAACCAATGAGCACGGCCGAGCGAGTCAGGGTGAAGAGCGTAAACGCCAGCCAGAGGCCGTGATTGCCCAGTCCCTGGCAGAACCACCAAGTAGGTAGGTAAACGGCGAGGCCTGCAAAAATGCTGTTGCGCATTTCCCTCACCGCCGTAGTGCCGATAAACACGCCGTCGAATAGATAGCTCCACACGGCGATGAGCGGCATGACCACCATCCACGGTAGATAGATAGCTGCGGTGGCGCGTACATCATCAAGTCCGGTGAGCAGGGCAATGAGCTGGTTACCCCCCACTGCAAACAGCAGTGCCGCCGCAGCGGAGGTCCAGAACGAGAAGTGAGCCGTGGCGCGCACCGTAGCGGCAAACTCCCGCCAGTCGCGGCGGCCGTAAGCGCGCCCTACTAGCGATTCTGCGGCGTGGGCAAAGCCATCCAAGGCGTAGCTGGTGAGCATGATGAACTGCAGCAGCACGGCATTGGCGGCAAGCACGGTATCGCCCTGGCGGGCACCTTGCGCCGTAAAAAATGCCATGGCAAACAGCAGCCCCAGGGTACGCACGAACAGGTTGGCGTTGACGTTGAACAGTGCCGAGTACGCCTTCAGTGCCAGCAGCCGCTGGCGCTGAAAGCGGCCTTCCAAATGCCCCAGCTGGCGCAGCACCAAATAGCCGCCAAACGCCAGCGCGCTGTAGTCCGCAAACACGCTGGCCAGCGCGACGCCGTTGCTGGTCATCCCTAGACCGACGACGAACCACAGATCGAGCAGGATGTTCACGCTGTTGGTTAGCAGCAGAATCATCAGCGTGACGCGGGAGTTCTGCTGCCCTAAGAACCACCCCAGAATGGCGTAGTTGGCCAGTACGGCAGGGGCCGACCAGAGGCGAATCTCGGCATACTCGCGGGCCAGCGGCGTGGCCTCGGCGCTGCCATCCAGTAACCACAGGCCAAGAGAGATCAGCGGCGAGCCAAACACGATCAATAGGGTGCCAATGACGAGCGCCATGATGAGCGACTGGCCGAGCAGGTTGCGAACGTCGCTCGACGCCTCACGCCCAATGGCCTGGGCCACCAGCCCGGTGGTGCCCATGCGCAAAAAGCCAAAGCCCCAATAAAGGAAGCTGAATAGGGTGGCACCGAGGGTAACGCCGGCTAAATAGCGGGAATCGGGCAAGTGCCCGACCACGGCCGTGTCCACCAGCCCCAGCAGGGGCACGGTGATGTTGGAGAGTATGATGGGCCAAGCGAGGGTCCAAATACGCATTCAGAGTGACCTTCGCTTGCAGACGTTCAGGCACATCTTGAGTGGGAGAGTTAAGCGGCAGTAATGATGCGGTACTTCTCCATCAACTGCTCTTGGGTCTCGGGGCGCTCTGGGTCGAGGGGAATGCAGTCCACCGGGCACACCTGCTGGCACTGAGGTTCGTCGAAGTGGCCGACACACTCGGTGCACAAATTGGGATTGATCACGTAAATCTCCTCACCAGGAGAGATCGCGTCATTAGGGCATTCCGGTTCGCAGACGTCGCAGTTAATGCATTCGTCGGTGATCATCAGGGCCATGGGCATACCTCACGAATGGCGTATCACTCGGGCAATCAGATACCCGAGTGTTTTACTCAACAATATCGATAGCTAGGTAGTGTAGTGCTTACGCAGCGCCTCTGCGACCTGCGGATGCACCAGCGGCGAAATATCGCCGCCCAGCTTGGCGATTTCCCGCACGATGGTCGAGGAGATATAAGAGTTTTCCACCGCCGGGGTGAGAAACACGCTCTCGAGCTCCGGGTTTTGAGCACGATTCATGTTGGCCAGCTGCAGCTCGTACTCGAAATCGGAGACCGCACGCAGGCCGCGCAGAATGATGGTTGCGCCCTGCTCGTGCATCATGGTGGTGAGCAGCGTCGAGAAACCAATGACGCTGACATTGGGCAGCGATGCGCACACCGACTCCGCCAGCGCAATGCGCGTCTCTAAATCCAGGCTGGGGCGTTTGCCAGGGCTGGCCGCCACGGCAATCACCACTTTGTCGAACATGCGCGCGCCGCGCTCGATCAGGTCGTAATGACCGTTGGTGATCGGATCGAACGTCCCTGGGTAGACGGCGATATTTTCGCGGCGGGTGCTCATGTCGGCGTCTCCTCGTCTAGCGAACCAAACGGGTTGTCGGCGGCCAGTGACACCGCCTGATCGTAGCCGGGAATGTGGATGCGGTCTGCGTGTATCTCAAGCTCTGGGCCTTCCAGCACCGCTTCGCCAAACTGATAGCGAGGTGCATAGTGTCCCCGGTCGGCGTCGGCGAGATAAGCCGCGGCGTTAGCGCGGACGGCTTCGCGGCGGCCTTTCCAGGCATCGATGGCCGCACGGCCGTGGCGCTTGACCAGCAGGCGCTCGGTGACGTCGGGCGAGAGCACGACACCCGTGGCGTTATTGCCGCCAAAGCCTTTGGCGTTGATAAAGGCGGCATCGGCAGTAAACGCTTGCGGCGTCGTGAAAAAGCGTAGCCGCTCGGCATACACGTCATCGGCCACCGCATCCAACGTCGGGATGCCCGGCAGCAAGCCGTGGGCAAAGCTGCCCAGGGCGCTGGCCATCTGGTCGCCCGCCGCAGAGCCTTGCGAGTGGCCGATGAACGCTTTGATCGCCACCACCGGCCACTGCTCGATGCCGTTCGCACGGGCGATTTCATCGAACACGTGGGATTCGGTGGTGCGGTTTTTCGGCGTGCTGGTGCCGTGGGCATGAAGGAAAGTGCGCTCTTTCAGCGCGGTCTCCCCCAGCATGTCTTTGACCAGCGCGGCCGCTTTGCCCAGAGTGATGTAGTTGCCGATGCCGGGCGCAGAGATAGAGCGCTTGTAGCCGTCAGCGTTGACGAAGACCTCTGGCACCGCGCCCAGAATGTCGGCGCCTAGCGTGAGGGCGAGGCTGTCGTCCATCAGCAGCAGGAACTGGCTCGCTTCGGCCATGGTGAACCCGCAATTGCGGGCAAACGGGCGGCAGGCGCGCTGGTAATCAGCGTCGGTCAGCAGCTCCAGGGCATCCAGCGCTTTTAGGCTGGCGTCATCAGCCAGCGCGCCCATGGCACGGAAGCCTTCGATAATTTCCGGGGTAATCGGCGCATCGGCGGTGCCCACCATCACCACCCGGCGACGGCCTGCGCGGATATCCTCGATGCCCAGGCGCAGGTTGTAGAGGAAGCTGGCGCAAGCGCCTAGCGCTGCGCCGGTGCCGCCTACGCTGCCGAGTACGTAGGCATTGAGGAAGTCAGCGGGCATCTGTCCATAGCCCAGCGGCATCTGCTTGGAGGTGGCGCGCTGGCCGGTCACCAAGCTTTTCAATAAGCCGCCCCAGCCCTGGTCATCGAGCTGGCCAATCGAGTTGCCCGCGTACACAGCGATATGGTCGGGGTTGAGCTGCTGGCGCAGGGTTTCCCAAGAGAGGCCGCTGGCGCCTAAGCAGTCGCTGGCGCCAAACACCGCCATGGAGAGCCCGCGAGGGTGGTGGACGCTGCGGTACAGGCTGGCGGGGTCGAAGCCGCTGGGCAGCTGGGCCGCGGCCCGGACCTTGGGTTCCTGTGCATCAGGCAGCAGCACGTCGAAAGCACCGGCAGGAAGGGTGACTTCGACCTGCCGCGCGTCGATCTCACGCACCTGCCACCCGTCGGGTAGCTGTTCCGGCAGCTGGCGGCGGCGCAGTGTCACGCGCAGCGGCTCGGCCAGGGCCAGGTCGGCTCGTCGGTTTGCCGGCAGGCCAGGGGCGAGAAAGCGCGGGTCTTCGTTGCGGCGAATCAGCGTGTGGTTAAGCACCTGATCACGCAGCCGTTGGGCCGGGGCGTCGATGGGCTGCCCTGCGCTGTCGTGCCATCCGTTGTCGGAGTGCTCGGCAAGGCGCATGAGTGCCGCCAAGCCTTCCAGGGTTTGGCGCTGCTGGTCGGCGGGTAGAGCATCAAGCACGGTGCGGCGGAAGGCCTGATGGCCCGAGGTTCTGCCGGCGGGATTGATGCCGCCCATGCCGACAATCACCGGTAAGTGTGACAAGCCGGGTTCCTCGTGGTGCGGTGGTTTTTAATAACAGTTATTGTCGGACCAGGCCGAAAACGGTGACCGATCCGAGCTTAATAGTGAGCTGAACAAATGGCTCGGGCGTGATCATAGCACCGGGCGTACAACGGCGTCATGCCGAGCGCGCGGGTGACTGATAGAATCACGCTTTTTTTAACCCAGGGGATGGCATGCAGCACACTTCACGGCCAGTGACGTCCAATCAACCCGGTCCGCATCACGATGTGGCGCGCCGAGTCGCGCGCGCCCTCGCGCATCCGCTGCGCAAACCCATTGCCGACCACACGCGTCGTGCGTTCGAGCAGGCCGATGCGTGGCGGCAACAGCATACGGCACCCTTGATTCTCGACGCTGGCTGCGGGGTCGGGTTATCGACCCGGCGACTCGCCATACAGTTCCCAGAACATCGTGTGATCGGCGTTGATCGCAGCGAAGATCGGCTGGGACGCGAGCACGGCGAGCTGCCGGACAATGCGCTGCTGGTGCGCGCCGATTTGGTCGATTTTTGGCGTCTGGCCCTGGAAGCCGGCTGGGCGCCCGAGCGTCACTATTTGCTGTACCCCAACCCGTATCCCAAGTCGGCCCACTTGAAAATGCGCTGGCATGGCCATCCGGTTTTCCCCACACTGTTAGCTTTGGGCGGGCGGCTGGAGCTGCGCTCGAACTGGCAGCTCTATGTGGAAGAGTTTGCCCAGGCCGTCGAAGTCGTCACCGGTCAGACGGCCAGCGTCACCTCCCTGCAACCTAACGGTGATTATCTCACCCCGTTTGAAGCCAAATATGACCAAAGTGGCCAAACGCTCTGGCGTTTGTGCATCGACTTGGAGCGCCCATGACGTTTGTGTATCTGATTCTAGCGATTGTGGCAGAAGTGATCGCCACCAGTGCGCTAAAAGCCTCGGCGGGGTTTACCCGGCCGCTGCCAAGTCTCTTGGTGGTGGGGGGCTATGCCGTTGCGTTCTATTTATTGAGCCTGGTGCTGCGCACCCTGCCGGTAGGGGTGACCTACGCCATTTGGGCAGGGTTGGGTATCGTGCTGGTCACGCTGGTAGGCATCGTGGTGTTTGGCGAAAAGCCCGACCTGCCCGCCGTGCTGGGCATTACCCTGATCGTGGCGGGCGTGGTGACGCTACAGGTCTTTTCCAAAATGAATGTGCATTGAGGTAGCTCAACGTGACGTGTTTACTCCATTTTTCCGCACGCTGGCTGCGTAACGGTGTCGTCGCAGGGCTCACGACCGCGGCACTCTGCGCCAGTTCTGCGCTTTGGGCCGACTTCACCCGATTGAGCCAGCTCGAGGCAAAAGGGTTTTCGATCAGTGCCGAAGCGCGCCTTCTGGATGCCGATAGCGGCAGCAACCCGTTGCTGGGCAGCCTGAACCCTGAGCGTCAGCTCTCGCCCGCCTCGGTCACCAAAGCGTACATGTCGGCGGCCTTGCTGAATCGCTTTGGCCCCCAGCACCGCTTCACTAGCCAACTCGTCAGTACCGGCGTGGTGCAGGATGGCGTGCTGAGGGGCGATCTCGTGTTCGAAGGTGGCGGTGACCCAGGTCTGACCACCGAAGATCTATGGCGGCTCGTTCAACGCTTGCGGCTGGCGGGCGTTGACCGCGTTGACGGCGCGCTGGTGGTTAGCCAGTGGCGCTTCGGGCCGGTGGAGTGCATCACCACGGACCGCTGCAATGCCCGCACCCGGGTGACCAATGCCTACAGCGCGCCGCTCACCTCGGCAGGCGTCAACTTTGGCACTTGGTGTGTCAATGTCGCGCCGGCCGCCCAGCCGGGGGCACCTGCCCGGGTAGGCCTATGCGACAGCCAAGACCCGCTGATCGTGATCGATAATCAGGTCGTCACGCGTCCGGCCAATAGCGGTACCGAGATCAGCGCAGAGCGGCTAACCGACGAGCGCGGTGATGTCATGCGATTGACGGGGCAGATTTCTACCAACGCGGTGGCGCGGGATGTCTACCGTGGTGCGGGGGATGCCGCAGAGAAGACGGCTCAGGTACTGCTCAGTATGCTCAACCAGTCGGGCGTCAGCGTTCGTGATCCGTGGCGCGTCAGCGCCAGCCAGCCGCCGAGCAGCGCCCAGCGCCTGGCCGCCGTGGATAGCCAGCCGCTACAAGAGCTGCTGTTGCGCACCATGAACTACTCCAACAACTACATGGCCGACGTGCTGGCGCTGAACTTGGTGGAAACGCCCCAGGCGCAGCTGCGTCAGGCAGGACAGGCCATCGAAACCTATGTCCAGCGCCTGTCGGGGCATGGCCCGATCACGCTACACAGCGGCAGCGGGCTCACCACCGATAACCGTACCTCGGCCCACGGTGTCAACGTCATGCTGGAGGACATGTTCCGTCAAAGCGCGCTGTTCCCCAGTTTCGTAGCCTCTTTTCAATCGCCCGCCAATGGGGTGATGCGCTTTATTCGTCGCGGTTCATCCACGTTCCAACATAACGTCATGCTGAAAACCGGCACGCTCAACCAGCCGTTTGCCGTGCGCGCTGCGGCAGGCTATTTCCGTACGGCCCAAGGGCGCTGGGGCGTGTTCAGCGTGCTGGTGAACGGGAGCGGCAGCACACCTTATCTCAGCTGGCCCGAGGTGCTCGACCCGCTGTCGTTAGATCTAGATGCAATGATATTGGCCAATTAATGAAACGCTTAGCTGAGGCACAACGGGCATGAAGCCAAGTCACACGGGGTTAACCCATTTACTGCACTCCACACGCTACTCCTGGAAGGGGCTAAAAGCGGCGTTTCGCAACGAATCTGCCTTTCGCCAGGAGCTGGCGATTACCGCCGTGCTGCTGCCGTTCGCCTGGTGGATCGGCGAAGGCCCAGTAAGCTGGCTGCTGCTGGTTGGCAGCCTGTTTTTAGTGCTGATCGTCGAACTACTAAACAGTGCGATTGAAAACGTGGTCGACCGTATTGGCACCGAACACCACGAGCTATCTGGGCGTGCTAAGGACATTGGCTCGGCGGCGGTGATGCTGTCGCTGATGATGGCGGGCCTGACCTGGGGGCTGTTAGGCTGGGAAAAATGGATGGGCTAATCGGCCCAGAATGTCGTTAATAATCATAACAACCGCTTGGCAAAGAGGTGCTCATGCATACCCACGATGCGTTATTTCCCACGGCCACGCTTCCTAAAGCACTCGCACCTGCCGCCGCTGGGGCACACCAACGCCTGAGCGAGGCGTTGAGCCAAGCGGACAACATCGCCTCGATGACCAAGCAGCCGCTACCCTCCAGCAGTTGGGAGTCGCTCTCTCCTGCCCGCCGGGAAGCGCTCGCCCGAGTGGTGACGATTTCCACCTTTGCTCTCGATACGCTGGCGCGCTTTCCCCTCTGGCTGGCCGAGCTGGACGCTGCCGGAGAGTTGGATAGCGCCCCCAGCAAGGAAGCGCTGACTCAGTGGTTGGATGATGCCCTGGAGAGCGCCGAGGACGAAGAGGCGTTGCACCGTATCCTGCGCCGTTTTCGCCGCGCGCGTATGCTGGGCATTATTTGGCGCGATCTTAATCGCCCCGACGGTGCCACCATGTGGGACACCGCTCGGTCGGTCTCTTGGCTGGCGGAAGTGTGCACCGACGCGGCGCTGGGTTGGCTGGAGCGTTTTTATGCCCCCCGCTGGGGCACGCCTGCGGCCCGACGACAGGGTGAGTCTCAACGGCTGGTGGTGCTGGGAATGGGTAAGTTGGGCGCCGGGGAGCTCAACCTCTCCTCGGACATCGATCTGATTTTTGCCTTCCCTGAAAAGGGCGAGACCGAAGGTGGCCGTAAGCCACTCGAGCATCAAGAGTACTTCACCAAGCTTGGTCAGCGTTTGATCGCTGCCCTGGATGCCATGACGGCGGATGGCTTCGTGTTCCGCGTGGATATGCGCCTGCGCCCGCTGGGCGACGGTGGCCCACTGGTGGGCAGCTTCTCGATGCTCTCCAGCTACTATCAAGACCAAGGCCGAGAGTGGGAGCGCTACGCAATGCTCAAAGCGCGGCCCATTGCTGGGGACCTCGACGCCGGGCATGAGTTGCTGGCGAGCCTGCGGCCGTTCGTGTATCGCCGCTACCTGGATTTCGGGGCCATCGAATCGCTGCGCGAGCTGAAGGCAATGATCAACCGGGAAGTGAAGCGCAAAGGCATGCAGAGCAATATCAAGCTGGGGCCGGGAGGCATTCGCGAGGTGGAGTTCGTGGTGCAGGCGTTTCAGCTGATTCGCGGCGGCCGTGATACCGAGCTGCAGGTCACCTCGCTGCAAACAGCGCTCAAGCGCTTGCCCGAGCTTGGGCTGCTGCCCCAAGCCGTGGTAGACGAGCTGCTGCCGGATTACTCCTTCCTGCGCGATCTGGAGCACGCCCTTCAGGCGCTGGAAGATCGCCAAACGCAGATGCTGCCCAACGACTATGAGGACCGCGAGCGCGTCGCTTTCGCCATGGGGCACGAGGATTGGCCCGGACTTATCGCCCAGCTCGATGAGGTCCGCGAGCGGGTGCGCCAGCACTTCGACGCGGTGATCGCGGACCCTGAAGAAGAGGCCGATGAAGAGCAAAGCGACGCCAGCCTCCACCAGTGGCGGCTTTTGTGGCGCGGTGAGCTTGAAGAGGATGAGGCTCAGGCCCTTCTCAGCGAAGCGGGCTTTAACGAATCGGAAAAAGCGCTCAAGCGCGTGCAGAGCCTCTCCAGCTCCCGGGCAGTGCAAAGCATGCAGCGCATTGGCTTTGAGCGTTTGGATGCGCTCATGCCACTCCTGCTGAGTGCCGTTGCCGAGAGCGAGACCCCGGACACCGCGCTGACGCGGGTGCAGCCGCTGATCGAGGCCGTGTTGCGCCGTACCGCTTACCTGGCGCTGCTACGGGAAAACCCTCAGGCGCTGGAGCATCTCATGCGACTCTGCTCGGCGAGCCCTTGGATTGCCGAGCAGCTAGCACGCTACCCGATCCTGCTGGACGAGCTATTGACCCCCGATACGCTCTACACGCCCGCAGACAAGGCGCGTTTGGCCGATGAGCTGCGCCAAACGCTCAACCGCATACCCGAAGAGGACGAGGAAGCACAGCTAGAGGCGCTGCGGGTTTTCAAGCACGCCCAGATGCTCCACGTGGCGGCCTCCGATATTGCCGGTACGCGCCACCTGATGAAAGTAAGCGATTACTTAACCTACATCGCCGAAGTGATCTTGGATGCGGTGCTGGCCATGGCGTGGAAACACGTGACGCGCAAGCACGGCGCTCCCGCCGGGTGTCATCACCAAGAGCCGGCGTTCTTGGTGATTGGTTACGGCAAGCTGGGCGGCATCGAGTTGGGCTATGGCTCCGATCTGGATCTGGTGTTCCTGCACGATAACGACGGCAAAGGCAGTACCGACGGTCCGCGTCCTCTGGATACTCCGGTGTTTTTCACCCGCCTAGGCCAGCGCATCATCCACCTGCTCACCGCCGTAACCCCCGCAGGCAGCCTGTACGAAGTGGACATGCGCCTGCGACCCTCAGGAAATGCGGGGCTGCTGGTTACTTCCCTCGATGCCTTCGCCGACTACCAGCACCAAAACGCCTGGACCTGGGAGCATCAGGCGCTGGTGCGCGCGCGCGTGGTGGCAGGCAACGAGGCGTTGGCCAAAAAGTTCGATGCCCTGCGTGGCGAGATTTTACGTCGTCAGCGTGACCCAGCATCGCTGCGTGACGACGTGGTCAGCATGCGCCACAAAATGCGTGACCACCTGGGTACCAAAGGACAGGTGGAGAGTGGCCCCGACGCGACCTTTAACTTGAAACACGACGCCGGTGGCATGGTGGATATCGAGTTTCTGTGTCAGTACGCCGTGCTGGCGCTTTCCCACCAAACGCCAGCGCTGATCACCTATAGCGACAATATTCGCATTCTGGAGACCCTGGCGGAGAGTGGGCACATCACCCAGGAGGAGGCCGAGCAACTTCGCGACGCGTATTTGGCCTACCGTAGCCGAACGCATCGCGCGGCGTTGACGGGAGACAAGGCGTTGGGGCAAGTCAGCGAGTTTGCAGAACATCGTCAGGTGGTTACCAGGTTGTGGCAGCGTTTTCTGGAGCCCTGATTGGCGCGCCAGGCATTTTTCAGTAGCATCGGTAAAAAGCTAGCCTGATAACGACCTCCCCAGGGCGGCGACTCCAATAAGAACAAGGACGAACCTATGTGCACTCACCCGTCTGCACGGCCTCAGAATGAGGCGTCTTACTAATGATCGGTCACATTCTAGCCACGCTGCTGCCGGTATTTTTGATTGCCGGCAGCGGTGCCGCCTATGGACGTTTCCGCACGCCCGATATACGCAGTCTGAACACCCTCAATATGGAGCTGTTCGTTCCTCTGCTGGTATTTGCGGTACTGGCCGACCGCCAAGCGCCGCTGGCGGAGTACGCGTGGCTCGCCAGCGCGGCCGCGCTGGTGGTGCTGGGGTCAGGGGTCGTGCTATGGCCCGTGGTGAAGTGGCTGGGGTTGGACAAAAAGGTCTTCTTGCCACCGATGATGTTCAATAACTCCGGCAACATGGGGGTGCCGCTGCTGGTGCTGGCCTTTGGGCCGGAAGCGCTGCCAGCGGCGGTGGTGGTCTTCATCGTGGAGATGCTGCTGCACTTTTCGGTGGGGCTTTACATGCTCGACCCGCGCACGTCGCTGTGGAGAATGTTGAAGATGCCTATCGTCGCGGCCAGTGTGGCGGGGCTTTTGGTCAATGTTGGGGGCGTGCCGCTGCCGGGCTGGCTGCTGGAAGCCATGCATATGCTGGGGGGCGTGTGTATTCCGCTCATGCTGTTTGCCCTGGGCGTGCGCCTGCTAGAGATCGACTTTAGTGATTGGCGGACGGGCTTGTTGGGAGCCGTGCTTTGCCCACTCTCCGGGCTCATCGTGGCGCTCCCGCTCATGTGGCTGATACCGCTGACGCCGCTGCAGACGGCCACGCTGCTCGTGTTTGCCGCACTGCCGCCAGCCGTATTGAATTACTTGGTGGCGGAGCAGTACCAGCTGGCACCGCACAAGGTGGCGTCGCTGGTGTTGATTGGCAACTTAGGGAGCCTGATCGTCATGCCGCTTACGTTGGCCGCGGCATTTGCCTGGATCCAGCCGCCCCCGTAGCGGCAGCTGGCGGTGTTGGGGGCCTAACGACACACTAGTGGCGAGATGAGCGGCGAGGCTCCTCTTTAACTTCGTAGCTCCCTTCGAGCGCATCCTGCTGCCCGGTGGGCCGTTCACTTGCATAGCCGCCGCCAATGTCTTGCGCCTGATCGGCGCGCATCTGCTCCATGCGTTTTTTCATCTTGTGGCGAACAAACGGCATCATCGCCCAGCCAACGAGTAGGAAAAATAGGCCAAGTACGACGCCAACGATCATCAGCGCGCCAAACGCAAGCCACGTCAGCAGCAGTTTGAGACTGCCCATGAAACCGTTGGGTTGTGTCTGAGCAGCGCGGGCGCGCCACTGGTGGGCAGCCTGCCAAGCGGCATTACGTTGTTCGCGATTCATCTGTGGCATGAAAGCCTCCATCGTTCGTTTGCTTCCTTTGGAACCTCGCACCACGAGCAAGTTCACTGTTTCTTCGGTCTTCTATACAAAGGGCCGTCATAAGAATCAATTAGGGTTGACTAATTTGCTGACTTAATGACTTAACATGCGATCGTTAGCATTGAATGTTAAGGTTTAAACGAGTGCACTAACATTATGCGTCATGTTGTTATGAGCTAATGTTTTATGAGCTGCTATCGATGAGCGTTAATAAGCGATGACTTTTATGAACGTATGTTGTTCATTAACCAGGGTGGTGCTATGACAAACCATGGAGGTAAGTCGGTGTTTATCGCATCGGCTGTGATTATTTTCGGTTTAGTGGTGGTGGGGGCCTCTTTTCCAGAAGCGTTTGGTAACGCAGCGGAGTCGGCGCTGACATCCATCACCGAACTGTTTGGCTGGTTTTATCTTTTTTCAGTGTTTGGCTTTGTCGTTTTTCTGATTGGCCTGGCACTGAGTAAATACGGCAAAGTGCGCCTGGGCCCACAGGACAGTACGCCGAGCTACGGGTTCTTCTCCTGGATCAGCATGCTGCTGGCGGCAGGTTTTGGGGTAGGCTTGGTGTTTTACGGCATGGCGGAACCCATGACGCACTACCTCAATCCGCCTTACGGAGATGTGCCCGGCGAGAGCGAAGCGGCTGCTCGCTACGCCATCCAGTACAGCTACTTCAACTGGGGGATTCACCAGTGGGCAGCGTTCTCTGTCGTCGGGCTGATCATTGCGTACTTTCAATTCCGTAAAGGGCAGGCGGGGCTGGTGTCGTCAGTGTTGTCGTCGGTCACGGCCAAGCATCCTCGTATTCGCCCTTATGCGTCTTGGTTGGATGTCTTTGCCGTGGTGGCCACCGTCATGGGAGTGGCGACGTCGCTGGGGCTTGGCGTCTTACAAATGAACGGCGGTCTCAACGCGGTCTTTGGCCTGCCGGAGAACGGGTTTTGGCAATTCGTCATTCTCTTCGTGATGTTTTGTGCGTACATGGCGTCGACCTGGTCAGGACTCGATAAAGGCATTAAACGGCTCTCCAACCTGAACATGGCGCTGTGTATTGGCCTGATGCTTTACGTGCTGTTCACTGGCCCGACCATTGCCATTCTTGAGACCATCACGCTCGGGATCGGTGACTATCTTCAGAACTTCATTGGCATGAGCCTGCGAATTTCGCCCTACAGCGACAATCAGTGGGCCAGTAGCTGGACCATCTTCTATTGGGCATGGGTCATTGCTTGGTCGCCTTTCGTTGGCACCTTCGTTGCGCGGGTTTCCCGTGGCCGTACCATCAAAGAGTACGTCTTCGGGGTGCTGTTCGTGCCGCCGCTCTTGGCGTGCCTGTGGATCGGCGTATTTGGCGGTGCCGCACTCAACCTGGAGATGAGCGGTGCCGATGTTGGCTTGGCGGCCGCGACCGAGGCCAACATCACCGTTGCCCTGTTCGAGATGTTCGATCTCATGCCGTTCTCCGGGGTGCTGTCCGTCGTGGCCATGCTGCTGATTTTCATCTTCTTGGTGACGTCAGCCGACTCCGCTTCGTATATTGTGGCGCAGATGACCGACAACGGCTCCATCAATCCGCCGCTCTATAAGCGGGTAGTGTGGGGGGTACTTATTGCGGCGATCTGTCTGACGCTCATCGTGGCTGGGGGGCTGTCTGGATTGCAGTCGGCCGCCGTGCTCTCAGCGCTACCGTTTACCTTCATTCTGTATATGATGGTCATCGTGCTGGTGCGCGAACTGCGCGCAGACCGCAAAGCCATGCTGACCCAGCTCTACCGTCGCCACGGTGAAACCCCGGTAGGGGCCGATGCGTTCGAAGCCGAGCAGCTTGGTGAAGAGGAGCGGCTGCGCCGTGCGCCCAGCGTGGTCAACCGGCGCATCAATAGTTAAACAACGGCTTCAATAGAGGAAGCACCCATGGAAACAGCGTGCTAATGGCTCGACAGGGACGTCACGGGGCAACGCGAAGGCAGCCCAAAGGGGTTGCCTTCGACCGCTGGCTAGATCGCATCGTCACCATCGCGGTGGTCACTGCCATGGTAGTAGGGATCTCAGCGGTGATTGCCCACTGGCTGTTGTGACGACGTGCCCATGGAGAGCAAAAAAACGCCCGGCTACGCCGGGCGTTCGTGTATCTCGACACGGTTACGCCCGCGCCGTTTGGCCAGATAGAGCTGCTGGTCGGCAAGACCGAGCAGGTCGTCGGTGCTGAGCGGCTGCTCGGACGTCATGGTGGCCACGCCCATGCTGGCCGTCAGGTGGGAGTGGGTGCTGGAGTAGGCGTGAGGAATGGCAAGAGAGAGAACCGCCTGGCGCAGACAGTTGGCGACGCACTTTGCCTCGCCGCTGGCTTTGCCAGGCAGCACACAAATGAACTCTTCGCCGCCGTAGCGTGCCAGCAGGTCGCGGCTGGGGTCGATGCATTGGTTCAGCGCCGTTGCCACCGCCCGCAACGTATCGTCGCCCATGGCGTGGCCGTAGTGGTCGTTAAACTCTTTGAAATTGTCGATATCGATGAAGATCACCGAGAGCGGCCGTTTGGCGCGATGCGCCCACTGCCACTGCTGAGCAATGAACATATCGAAGTGGCGACGGTTGGCCACCCCCGTCAATCCGTCGTACTGGGAGAGCTGGTGAAGATGGTCGCGCTGCTCCAGCCCTGACTGAAAGGCATTGAGTAGGTGGTCCAAGCTCTCGACCAAATGGCCCAACTCGTCGTCGTGGTGGCCTTTCAGCGTGGGTTTGGGCCACTGGCCTGGGCGCGCTGGGTCGGTTTGGGTGATGGCGGCATGTACCTTCAACAGCGGGCGCGTGATGAAGATATGAAATAGCGCAATGACCAAGCTGCTCAGTAAAAAGGCTTCCAGCACGCTCCTACCGACGACGGTGTAGCCCCGCGCTAAAAATTCCTGGGTGAGGTAGGTGGCATCCAGGGTCAACGAGATATGGCCGACCGTCGCTTCGGGCATGTCGCTGCCCATGTAGTAGCGCAGCGGCATCTCATGGTCGACGATATCGCCAAACAGCCGCTGGCCGAGCCAGCTGGTGGTCGTGGGTTGAGAGGGGTAGAACTCCGCCAGCGCCCGGCCAAAATCGTCGCGAATCGCCACTTGAGCGATGTCGCTATTGCTGAACAAGCCAAAGGCGATTTGATGCGCTAAATCGGGATTGAGCTGAAAGGCTGCCTCGGCCGCCGCGCCGTTGACGATGGCCAGTTGTTGCAGGGTGCGCTTTTGCACGTCTTCGCGCATGCTGCTGGCGTGCCCAAGCAGCTCGATGCTTCCAGATACCAAACTGATCATTATAGCGATCATCAGCGTCAGCAGTGCCTGCTTGAGCGTCAAGCGACCGCTGGCGAGAGAGGGCTTGGCGACACTCAAGGCAGAGGCTCCATACGGGGGGTGGGGGGTGTGTCTAAGTGGCGCTGCAGTTGCTCGATCACGCTGCGCTCGACGCTAGGGTGGCAGGCGAGGTAGAGCGGCGCGTAATAGAAGGTGAACAAGTGTTCGATGGCGATGTTTGCTTCTTCCGCCAGCTGTTCAGCGGTGGCCCGTCCGGTGACGATGACATCCACGAGCCCGGCGCCCAGCCGAGCCATGTTCTCCCGTTCGGTGGGCGCGCGCAGCACGTCGACCCCTTGGCTGGCGACGTAATCACCAACGGCATCTTCGCGAAAGCTGCCGACGCGCCACTCGTGTAAGTGGGTAAGCGCGGCTAGGTCCAGTTGACGCTCCACCAAGCCGAAAGCCGACCACTCGTTGATCACCAGCGGCCCTACCCAATGAAATAGCGGTTCCCGGGCGGGAGTGCGGGTGGTGGAGTAGACGCAGTGATACTCCCTCAACCTTGCTTCGGTGTAGGCGCGTGCCCAGGGTAGCAGGCGAAAGCGAGCCTCGATCCCGGCGCTCTCCAACGCATGGCGTAGCTGCCGGGTGGCGGTGCCATCGACCTCGCCTTGGGCATTTTGAAAATTAAACGGCGGGTACTCTTCGGTATTGATCGTGAGAAACGGGAGTTGCGCGCGGCTGGCGTGGCTCATGCCCATCAGCAGCGCGCCAAACGCAATGACCAGCCAGTAGGGCTTGGCGGGAAAGATCGATCGATTAACCATCGCTACCTGCCTGTGTGGCCAGCGAGAGCGACGTGACGCGCTCGAAGGCCTGCTGCAACTGAGCAACGAGACGCGGGTCCGTCTCAGGGTTCAGCGCAAAGTATAGGTAAGATTCGCTCAGCGTGTAGAGCGGCACCACGATCTCTGCAGGGTAGCCGGCTTGTTCGGCAATCCACTGGGCGACATCGGTACTGTACGCCCACAAATCGACGCGCTCATGAAGCAACATATGCAGCGCGCTGCGATTATCCATGGCCGGTCGCACCAGCGCGTCTGGGTAGCCCGCTTCGATCAGTGCCTGGGCACCAATGTCTTCGCGAATGACCGCCACGCTCAGCCCCTGTTCAACGGCATCGTCCACCGAGGTCACGCGAATGTTCGCTCCCTGGCGTGCAAGCAGTACCACATGGTCCTGGGCAATGGGGCCTACCCAGTGAAAGCGCGACTCTCGGCTCGGCGTACGAGTGGTGGAAAACAGCACCGTATTTGGCCGCTGCAAGGCGAGTTCGTAGCCGCGTACCCAGGGATAATAGCGTATCTCCCTCTTATCCAGGGAGGTGCCCATTTGGGCCAGCATGGCCTGAAGTAGCTCGACGGAGGTGCCCGCGATGCGGTCACCGTCTAAATAGTTGTAAGGCGGGTACTCTTCGGTGATAAACGTCAGAGATGACAGCGATGCCGTTGAGTCGTCAGCCAAAACACGGTCGGCAAACAGAGTGGCGGTGCCCCCAGCACACCCTAACAGCAGCGAAAGGGTGGCGAGTAAACGCTTTTTTATAACGTTGCCATGCGCCATCTAACTGCGTCCCTGTTATTAAATGAATCTAGCAAAGTTAGAGTAACTTTGTGTGTCTGTCACCTCTAATCTGTTAACGACCTTGATAGCGGTGCGATACTGCTAACTGATACTCTTATGACTCTTTTTAAGAGAGCGCTGATATGCCGTCCGCACCCGCCATGCCTAATGCCACTACCTATGCTACCCGGCGCGAAATTTTCGGCTGGGCCATGTTTGACTTTGCTAACCAGGCCTACACGCTGCTCATTATTACCGTGGTGTTTGGCGAACTATTTACCACGGTCATCGTGGGGGATCGTAATGATGGTTATCGACTCGCCAACTTTTTGTGGAGTCTTGCCCTCGCCATCAGTTATTTGATGGTGGTGATCAGTGCGCCACTATGCGGCGCTATCATGGATTACCGTGCTGAAAAGAAACGCTTTCTGCTATTTAGCTATATGGCAACGGTGGCGACGACGGCGATGCTCTATTTTGTCGAGCCGGGTTACGTGGTGTTGGGGCTCTTGTTGATCGTGCTCTCCAACTACGCTTACTCCATGGGGGAGTCGTTTATCGCAGCCTTCTTACCCGAATTGGGGCCGCCGGATGCGCTAGGCAAAATTTCCGGCTTTGGCTGGGCGTTGGGTTATATCGGTGGTTTGGTGGCGGCTGGGTTTACCCTCGTCGTGCTGGGTGAGGCCACGGCCGAGAACTACGAGCGCATTCGCTGGGTGGGGCCGTTTGCGGCGGGCTTCTTCTTGGTGGCCGCCCTTCCCACGTTCTTATGGCTTAAAGAGCGCGGCGTGCCCAAACCCCACGGTGTCTCCTATCGTCACATTGCCCAGCAGCGGTTATTGGGCACGTTCCAAGAGCTCCGTTACTTCAAAGATTTAAGTATCTTTTTAGTCTCTCTGCTGTTCTCCATGGCGGGGGTCTATATCATTATCGCCTTTGCCTTTATTTATGGCGCGCAAGTGATCGGGTGGGATGAGAGCGTGCGCAACATCATGTTCATCATCGTACAAATCACGGCAGCGGCTGGGGCCATCGGGTTTGGCTTTCTGCAGGATAAACTCGGGGCCAAGCACACCTACCAAATGACCCTGGCTCTGTGGGTGGCCGCGATCGTGGCCATTTGGGCGACTCCCGCATTGACCGCATGGCTCAATCAGCAGTGGGGGTGGCAGTGGCAAGCACAGCACGTGTTCTTGATCGTGGGCTGTTTGGCCGGGTTGAGTTTGGGATCCAGTCAGTCGGCGAGCCGTGCGCTGGTGGGGGTCTTCTCGCCGTTGGAAAAGTCGGCGGAATTTTTCGGTTTCTGGGGGCTGGCGAACAAACTCGCCGGGGTGCTAGGGATCGTCATGCTCGGCGTATTGCAAACGCTGATCGGCCTGCAAGCGTCTATTCTTTTATGTGTGGGGCTGTTCATAACGGCCATGCTGATTTGCGTAGGCGTCAACGAGCGCCGTGGCCGTGAGGCAGCGGTGGCCTGGAAAAGCGCCTGATGCGTCGAGGTGAGCGATGGTGACACACCGGCCGCAGCGCGGCGGCATCGTGATGATGCTGCTATTTTGGGTACTGCTCATGGCAGTGGGCACTTGGTGGATTCAAGGCGGCCTGGAGCAGATGTGGCAGCCGAATGTGCACCTGATGAACACCGCTCCGGATAACGCCCCGGTGACGCTCAAGCGAAACCGAGCGGGGCATTTTGAAGCACCAGGTCGCATCAACGGAGAGCCCGTCACGTTTTTGCTGGATACCGGGGCCACCTACGTGGCGGTGCCTGCCGAGCTGGCCAAGCGTCTGGGCTTGGCGCCTGGACGGCGCGCTTGGTTCAACACGGCCAATGGTCGCGTGGAGGGCAACCTGACCCAGCTAGACGAAGTGGCGTTGGGTGGCATACGCATGCGCAATGTGCAGGGTTCCATCAGCCCCGGTATGGAGCGCGACACGGTCCTATTGGGCATGAGCTTTTTGAATCAGTTAGCCATCGAAATACGCGGGGGAGAGATGGTGCTCAAGCTGCCAGAACCTTAGTGTCCGTTTGTGTTTAGCCCACGCATGTGCTTAGCTGAAGGCTCATGGACGTTAACACGCAAGGAGAGACACATGGGTATCGAAGTCGGCGGTTTATTAGGTTTGATCTGGCTCGTCATTGTCGTATGGGCCATCGTAAAAGTCGCCAAGAGTTCGGCCGGTGGGCTGGCCAAACTGCTTTGGATTATCGCGCTGCTGGTATTTCCCCTCGTTGGGCTGATTGCTTGGTTCTTGTTTGGCCCTAAAGGGTAGCGAACGTCATGGCAGTATGCGTATAAAAAAGGCAGGCCCTAGTGGCCTGCCTTTTTCTATATAGACCGCGGTGAACAGCGGCTAATCATCCATTGCGCCATTGGCATCGCTAGGCGGTGCCTTGTAGTGCCCGGGGATCTTTAGCTTTTCTCCGTTGGGCAGGTCACGTACTTGTGTGGGTACATAGACACGTTTAATGACACTTTTGGCTTTGCCATCTCCCATGGGGATCTCCTCCTGCCAGATTGTCGACAGTTTGCCACTTCACATTAGCGCCTGATGTTTGAAGAATCAAGCTGGCGAAGGGCGCCCAGCAAGGTAAGCCCGGCGAACGTTGATCAAGGGGCAGGCGTTAGCGAGGTTTTAAGGTATCCTGGGAGCTATCACAACCTGCTTTTGCAACGGGTGAGCGGGTGATAATACAAACTGCCTAAGCGGAGTGAAGAAAAAGGATGGTAGATCACTTGGAACAGCAATTTCAAGCACTTGGGGCACAGGATTCGGTCACCCCCGACTACCCCGACCAGGACCACGTGCTGATCATCGAAGACGATCAGCGCTTGGCGGAGCTCACCCGCGACTACCTGGAGGCGAATGGCTTTCAAGTCACTTTGGAAGCGGATGGGGCCAAGGGGGTCGATCGCATTTTAACGCTGCAGCCCGATCTGGTGATCTTGGATCTCATGCTGCCGGGGGAAGATGGCTTGGCGATTTGCCGCCGCGTGAGACCCAATTTTGCGGGGCCTATCATGATGCTGACCGCCCGCACGGACGATCTCGATCAAGTGCTGGGGCTGGAAATGGGGGCAGACGACTACGTGCCCAAGCCCGTACAGCCGCGCGTGCTGTTGGCGCGTATGCGCGCGCTGCTGCGGCGTGCCGATGGCCCCGCCCCTGATGGTGAGATGCGCCTGAAGTTCGAAAACCTGGAAATCGACAACGCCACCCGTGAAGCGTGGCTCTCCGGCGACCGTATCGATCTCACCAGCGCCGAGTTCGATCTGCTGTGGCTGTTGGCGCGTAACGCAGGGCGCGTGCTGACCCGCGAGGAGATCTTTAGCGACCTACGCGGCATCAAGTACGACGGTCAGGACCGCTCCATCGACGTGCGCGTTTCGCGTATACGACCCAAGATCGGCGACGATCCCAATCAGCCGCACCGCATCAAAACCGTGCGCAGCAAAGGTTATCTGTTCGTCAAGGACAGCTAAGAGAGGTTGTCGCATGCGGCGAGTGCTTGGTCACGGCACGTTTTTGCGCTTCTACCTGCTGCTGGGGTTGGCGCTCTGCGTGGTGTTTTTCATCGCGCTGGGCGGGCGCTCCTTCATCGAGCAGGTGCGCCGTGAAGATTATCGGGAGCAGCTCGCCGCGCTGCCCATGTCCTTGATGACCCAACAGCTTGCCGACGTGCCCATGGAGGAGCGTGAAGTCCTGCTTGGGGAGTTTTCGGAGCAGTTGGGTATGCAACTGGCGCTACGCAGTCTCAGCGAGGCACCGCTTGGCTATTTCGAGCGAGCGCGCATCGAGCGGGGAACGGTGTTGGTGTCAGAAGAGCCGTGGCAACTGCGCCAGCGCCTGCCGACGTCCAGCAGCGGTGAGCAGTGGATGCTGGAGGCCACGTTTGGGTCTTGGAGCGAGCGTCAGTGGCAGGGCAGCATGGTGCTGTTGGGCGAATGGTTGGCCGAGATGCCCGCCGAGGATCGGCTCACGGCGCTCACACGGCTGCGCCCTGGCAGCTGGCCGCTGAGTCTGCTCAATGCGTTGCCCGACGACCTGACCACCGAACAGCAGTTTCAACTCACCCTGGGCGGGGTGATTACCCGCCTTGTGTCGGACAAACTCTCCATTACCTTACTGTATCAGTTACCGAACGACGCCGACGACGCGGAGCAGTGGCTTCAAGCAGGCCCGATTTCCCGAGGAGACACGCTGCCACTGAACTTGCACTTGCCACTGCTGGTGGCGTTGATGGTCGTGCTTAGCCTGATTGTTTACCTGATCATGCGCAGCATCGAATCGCGCATGGCACGTTTGGAGCTAGCCGCCACGCGCATCGCCAGCGGGCGCTTGGAAACCCGTGTCAAAGTGGAGAGCGGGGACTTTCTAGGCCGCTTGGGAATGGCCTTCAACGGCATGGCGAACCAGGTGCAGAGCTTGTTACGTGGCCAGCAGGAGATGATTCGCGCGGTGTCTCACGAATTGCGCACCCCGGTGGCACGTATTCGCTTTGCCGTGCAGATGGTCGAAGACATGACCGACCAGCCCGCCATTCAGCGCCAGCTACAGGGCATCGATGCCGATATCGCCGAGCTGGATGAGCTGGTGGACGAAATTTTGACTTACGCCCGCTTGGGTGGCGAGACGGTCAACGGTGCCGAGCTCGAAATGGCCCTGGTCGAATGTCGGGCCATGGCCGAGCGAGTGATCGACACGCTGGCGCCGCTACACAGCGGCCAGCAGCTGACCCTCGTGCCGGGGCCTGATATCGAGCTGCTGGCCGAACCTCGCTATCTACAGCGCGCGCTACAGAACCTGGTGGGCAATGCGTGTCGCTATGGCAAATCTCAGGTGGTGATTCGCCTGTGGGATGAGCCGCACCTGGTACGTATCGATGTGGAAGACGACGGGCCGGGGATTCCTTTCGAAGCGCGGGCCGATATCTTCAAACCCTTTGCGCGGCTGGATGATAGCCGTGCCCGCAGCTCCGGCGGCTATGGTCTGGGCCTTTCGATCGTACAGAAAATCATGGCTGGCCACGGCGGTAGCGTCACCGTGGACAGCAGCCCTGCCTTGGGCGGCGCGCGCTTTACGCTGCTGATTCCTCGTCGCGACTCGCCGGTTTAATCCCCGAAAGCACTGCGAAAGAGGTCTCTTTCGCAGTGCGCAAAAAGTCCTGCATCCATGGCGCGTCGGCGCTCTCTTCCCTTATGGCCGCATAGAGCGTGCTCCAAATGCCCTGGTCGCCGAGCTTCACGGCGCTGACGTAGTCGCGCTCCAAATATTCGGTGAGCGCCCAGTTGGGGAGCGCACACACACCGCGGCCACTGGCGACCAGCTGCATCATCATGATGGTGAGTTCTGCCGTGCGGATCTCTTTGGGGCGCACGTTGGCCGGGGCCAGAAATTGCGTGAACACGTCTAGCCGCGACTGCTCCACCGGGTAAGTAATGAGCGTTTCATCGGCCAGGGCGTCCGGGGTGATATAGGGCTGCCCTGCGAAGCGGTGCTGGCGGGCAACGGCAAGCAGGCCCTCGTAGCGAAACAGCGGCACGTAATGCACCCCTTCCAGCGGTTGCGGGTCGGCGGTAATGACCAGATCCAACTGCTCTCGGGAAAGCGCAGGCAGCGGGTCGAAGTGGTGCCCGCTGGGAATATCGATCTCTACTTCCGGCCAGTGGTCGCGAAAGTAATCCACCGTGGGCATGAGCCACTGAAAGCAGCTATGGCACTCGATGGCCATGTGGAGCCGCCCCTGCTCGGTGCCTGCCAATCGAGCCAGGTCCCGCTCGGCTTTACGGACTTCCGGCAGAATCTCATCGGCCAGCGCCAGCAGCCGTAACCCTGCCCGCGTGAACTCCACTGGCCGGGTTTTGCGCACGAAGAGCGCGCTATCCACACGGCTTTCCAGATCTTTCAATTGGTGCGAAAGAGCCGACTGCGTCAAATGCACCCGCTCGGCGGCTTCCACGAGCGAGCCGGTTTCGCGCAGGGCCAGCAGGGTGCGCAGATGGCGTAATTCAATCATTGTGAGTATTTTTCATGTTTGGTATTAAAATCTTTAGTTTGATTCACGTTGATGCGGCGCTCAAACTGTGTGAAATCATTCACGTTGGAAGGATTCATCATGACAGTTTCTCATATTCTCGGCTATCCCCGCATTGGCGCACAGCGCGAACTGAAAAAAGTCACGGAAGCCTACTGGAAGGGCGACGTCAGCCGTGACGAGCTGGAAGCCGCCGGTCAAGCGCTGCGACTGGCCCACTGGCAAACCCAGCAGGCTGCGGGCTTGGACATGGTCAGCGTGGGTGATTTCGCTTTTTACGATCAGGTGCTGAACGTTTCCGTGATGCTGGGAGCGGTACCCAAGCGCTTTAACGCCCAAGACGAGGTCAATGCAGGCCGTGTCGATCTGGACACCGCCTTTCGCATGGCCCGGGGTCGCGCGCCGAGCGGTGCCCCGGCGGCCGCCTGCGAGATGACCAAATACTTCGATACCAACTACCACTACCTCGTGCCGGAACTGCATCAAGGACAGACGTTTACCTTAGCCTCCACGCGTCTGTTTGACGAGGTAGATGAAGCGCTTAAAGCGGGCTTTACGCCCAAAGTGACGCTGACCGGGCCGCTGACGTGGCTTTGGCTGGGTAAGGCCAAGGGCAGTGATTTTAACCGTCTCGAATTGCTCGATAGCGTGCTGGATGTATATAGCGAGGCGCTGTCTCGCCTGGCGACTCAGGGCATTGAGTGGGTACAGCTCGACGAGCCCGCGCTGGTACAGGATTTGCCACTGGCCTGGCAGCAGGCCTACGAGCGTGCTTACCATCGCCTGCAGTCCGCTCCGCTGAAGCTGCTGGTCGCTACCTACTTCGGCGCGCTGGGCGACAATCTTTCGCTCACCACGCGGCTACCGGTAGAGGGTCTGCACATCGATGCCGTGCGTGCTCCCGAACAGGTGGAGAGCGTGATCGATCGGTTAAGCCCGCATCAGGTGCTCTCGGTAGGTTTAGTGGATGGCCGAAATATCTGGCGGGCCGATTTGGCGGCACTGCGTGAGCGCTTACTGCCGCTGAAAGTGCGACTGGGACAGCGGCTGTGGCTCGCGCCTAGCTGCTCGCTGCTTCACGTGCCGGTCGATCTGCGTCAAGAGACCGAGCTGGACGCCGAGCTGGTGACTTGGCTGGCCTTTGCTCGCCAGAAGCTGGATGAAGTGGTCACGCTGGCGCGACTGATTGATAACCGCGCCACGCCGGAAGACGAGCAGCGTTTGAGCGAAGCAACCCGCGCCTTGGACGCGCGCCGGGAATCGACGCGTATCCACCAACCCGCTGTGAGCGAGCGTTTGGCCGCCGTCACGTCACAAGACAGCCAGCGTCAGTCGCCCTATGCACAGCGTGTGCAGGCCCAGCGCAGGCTGCTGGCACTGCCGCTGTTTCCCACCACCACGATTGGCTCGTTCCCGCAGACGGATGCCATTCGTGCCGCTCGTCGGTCATTTAAAGCCGGTGAGCTAAGCTTGGCGGACTACGAAGCGCGGATGCGCGAAGAGATCGCCTACGCAGTGGAGCGCCAGGAAGCGCTTGGCTTGGACGTGCCGGTGCACGGCGAAGCCGAACGGAACGACATGGTGGAGTACTTTGGCGAGCAGCTCGACGGTTTTGCGTTTACCCGCTTTGGCTGGGTGCAGAGCTATGGCTCCCGCTGTGTGAAACCGCCGATTATCTTTGGTGACGTGACCCGCCCCACGGCGATGACCGTACGCTGGAGCGAGTACGCTCAATCGCTGACCGAAAAGCCGATGAAAGGCATGCTCACCGGGCCGGTGACGATCTTACAGTGGTCGTTCGTGCGTGACGACCAGCCCCGCGCCACCACCTGCCGTCAGATCGCCCTGGCGCTGCGCGACGAAGTGTGTGACCTGGAAAAAGCGGGTATCCATGTCATTCAAATCGATGAGCCCGCGCTGCGGGAAGGGCTGCCGTTGCGCCAGAGCGAGTGGCAGCGCTATTTGGATTGGGCCGTCGAGAGCTTCCAGCTGAGTGCCGCAGGGGTAGCCGACAGCACACAGATTCATACTCATATGTGCTATTCGGAGTTCAACGACATCATTGGCGCCATTGCCGCGCTGGATGCCGATGTGATAACCATCGAGACGTCGCGTTCGGATATGCAGCTGTTGGATGCGTTTCAGGACTTCGCTTACCCCAACGAGATCGGGCCGGGTGTCTACGATATCCACACCCCGAATATTCCCGAGGTGGAGTGGATGGTGGCACTGATGGAGAAAGCGCTGGAGAAAATCCCTGCCGAACGTCTGTGGGTCAACCCGGATTGCGGATTGAAAACCCGTGGCTGGGCCGAGGTAGAGCCAGCCCTCGCGAATATGGTGGAGGCCGCTGAGCAGCTGCGCCAGCGTTACGCTTAAGCCAAGCGTGTTACTCGGCTTTTATTACCCCGCTGCTAAGTGCAGCGGGGTTTTTGCATTAGCTCTTCGAGGCGTAGGCGTACAGCAGCGTTTCCTGAGCACTGATTGCGTCACCGCTGCCGGGGTCCTGCAGCTGGTAGCTGCCGTCGCTCTGCAAGAGCCAGCTCTGGCAGTTATCCACCAGGTAGGTCTCCAGATCTTTACGTACCCGAGTGGCGAGCTTCTTATCCAGCAGCGGGAAGCACGTCTCGACCCGGTGGAACATATTGCGCGACATGAAATCGGCGCTGGAGCACCAGATTTCCGGCTTGCCGTCGTTATGGAAGTGAAATACCCGGGTGTGCTCAAGGAAGCGGCCAATGATCGAGCGTACGCGAATGTTGTCGGATACACCGGGAATGCCCGGCTTCAGGCAGCACATGCCGCGAATGATCAGATCGCACTCCACGCCCGCTTGAGAGGCGCGGTATAGCGCTTTGATCAACTTGGGTTCTGTCAGCGAGTTGCACTTTATGATGATATGGCCGCGTTTCCCTTTACGTGCCACCTGGGCTTCCCGATCGATCATCTCGACTAAGCGCTCGTGCAGCGTGAAGGGCGCATGCAGCAGCGTATCGATCTTGCGCGCCCTGCCCATGCCCGAGAGCTGCTGAAAGACTTTATGCACATCGGCGCATAGCGCTGTGTTGGCAGTCAGCAGGCTGTAGTCGGTGTAGAGCTTGGCAGTTTTGGAGTGGTAGTTGCCGGTGCCCAGGTGCGCGTAGTGGCGCAGCTCGCCCTTCTCACGACGCACGATATGCAGCATCTTGGCGTGGGTCTTATACGCCATGATGCCGTAAATCACGATCGCGCCTGCTTCTTGCAAACGTGACGCTAGCTGCAGGTTATCCGCCTCGTCGAAGCGCGCCCGCAGCTCGATCACTACGGTGACTTCTTTGCCCTGGCTGGCGGCATCCACCAGCGCGGTGACGATGGGTGAGTCCGAGCCGGTGCGGTAGAGCGTCTGCTTGATGGCCAGCACGTCGGGGTCACGGGCGGCTTCCCGCAGTAAGTCTTCGATAGGCGAGAAGGATTGGAAGGGGTGGTGAAGCAGAATGTCACTTTTCGCGATGGCGCTAAACAGGCTGCTGCCTTTCAGCGCTTTGGGCACGCTGGGAGTGAACGGGCGGTAGAGCAGCTCGGGGCGGTCGACGTCGCCCAGCACGGCCATCATGCGGGTCAGGTTCACGGGCCCCTGTACGCGATAAAGATCACCGCTCTCCAGATCGAACTGACGCAGCAGGAAGTTAGTCAGGTCGTCGGGGCAGTTGTCGGCGACTTCCAAACGCACGCCGCTACCGTAGCGACGGGCCAACAGCTCGCCGCGTAGGGCGGAGGCCAGGTCGGACACTTCTTCCGGGTCGACGGTCATGTCCGCGTTGCGGGTCAGGCGGAACTGATAGCAGCCCCGCACGCGCATGCCGGGGAAAAGCTCTTCGGCGTGGGCATGAATCATCGACGACAGGAAAACGTATTCGGAGAAGCCCTCGGCGCACAGCTCTTTCGGCAGCGCCATCAGGCGTGGCAGTGAGCGGGGGCGGGTAGAATCGCCATCCCCCCTGCGCGGCCAAAGGCATCTTTCCCCTCGAGCTCGACGATGAAGTTGAGGCTCTTGTTGACCAGCCGTGGGAACGGGTGGGAGGGGTCGAGGCCGATGGGGCTGATGACCGGCATGATTTCGTTGTCGAAGAAATCACGCACCCAGGTTTTTTGCGCATCGGTCCACTGGTCGCGACGGCGAAAACGCAGCCCCTGAGCTTCCAGCGCAGGTAGCAGCGTATCGTTGAGAATCTCGTACTGGCGGGCAATTTGCTGGTGCGCGATCTCGGAAATCTCGGCCAGCACCGCTTTGGGTAAGCGGCCATCGGCGGCAGTGGTGTCGTCGCCCAGGGCCATTTGATGCTTGAGCCCGGCGACGCGAATTTCGAAGAACTCATCCATGTTGGAGGAGAAGATCAGCAGAAACATCAGCCGGTTCAGCAGCGGATGCGCGTCGTCCAGCGCCTGCTCCAAAACACGGATATTGAACTGTAAATGGGAGAGCTCACGGTTGAAGTAGAGCTGAGGGTCATCCAGGTCGGCTTCGGTGTGCGACTCTTTGGCTTGGACCCCGGTTGGCGTGCGGTTGATGCGCAGTGGCGCGATATCGACGTCGCTGCTCGACGTCTCACTGGGCTGTAACGTCGACGATAGTGTCGACGTGGAATCTGTTGCGTTGTCGTCCATGGTTGCCCCCCCGCAGTAGTGGTTTTTACCCATCATAGCTTCATAACGATAATTAAATCAGTATGCAGGGGGAAGATGACAAACTGGTGTCACCGATTTGTCATCTTAATGGCATAAGCGACGTTCAGCGCTGAAGAAGGCGCGCTGCTTCCAGGGCAAAATAGGTCAAAATGCCGTCGGCTCCCGCCCGCTTGAAACACATCAACGACTCCAAAATCACCGGTTCTGCCTCTAACCAGCCGTTGTCGAATGCCGCCCGATGCATGGCATACTCGCCGCTCACCTGATAGGCAAAGGTGGGCACCTGTAGCTCGCTTTTGACCCGACGCACCACGTCCAGATAGGGCATGCCCGGCTTGACCATCACCATGTCCGCCCCTTCGGCGATGTCCATCGCCACTTCGTGCATCGCTTCGTCACCGTTGGCCGGGTCCATCTGGTACGTGCGCTTATCCGCTTTGCCCAGGTTGGCCGCCGAACCGACCGCGTCGCGGAAGGGACCGTAATACTTGGAGGCGTACTTGGCGCTGTAAGCCATGATGCGCACGTTGTGCAGATGCTCCTGCTCCAGCACTTGGCGAATGGCACCAATGCGGCCATCCATCATATCGGAAGGCGCGACCACGTCGGCACCCGCCTCAGCGTGGGAGAGCGCCTGTTTGAGCAGAGTGTCGACGGTGCGATCGTTTTGAACGTACCCCTGCTCATCGAGAATGCCGTCCTGCCCGTGGCTGGTATAAGGATCGAGGGCCACATCGGTAATGATCCCCAGCTCGGGCAGCGCCTGTTTGAGCGCACGCACGCTGCGCTGTACGAGGCCACTGGCGTTGTACGCCTCTTCGGCCAGCTCGCTTTTCTGCTCAGGGCCAATCACCGGGAACAGCGCCAGTGCGGGAATACCCAGCGCATAGGCTTCGCGGGCCTGCTCAATCAGCAGATCAATCGAGAGGCGCTCGACGCCGGGCATGGAGGCCACCGCTTCACGCTGATTTTCACCTTCCAGAACGAAGACCGGCAGGATGAGATCGTTGGGCGTCAGCGTCGACTCTTGCATCAGGCGGCGCGAAAAATCGTCCCGGCGCATGCGGCGCATTCGGGTGGCGGGGAAGTGGCGTGGGGTTGAGGTAGTCAACGGCTCTCTCCAAGCAATCGCAATGTGGGTGCCCCGTTCAGGGCTTGGTGTGAGTATATCAGTCATGCCATGCAGCGAAAGCCGCCTTGTGGCAGCGATGGAGACTGACTAAAGTGAGCCATTCAGCCACATGGATGGCTTGGATAAGGAGAGAGGTATGACGAAGCAGGTAGCGGTCGTATTAGCGGGGTGTGGCGTCTTTGATGGTTCGGAGATCTACGAGACCACCTTGACGCTGTTGCGCTTGGATCAGTTGGGCATCGGTTATCGCTGCTTTGCCCCGGACGTGGCGCAGCACCATGTGATCAATCACCTGGACCAATCGCCGGTGGAGGGGGAAACCCGCAACGTACTGCAGGAGTCCGCGCGTTTGGCCCGTGGCGATATCAGCCCGATTACCGAGCTGGAGGCAGACGACTTCGATGCGGTCATCGTGCCGGGGGGATTCGGAGTGGCCAAAAACCTCTCTGATTTCGCCCTGCAGAGCGACAACATGCAGGTATTGGAGAGCGTGAAAGAGGCGCTCGCCGGATTCAAAGAGGATGCCAAGCCCATCGGTCTGATGTGTATTGCCCCGGTGATGGTACCGCGCCTGCTGGGCGATGGCATTGCGGTCACCATTGGCCATGATCCGGGCGTGGCGGGTGCGATCAGCGCCATGGGCGGCCTGCACCGTAGCTGTGGCGTGGAAGATATCGTCGTGGATCACGAGCACCGTGTGGTCACGACCCCGGCGTACATGCTCGCCACGCGTATCAGCGAAGCCGCGACGGGGATTTTCAAGCTGGTGGATCGTATCGATGACATGATGGGGTGATGGTCACGCGGACGCGTGCGCGGGGCCACTCGTAGGGAAAAAGCCTCTGTCATCGTGGGATGACAGAGGCTTTTTAGTGGCTCGTCGTGAGGGCGATGACGCTTACTCGTCGGTGTCGGCCTCTGCGCGGCGTTTACGTACCAAGCGGCCAAACAGCAAGCCGACTTCGTAAAGCAAGTACATGGGAATGGCCAGCAGGCTCTGTGAGATGACATCCGGCGGTGTCAGCAGCATCCCGATCACGAAGCACCCCAGGATGATGTAGGGGCGTTTCTTGGAAAGGCTTTCGACGGTGGTCGCACCGGACAAGATCAGCAGAAAGGTTGCGATGGGAATTTCGAACGCCACCCCAAACGCAAAGAACAGCTTCAACACGAAGTTGAGATACTGGTTGATGTCGGTCATCACCGCGACGTTTTCCGGGCCGGTTTGGGTGAAGAACTCAAACAGCAGCGGAAATACCACGTAGTAAGCGAAGGCCGCACCGGCATAAAACAGCGCCACGCTGGAGACCAAAATGGGGATGGCCAGCATTTTCTCGTTGTCGTACAGCCCCGGTGCGACGAACGCCCAGGCCTGATGCAGCACGAACGGGATGGCAATGAAGACCGCCACTACCAGCGTCAGCTTGAAGGGCGCCAAGAAGGGCGAGGCCACTTCGGTGGCGATCATCTGCGAGCCTGCCGGCAGCAGCGACATCAGCGGGTCGGCCACGAAGCTGTAGATGTCGTTCGCAAACGCGTACAGCCCGAGAAATACCACCAGGATCACCACGATGGCCTTCATCAAGCGCGAACGCAGTTCGATCAGGTGCTCAATGAGGGGCGCTTGGCTTTGGTCGTTATGCGGCTCCTGGGAATCGCCAGACATACTCATTGGTGGTTGCTATCCTTTTGATGATCGGTCTGGTCAGTGGCTGGGGCGTCTTCCCGCACCGTTTTCAGAGCGTCGTCTAGACGAGCGCTGGCGCTGGCCACGCGCTGCTCGGTGGCTTGCTGGTTGGCCGTCGTCTCGCGGTGTGGCGCGGCAGGCTCGGCAATGCTTTCGACGTCCTGCTTGGCTTTCTTCAGGCTGTCGTCGAGTTTTTTCTGCTGCTCGTTCAGCTTCTGCCGCAGCTCTTCCGCTTCCAGTTGAGCGCTGATCTCACGCTGCATGCCGGATACCGTACGCTTGATCTTGCCGATCCATAGCCCCGTGGTGCGTGCCGCTTTAGGCAGCCGCTCAGGGCCGAGCACCAGCAGCGCCACGATGCCAATGAGCATGAGTTCAAGAAAGCCGATATCCAGCATGGGTTATTTGCGCTCTTCGTTGCGGTCGGCAGCAGCGCGTTTCTCTTCGGCCTGCACGTCGTAGGTGTTGCCCGCTTCTTCGTGGCTCACCTTGGCGTGAGGCTGATCGGCGTCCTTCTTGTCGCCCTCTTTCTCCTCTTCGTGCATGGCTTTCTTGAAGCCTTTGACGGCACCGCCTAGGTCGGTGCCCACGTTACGCAGTTTTTTGGTGCCGAAAATCAGGATGATAATGCCCAGAACAATCAGCAACTGCCAAATACTGATACCACCTAACATATGCATTTCCTCATCGGAGCAGGGTTAACGTTGTGATCGGGACGCTTTCTCGTCGTGGCCAGAAATACCGAACCGCCGAGCGAGTTCATCAAGTACCCGCTGATGGTCGAGATCCAGGTGCGACAGCATGACAAGGCTATGAAACCACAGGTCGGCCGTTTCGGCGATCAACGCTTCACGGGCCTCGTCACTGCCGTGCTCGGCATCTTTGGCCGCCAGCAGCGTTTCTGTGGCTTCTTCACCCACTTTTTCGAGTATCTTGTTCAAGCCCTTATGATGCAAGGAGGCAACATAAGAATCTTCTGGATTAGCGTGGCGACGCTGCTTTAAAACGTCAGCAAGGGCGTCGAGCACAGGAGCGTGATTCGCGTCGGTCATGGTGTTCTCTTTATCAATCGGCGGCGTCGTTTCGTCAAGTGATTGCATCGTATCAGTGCCAGAGCAGCAGTATTAAGCCGGCACCGGCAGCCGCGAGTATCGGCCAATCCTGAGTGGCAGCCCAACTACTGAGTGGCTGCCAAGCCAGCGCAATAGCGACTAGGGCCAAGCCAATGCGCAGCCGATGCTGGCGTTTACCTTGCTGACTCATTTGGCGGCGCATCTGGCTGATCGCCGTCACCTGCTGATGGCGCTGACGATGCTCATGCTCCATGCGGCTAAGTGCCTGATGCGCCAATACGGGCAGTTCAGGCAGCTGATGAGAAAGCTCCGGTGCTTGGCGCTTGAGCGATTCCCACAGCCCGCCAATGCCTGCCCGCTCTTTCATCCACTTCTCTAAATAGGGCTTGGCGGTGCTCCAAAGGTCCAGGTCGGGGTAGAGCTGGCGGCCCAAACCCTCGATATTGAGCAGCGTCTTTTGCAGCAGCACCAGTTGGGGCTGCACTTCCATATTGAAGCGCCGAGCGGTCTGGAACAGCCCGAGCAGTACCTGCCCAAACGAGATGTCTTTGAGCGGCTTCTCTAGAATGGGCTCGCATACCGTGCGAATGGCGGCGGCAAACTCGTTGGCGCGGGTGTTTTCACCGACCCATCCCGACTCGATGTGCAGCGCGGCGACTTCGTAGTAATCCTGGTGAAAGAATGCCAGCAGATTGCGCGCCAGGTAGTCCTGATCTTCCCGGGTGAGGCTGCCGACGATGCCGCAGTCGATAGCGATATATTGTGGATCGTCCGGGTCGTCACAGTTTACGAAGATGTTGCCGGGGTGCATGTCGGCATGGAAGAAATTATCGCGGAACACCTGGGTGAAGAAAATTTCCACCCCGCGCTCGGCGAGCTTTTTCAAGTTCGTGCCACGGGCAATGAGCGTATCCAGATCGGCGACCGGCACGCCGCGAATGCGTTCCTGTACCATGACGTGGCGGCGGGTGTAGGGCCAGTAAATGGTCGGCACGAACAGCAGCGGTGAGTCTTTGAAATTGCGCTTGAGCTGGGAGGTATTGGCGGCCTCTTTGTAGAGATCCAGCTCGTCGAACAGCGTCGCTTCATAATCGCGGATCACCTCGACCGGGCGTAAGCGCCGGGCTTCGGGCACTTTGGCCAGCAGCTTGGCCACCTGGTACATCAAGCCCATGTCTTGACGCATGATACGGTCGATGCCGGGACGGATGATTTTGACCACCACGTCTTCGCCGCTGTGCAGCGTGGCGGCGTGGACTTGGGCAATCGAGGCCGACGCCAAGGGGACACGATCAAAGGCGGCAAACGCCTCCGGCAGCGTCATTTCGAGCTCTTTTTCCACCCGCGCAGCGGCCAGCTCGCCAGGGAAGGGCGGCACTTGGTCTTGCAAGCGCTTTAGCTCGTCGGCGATGTCTTCTGGCAGCAGGTCACGGCGGGTCGAGAGCATTTGGCCGAACTTGATGAAGATCGGCCCCAGCGCCTCCAGCGCCAAACGCAAACGCTCGCCACGGCTGCGCTGCCCAACGGGCACCAGTTGAAGCGGTGACAGCTTCAGTAGTAGGCGCATCCAGAGCGGCAGGCGCTCGGCAGGAATCAAGGTGTCCAAGCGATGCCGCGTGACGACCCAGACGATTTTAAACAGCCGCAGGCTCATCCGCGCTGCTCCTTAGGCGTTGATGGTTCCGCTGGCTGCGTAAGTCGCTTATGGAGACGGTTAAGCCGCGCTGCCAGGCGGTCGGTGGCGATCTCTAGCTCGGTCAGGTGGTCGCGCAGCACGTCGCGCTGCTGGCGGCCGGGCAGCAGGCGCGCTTCCTCGAACACGTACTCCGAGACATCCTGCAGCAGCTCGTCTTTGGCACGCAGCCCCCAGCGGGCCGCACGTCGAATACCTTCCGCCAGCGAGTGAGCAGGCATATCGCCCAGCCAGCGCGCCAGTTCGCCCTCCCAGTCGATATCCAGATCGAACAGCAGATCGCGGGTCGCTTCCAGCAGATGGAGTCGGCCGCGTACGGCCAATTTGCCGTCGAACATCAGCCGCTCGATGGAAGCGCCGCTCAGCCATTCGGAGAGCGTCTCGGGGGTGAGTTCCACGACGGCATCGACGTCGGTCTCTTCCACTTCGTCGCCGTGCTGCAGGTCAATGCCTGACGCGTGGTAGCAGAGCAGCAGCGCGAGCTGGGGCTTCTCCAAACGGACCAGCAAGCGGCTACCTGCCAGCGACGCCAAACGGTTTGGCGCCGCCGGGTCGCGGGCGAGCAGGGCATTGATCGTGCGTTCACATCCGGCCAGCAGCAGGGTCGGGGTGACTAGCATGCCGACCTCGTGTTCCAAGGGATCATCGCTGTTTGCTGCTGTGTCATAGTTTGATGCCGCGGTGGAGGGCCACGATACCGCCGGTCAGGTTGGTGTACTCCACCCGTTCCAGGCCTGCGTTCTCCATCATGCCCTTCAGCGTCTCTTGATCCGGGTGCATACGAATCGACTCGGCCAAATAGCGGTAGCTCTCGCCATCACCGGCGACCAGCTCACCCATTTTGGGCAGCAGGCGGAAGGAGTACTCGTCATAGGCTTTGGAGAGCAGCGGGTTGTTGGGTTTCGAGAACTCCAGCACCAGCAGGCGTCCGCCGGGCTTCAGTACCCGCGCCATGGAGCGCAGCGCGGCGTCTTTATCGGTGACGTTACGCAGACCAAAGGCAATGGTGATGCAGTCGAAGCTGTTATCCGGGAAGGGCAGGCACTCGGCGTTGGCCTGCACGTACTCGACGTTGCCGCCCACGCCGTTATCCATCAGCTTGTCGCGGCCGACCTTGAGCATGGAGGCGTTGATATCGGCCAACACCACTTTGCCACGCGGGCCTACCAAGCGGGAAAACTTGAGGGTGAGGTCGCCAGTGCCGCCCGCAATGTCGAGCACTTGGTGCCCTGGGCGGACGCCAGCACGTTCGATGGTGAGTCGCTTCCAGACCCGGTGGATGCCCATGGACATCAGGTCGTTCATCACGTCGTAACGAGCGGCCACCGAATGGAAGACGTCGGCCACGCGGGAGGCTTTCTCGTCGACCGGCACTTCTTGGTAGCCAAAATGGGTAGTGCGCTTTTCCGTGGGGCTCATGGGGCTTTAGCTCCCGAATTCGAGGCGGTAGTTGTCGACCGTTAGGTCATCGCAATCAATGGTTGGCAACATTGTAGCCTTCTCGACCCCAATTTGTCTGCGCCTGGCCTGGGGCAGCGCGTCACAGCTGCTTGAATTGAATGCCTGCAGGCTCGCGAGAGGCCCCTGCCGCCTCCAAGCGCTCGAGATAGTTCTGCCAATAAGCGTCTTGGTGGGTGGCGAGGTCGAAAAGATAGTTCCAGCTATACAGGCCGCTATCGTGGCCGTCGTCGAAGTGCAGTTTGAGGGCGTAGTTACCGGCTTGGGTAATGTTCTGTAAGCCGACATCCTTTTTACCCACTTGCAGCACGGCCGTATCACCGCCGTGGCCGCGCACTTCGGCGGAGGGGGAGTAAACCCTCAAAAGTTCGACGGGAAGCCGGTACGTCTCGCCGCTGGCGTAGCCAAGTTCCAGCTCACGCGCCTGCTTATGATAGTGAACCCGGGTGGGTGTCGGGGCGTTCATGGGGGCACCTCATAACGATCAATCGCAAAAGCAGCCTGCCCGCCAATGCGAGCAGGCTGCCGGTGGCTCTACCGAAAGTGGCGCCTACAGAATGTAGCGCGACAGGTCCTCGTCGACCGCCAGCTCGCCTAGCTGAGCATTGACGTAGTCGGCGTCAATGACCAAGGGGCTGTCCATATCTCCCCCTTTGAACGACGCCTCTTCCAGCAAGCGCTCCATGACTGTGTGCAGACGACGAGCGCCGATGTTCTCGGTTCCTTCGTTCACCTGCCAGGAAATCTCGGCAATGCGTTCGATGCCGTCCGGGGTGAACTCGACGTCGAGCCCTTCTGTGGCCAGCAGTGCTTGATACTGCTTGGTGAGCGAAGCAGAAGGCTCGGTGAGGATCCGCTTGAAGTCGCCCGGTGTGAGCGCATCCAGCTCGACGCGAATGGGCAGACGACCCTGCAGTTCCGGAATGAGGTCGGAAGGCCGCGACAGGTGGAAAGCACCGGAAGCAATGAACAGGATGTGGTCGGTTTTGACCATGCCGTATTTGGTCGACACCGTCGAGCCTTCGATCAGCGGCAGCAGGTCGCGCTGCACGCCTTCGCGGGAGACTTCGCCACCGCTGGATTGGCCACTGCCCTTGGCGACCTTGTCGATCTCGTCCAGGAACACGATGCCGTGCTGCTCGACGGCTTCCACGGCGCGGGCTTTGATCTCTTCTTCGTTGACCAGCTTGCCGGCCTCTTCGTCACGCAGTAGCACCAGCGCCTCTTTGACGGTCACGCGGCGCTGCTCGCGCTTCTGCTGGCCCATGTTGGAGAACAGGCTCTGCAGTTGGCTGGTCATCTCTTCCATGCCCGGTGGGGTCATGATATCGATGCCCTGGCCTTGGGAAGAGATTTCGATATCGATCTCTTTATCGTCGAGCTGGCCTTCACGCAGCTTTTTGCGGAAGGTCTGGCGGGTGCCGCTATCTTCACGGGGCTTATCTTCCTGGCCCCGGGGCGGCGGCAGCAGCGCATCGAGCACGCGGTCTTCAGCGGCGTCTTCGGCGCGGTGGCCCACTTCCTCTTTGGCATGCTCGCGAACCATCTTGATCGCCGCTTCCATCAGATCGCGAATGATCGACTCGACGTCGCGGCCTACGTAGCCCACTTCGGTGAACTTGGTGGCCTCTACCTTGATGAACGGCGCGCGGGCGAGCTTCGCCAAGCGTCGGGCAATTTCGGTTTTACCTACGCCAGTGGGGCCAATCATCAGAATGTTTTTCGGCGTGACTTCGGGGCGCAGCTCGTCGTCGAGCTGCATGCGGCGCCAGCGGTTGCGCAGGGCAATGGCTACGGCGCGCTTGGCATCCTGCTGGCCAATGATGTATTGGTCCAGCGCATGAACGATTTCGCGGGGTGTCATCTGGGTCATAAAGGGGCCTCAACGTTCGTTGATGTTCAGCTCTTCGAGCGTCACGTGGTGATTGGTGAATACGCAGATGTCACCAGCGATGGCGAGGGATTTTTCGGTAATTTCGCGAGCGGACAGCTCGGTGTTCTCGAGCAGCGCTCGGGCGCTGGCCTGGGCAAAGTTGCCGCCAGAGCCAATGGCGATGATGCCGCGCTCCGGCTCGACCACGTCACCGTTACCGGTAATGATCAATGAGGCGCTGTGGTCGGCGACGGCCAACAGCGCTTCCAAACGGCGCAGCGCGCGGTCGGTGCGCCAATCTTTGGCGAGTTCGACGGCGGCTTTGGTCAAATGGCCTTGATACTTTTCGAGCTGCGCTTCAAAACGCTCGAACAGGGTAAACGCATCGGCGGTGCCACCGGCGAAACCGGCCAACACCTTGCCGCGATACAGGCGGCGTACTTTGCTGGCATTGCCTTTCATGACGGTGTTGCCAAGCGAGACTTGGCCGTCGCCTGCGAGGGCAACCTGGTTACCGCGGCGAACGGAAACAATCGTGGTCATGGAGATAACTCCTTGGGGGAGACGCGCTCCCGATGACTGATCGGCCGCAGCGAGCGGCCGTATAAAAAGCGATTCTCAACAAAATGCGGGCGGCTGATAAAAAATCAACCGCCCGCAAGCGAAAGCCATCCGATAAAAGGTGGCGGCAGGCGTGTCACGCCGTGGGGATTAGTTCTGTAGCTGGATCAGCAGCGGCTCGATGCCTTGGGTACTCATCAGGTCCTGGGCGCGATTGAGCTCGCGGGTGTCGTCGTAAGGGCCGACCTGAACCCGGTGCCAAGTGTCGCCGTTGGCCTGTACCTCGCTGATCTGCGCCAGCAGGCTCAGGTTGCGCAGGCGGCTGCGCAGCTGCTCGGCATCGCTCAGCTCGCGAAACGAGGCTGCTTGCAGCATGTAGCGGTTCGAAGCACTGGCCGGGGCCTGCTGAACGGCGGCTGCCTGATCACTGGGGCGCGTGTTGGCGGCAATGACCTGGGCAATGGGGTCGTCCGCCGCGCTGTCTGAGGCGCTAGCTGTACTCTCTGACGAGTCCGTCGTGGCCCTATCGCGCTCGGTGTCCTCGTCACTGGCTGCCAAGGTGGGCGGTGTGACGTTGGAAGGCACAGCCCCACCTGGAGCGATGACTTCGGTTTCGGGTAGCAGCGTGTAGAACTCGAAGGTGGGCATCGCCTGTTCGGCAGGCGTTTCGGTTTGCCGCGCGGCGCTGCGTTCGTCACTACCGGCCGGCTTGGGCAGCACCGTGGCCTGGGGTGTCTCGCTTTGCTCCTGCCAGGGAGCCGTGCCGTGCTGGTGCTGAGCGAGGAAGAAACCAGCGGCCACCCCGGCAATCCCCCATAGCCAGCCGGGTATGCGCAGCCCGCCGCCGGAGCGGCGGGGCGATTTGCGCTGCGTGGTGGCTCCGCGGCGGGCGGGCTTATTACGCGGGCTGGCCATGAATTACATCTCCTCTGGGGCGCTGACACCCATCAGATCAAGGCCGTTGCGCAGCACTTGGCGCACTGCCAAGCCCAGCGCCAAGCGAGTATTGCGCAGGGTGTCGTCATCGACCATCACTTTGACCGCGTTGTAGCAGGTGTGGAAGTCACCGGCCAAGTCCAGCAGGTACTGGGCGACTTGTTGCGGCTCGCGGTTCTTGGCGGCGTGTTCGACTACCTCCGGATAGCGGGCCAACCGGTTCAGCACCGCTTTCTCCTGATCGCTATCGAGCAGTGCCAAGTGGGCCGTGGCGATGCTGTGATCGAAGGGTTGGCCTGCCTCTTCGGCTTTGCGCAACATGCTGCACACCCGCGCGTGGGCATACTGAATGTAATACACCGGGTTGTCGTTGGACTGCGACCGGGCTAGGTCGATATCAAAGGTCAACTGAGAGTCCGCGCGCCGTGCCGCCAGGAAGAAGCGCGTGGCGTCACGGCCCACTTCGTCGATCAGGTCGCGCACGGTGACGTAGCTGCCTGCGCGCTTGGAGAGCTTCACTTCGACCCCAGAACGGGTGACCATCACCATCTGGTGCAGCACGTAGTCGGGCCAGCCTGTCGGGATGCCCACTTCTAGCGCTTGCAGCCCCGCCCGCACCCGCGTCACGGTGGAGTGGTGATCGGCGCCCTGCTCGTTGATCACGGTGGTGAAGCCGCGCTGCCACTTGTCGAGGTGGTACGCCACGTCGGGTAGGAAGTAGGTGTAGCCCCCTTCGCGCTTGCGCATCACACGGTCTTTGTCATCACCGAAGTCGGTAGTGCGCAGCCACATGGCGCCGTCTTCTTCATAGGTGTGGCCATTGGCGACCAGTTTTTCGACGGTGGCCTCGACCTTGCCGTCCTCGTAGAGCGAGGACTCCAGGAAGTAAACGTCAAACTCGACGCCAAAGGCTTTGAGGTCTAGATCCTGCTCGCGGCGCAGCCAAGCCACGGCGAAGGCCTGAATGGCGTCCAGGTCGTCTGCATCGGCTTTGGCGGTCACTTCCCGATCATCGGCGGTGACGGTTTTACCTGCCATGTAGTCGTTGGCGACATCGATGATGTATTCGCCGCGGTAGCCATCCTCCGGCCAGCTAGCATCGTCGGGGCCGAGGTGTTTGGCGCGGGCTTGAACGGAGAGCGCCAGGTTTTTGATCTGCGCGCCCGCGTCGTTGTAGTAGAACTCGCGGGTAACGTCGTAGCCGGTGGCTTCCAGCAGGCGGCAGAGACAGTCGCCAATCGCCGCGCCGCGGCCGTGACCAACGTGGAGCGGGCCGGTGGGGTTGGCGGAAACGAACTCCACCTGCACTTTTTCACCCTTACCGATTAGGCTGCGGCCGAAGGCATCGCCGCTATCCAGCACTTGGGCGACGATTTGCGCGGCGGCGTCGGCGGCAGCAAAGAAGTTGATGAACCCAGGGCCGGCAATCTCGGTTTTTTGAATGGCGTCGCTGGCGGGCAGGGCAGCGACGAGGGTATCGGCCAGCTCACGGGGCTTCATGCCGGAGGGCTTGGCCAGCATCAGTGCGAGGTTGGTGGCGTAGTCGCCATGGGCCTTGTCTTTGGTGGGATCCACCTTGATGGCGGGCGTTAAATCGTTGGGCAGCACGCCTTGGTGCTTGAGCGCGTCAACCGCGCCTTCGAGCAGAGAAATAATCGTATCTTTCATGTAAATATCCGGATGTCGTCGGTGGCGGCGTGTGCAGTCGCCCAGAGAATGCAGCGGCAAAGCGGCCATTATCGGCAATTGGCGCGCAGTTTCAAAGCCGTATTCCCTTCGGCGCGCCAGCGTTGTGCGCCCCCTGGCGGTCAGGCCAGGGTTTGTGGGTCGATATCCATCGACCAGCGCACTTTGCGCGCCTCGCGGTTGGCTTCTAGCCACTGCACCAGCCAGTTAGCGGCGGCGTGGCGGTGGCTACGTTTGTCAGCGGTGATCATGACGTGAATGTGGTAGCGGTTTTGGCGACGCTCCATGGGGGCGGGCACGGGCCCCAGGCAGCGCACGGGCAGCTGGGCGTCCTTCAACCACTGGCGCAGCGCCTGGGCGGCGTGTTGAGCCAGCGCGAGCGCCGCCTGCTCCTGTGGGCTTTCTACGCGTAGCAGCGCCATAAAGCAAAACGGCGGCAGCTTGGCGATGCGGCGCTCTTCCAGCAGGTTGCGGGCCAGTGCGCCGTAGCCATGTTCGGCCAGCTGTCCTAGATGTGGGTCATCCGGGTGGAGGGTTTGCACTAGCACCCGGCCAGGGTGGGCGGCGCGGCCTGCGCGCCCCGCCACTTGCTCCAATAGCTGTGCGCTGTGCTCTAGGGCGCGGAAGTCCGCCGCGTAGAGGCCGCCATCGGCGTTGACCACCACCACCAAGGTGACGTGGGGCAGGTGGTGGCCTTTGGCGAGCATTTGAGTGCCCACCAGCAGGCAGGGTTCGCCGCGATGAATCTCTTTGAGCACCTGCTCGAAGCTCTCTTTTTTGCGCGTGCTGTCGCGGTCGATACGGTGAACGGTGGTGTCAGGGAACAGCCCTTGTAGCGTCTCCTCGGTGCGCTCCGTGCCGCTACCCAGCGCACGCAAATCGCCGCTGCCGCACTCTGGGCAGGCATCGGGCAGCGCTCGGCGGCTATCGCAGTGGTGGCAGGCCAGCAGCGGCGGCTGGCGGTGTAGCGTCATACGCGCATCGCACTGGCCGCACTCGGCCATCCAGCCGCAGCTATGACAAGCCAGGCTCGGCGCAAAGCCGCGCCGGTTGATGAATACCAGCGCCTGCTTGCCCGCCGCAAGCGTGCTTTTGATGGCTTTGATGGCCCCCGGCAGCAGCCCGCCCTGGCGGCGCTGATGACGCAGGTCGATCAGCTCTAACTTGGCGGGCGGGTGACGGCTAGGGCGCTGGGTCAGCCGCAGGTGGCGGTAAGCGCCCGTAAGCGCCTGCTGCAGGCTTTCAAACGAAGGCGTCGCGCTGCCCAGCAGCAGGGGAATGCCGTGATAGTGCGCTCTGGCAACGGCAAGGTCCCGCGCGTGGTAGCGCAGCCCGTCGTGCTGTTTGTACGAGCCGTCGTGCTCCTCGTCGACGATGATTGCCCCAGGGTTCGCCAGCGGGGTGAAAATAGCCGAGCGGGTGCCGATGATCACCAGCGCACGGCCGTTGGCGGCGGCTTCCCAGACATCCAAGCGCTCTGGGTCGGTAAGCCCGGAGTGCAGCGCCACCACCGGTACGCGAAAGCGGCTTTTGAACCGCGCGAGCGTTTGTGGCGTGAGGCCAATTTCGGGCACGAGCACCAGGGACTGCTTTCCTTTGGCAGCGAGCGCTTCGATGAGCTGTAAGTAAATCTCGGTCTTACCGCTGCCGGTCACGCCTTCCAATAAACAGGGGTGGTAGCCGTCGAGTTTTTCATGCAGCACGGCGAGCGCAGCGGCCTGTTCACGGTTGAGCGGCAGCGACGGCGAGGCGAGTAAGCTTCCGCCGGTGGGTTGAGCGGCAGTCAGGGTGATCTCTTGAGGCTCGGTAAAGCCCTTCTTTTGCAGCGCTAATAGCTGGTCCCGAGTGAAGCCATGGGCGCTCACGGCGCGGCCTGGAAGTCCGTGGGGGTGCTGGCGAAGAAGCGCATAAAGCGCTGCCTGTTTAGGCGCGCGCGCCAGGGCCGTTTCATCGTTGGGGAGAGAAAGCCACAGGGTTTGGGTGCGCCCTGCCATCGGGTGACCCTGACGCAGCCTGGCGGGCATGGCGTGCTGCAGGGTATCGCCCAGGCTGTGCTGGTAGTAACGCGCCGCAAAGTGGCACAGCCACTGCCAGTCGCTGGGCAGGGGGGCGTCATCCAACGCCTCGCTAATAGCGCGTAGCTGCGCGCGGGGGAGCTCGCTGCCGGTGGCGAGGGAGACCACCACGCCCACCACCTCTCGGCGGCCAAACGGAACACGCACCCGGAGCCCCGGCTGCCAGCCACAGGCGGGCGCGCGCGGGGCCGGTAGATAGTCAAACAGGCGGCGCAGCGGCGATGGCAGCGCCACTTTCACTACCTGAAAAGCGCCTTGAGGCTGCCCCTGGGTAGGGGGCGTTGAAGAAACAGGATCGGACAATTGGCCTCCGGCGATTAGTTTGCTAGAATGCGCGGCCGCTCTGAATCTATCGGATGGAGCGGTTAACCGGTTAGCAGTTTTTTCAAACCCGTATGCGGTGCCTGGCAATGGATCAGGTGGCGGCATATAGCTCATGAGGCTCAAGATGAAACAAGGTATCCACCCGAATTACAACACGGTCACCGCCAACTGTTCTTGCGGTGCAAGCTTCCAGGTCGGTTCTACTTCTGGTCAGGACTTCTCTCTGGACGTGTGCTCCAACTGCCACCCGTTCTACACCGGTAAGCAGAAGCAAGCGACCACTGGTGGCCGCGTAGAGCGCTTCAACAAGCGTTTCGGCGCTGCTATCAAGCGCGGCTAATCCTAACGGATTCAGCCTATCGCAGGCACGTCTCGTGCTCTGTGCAAAAGCCCACGCCACGGCGTGGGCTTTTTGTCCCTAAAAGGCTACGCTTTTGGTTAGCCTCGTCGGCCGCTCTCTCCCGCTGCCAATAGCGGACGCATCGATCTCTCCTCGCTGACCAAGCAATCTCTCTTTGTTTCTTGTTAGCTTTTCCACAGGGCGATTGCGCCCAGTGGGTGTGGATAACTCTCTTGTTGTTCTATTGGAATTTATTTCCAAAAATACTGCACTGCATCAATAAGGAAACCTTTATAGCTGATAGCGTGAAGCATAAGTTGCAGTAAATAACGTAGAAAAGTTTCGAAATGGAGGGGAAAGTGGCTAAAACGGTCGTTTCGTAGGTAAGTTTACTACGTGCTTGAGGCGCCTAGGGTTTTTCTATATTCTGATACGACTTTTCTACTTTAGGCTGATGAGACCTTGACCATGACGGATGCAAACAAGCAGGCAGCTTTGGATTATCACGCTAAACCGATCCCCGGTAAGCTTTCCGTGGAGTTGACCAAGCCCACTGCTACCGCTCGGGACTTGGCACTGGCGTATAGCCCAGGCGTTGCCGAGCCGGTTCGCGAAATCGCTCGCGAAGCGGAAAATGCGTACCGTTATACCGGCAAAGGTAATCTGGTCGCGGTTATTTCGGACGGCAGTGCGATTCTGGGCTTGGGCAATCTTGGCCCGCTGGCCAGCAAGCCGGTCATGGAAGGCAAAGGCGTGCTGTTCAAGTGTTTTGCGGGCATTAACTCCGTTGATATCGAAGTAGACGCCGAAAGCCCGCAAGCGTTTATTGACACCGTTGCCCGCATTGCCGATACCTGGGGTGGTATTAACCTGGAAGATATCAAAGCGCCTGAGTGCTTTGAGATCGAAAAGGCGCTAGTTGAACGCTGCAACATCCCAGTATTCCACGATGACCAGCACGGCACGGCAATTGTGACCGCTGCGGGCATGCTCAACGCGCTGGATATCGCGGGCAAGCGGATTGAAGACGTGAAAATCGTCTGCATGGGCGCAGGCGCGGCGGCGATTGCCTGCATGCGTCTGCTGATCTCCTGCGGTGCCAAGAAAGAGAACCTGGTCATGCTGGATCGTCGCGGCGTGATTCACACTGACCGTGACGGTATCAACGAGTACAAGGCGGAGTTTGCCCGCGATACCGACATGCGCACGTTGGACGATGCCATCGACGGGGCAGACGTGTTTATCGGCCTTTCTGGCCCGGGCCTGCTCTCTGCGGAGCAGGTGAAGAAAATGGCCGCTGACCCGGTGATTTTCGCCTGCACCAACCCCGACCCGGAAATTCACCCGGACGTAGCCCGCGAAGCGCGCCCAGATGTGATCATGGCTACTGGCCGTTCGGACTTCCCGAACCAGGTGAACAACGTGCTGGGCTTCCCGTTCATCTTCCGCGGCGCGCTGGATGTACGCGCCACGCGCATTAACGAAGCTATGAAGTTGGCCGCCGTTCACGCGCTGAAAGACCTGGCCCGCGAGCCGGTGCCTCAGGAAGTGCTGAACGCCTACGAGCGTACCGAGATGAGCTTTGGGCGTGATTACATCATTCCCACCCCGGTGGATATCCGCCTGCTGGCGCGTGTGTCATCAGCAGTGGCCCAAGCGGCGGTCGACTCTGGCGTGGCCCGCAAGCCGTATCCGGCTCACTACCCGCTGAAAACCATTAATGACGTGTATGGTGGGTAATTAACAAGGCCACTTAGGTCAGGACAGCCCGTAACGGGGGTCTTTCGCCATGGCCGAAAAATGCTCCCTGCAATTTCGGCATTTCCACCATCCATGGCGGTCAGATGGCGAAAGTAGCGCCCAAGGACGGGTTTACAGCGCCCCCGTCTAGGGTTGTGCTGACCGGTATTTTACAACGCCCGCTTACTGCGGGCGTTGCTGTTTTTAGGGGTGTTCAAAGCAGAGGTTCAAGACTGCGGATAGCGTACCAATCCCTCCTGCGCCGTCGAGGCCACCAAACGCCCATCGCGGCGATAGATGTGACCCCTCGCCAAGCCCCGTGCGCCGCCGGTCCAGGGGGAGTCGATGGCGTAGAGCAGCCACTCGTCTAGCCGCGTATCTTCGTGCAGCCAAATGGCATGGTCGAGACTGGCGATGCGCAGTTTCGGGTCGGTGTACTTGATGCCGTGAGGAATCAGGCCGGTGGTCAGCAGGTTGAAATCCGATGCATACGAGAGCAGGTGACGATGCAGCGCCGGGTCGTCCGGTAGCGGCCCACCAGCAAAGCGGAACCACAGACACTGCCCCGCCGGTGACGCGCTGTCCGGGTTATCCTTCAAGTGCAAAAACTCGATAGGGTGGCCGGGGAAGCGCGCGTGTTTGGCATCGCCGCTCTCTATAAGCGCTTCCGGCGTGGGCACTTGTGGCATGGCCCGCTGATGATTGATGCTCTCTTCAGCACTTTGGAAAGAGGCGCTGCAGAAGAAAATCGGTCGCCCTTTCTGAATAGCGGTCACCCGCCGGGTGGTAAAACTGCCGCCATCGCGGATGGTATCGACCTGATACACCACCGGGCGGTGCGGGTCGCCTGGGCGCAAAAAATAACCGTGCTGGGAGTGCGGGCGGCGCTCATCCGGCACCGTGCGCGCCGCTGCGGCCAGCGCTTGGCCCAATACTTGGCCGCCATACAGTTGAGGAAAGCCCAAATCTTGGCTCTGGCCGCGAAAGAGCGTCTCTTCAAGGGTTTCAAGCTCTAACAAGCTGACCAGTGACTTCAGCGCATCGTTCATTCTCTGTATCCTTGGTGCTATCCGTTTTCCTGCCGATGATTGAAAGCGCACCCAGTGCGGCCATCACGCTATTAAAACGATCGTTTTGCTACCTTAGCGGAGTTTGCCTTGATACGCAGCGATGAATTTTACATGCACCGCGCCATGGACCAAGCGCACCTAGCGTTTGCCGCCGGGGAAGTGCCGGTGGGCGCGGTGGTGGTGGATGCCCAGGGGGAGATCATCGGCGCTGGCCACAATGCACCGCTGGCAAGCTGCGACCCCAGCGGCCACGCCGAGGTGCGCGCGCTACGCGAGGCGGGGCAGCGGCTGGGCAACTACCGTTTAGAGGGCTGCACGCTGTTTGTGACGCTAGAGCCCTGCATGATGTGCGCAGGCACCATGGTGCATGCGCGCATTGCCCGTTTGGTATACGGCGCGCCCGAGCCACGCACTGGCATGGTGGAGTCAAAGGCCAATCTGCTTGCCCAGCCCTGGTTCAACCATCAGATCGCAGTGACGGGCGGCGTGCTGGCGACGCCCGCCAAGCGGTTGCTCAAGCAGTTCTTTGCCGAGAAGCGCTAGCCAGATTACGGCTCGATAGGGGGCACGATATCGAATAGCAGCAGCGGCTCTTCGCTGGTGGGCGCCTGCTCTAGCTGAAAGAATTGCTGTCGGCTGCGCTCCACGTACTCGATCATCTCGTAGTAGCGCCGGATGTTGCGCACGTAGATGACCGGCTCGCCGCCACGGGCATAGCCATGGCGGGTTTGGCTATGCCACTCACGCTCCTGTAAGAGCGGGAGCGCTGCGCGAACGTCCTGCCAGCGATCCGGATCGCCGCCACGCATCTCGGCAATCTTACGGGCATCGTAAAGGTGGCCAAGACCGACATTGTAAGCCGCCATGGCCATGTAGAGTCGGTCATCCCCGGTAATGCTGTCTGGAAGTCGGTCTTTAATGCTGCGCAGGTAGCGCGCGCCGCCATCGATACTCTGTGCGGCGTCGGTGCGGTCGGCCACGCCCATTTCGCTGGCGGTGGGGTTGGTCAGCATCATCAGGCCGCGAACCCCGGTGGGGGAGACGGCGGTCGGGTCCCAGTGCGACTCTTGATACCCGACGGCGGCCAGTAGCTTCCAATCAAAGCCGGTATCGCGGGCCGCTTGCTTGAATAGCTCGGTGTAGTTGGGCAGGCGCTCATCGAGATGGGCGAGGAACGTGCGGGTGCCCACGTACTCCAGATAGTCGTCATGGCCGAAGTAGCGGCTCACCAGCTGTTGCAGGGTGCCGTTCTCTTGTAGCTCCTGGAGAAATTGATTGGCGGCTTCTAATAATCCAAGCCCGCGGCCGCTAGGCACGGCCCATGCCAGAGAGAGCGGCTCGCCTAGAAAAAAACCGCGTTCGACGTTTGGGAAAAACAGCCGGTTCAAACGAAACTGGTGATCAAAAATGATCGCCGCATCCAAAATACCGTTTTCTACTCGCGCCAATAGTTCGGCCACTTCAAGCTCGTGAGACTCTTTCCAGCTAAGGTTGGGGTAGTCACGTTGAAGGGCGCGCAGCGCTTGGCTGGTGCCCGCCTCGCTCAGCGTGCCCAGCTCCAGGCCCACGAGATCTGCCGGTTCATCGATGCCGTTGAGCCCGCGGCGATACACCACCAGCGGCTGCATCTGAATGATGGAGCGGGTGTAGTGAATGCCCGGTGAGTCTGCCAGTAGGGGGAGGGCGGCAGCGCCTAAGTCGCCCTGCTCGCGCACGGCGGGAAGCACGCTCTCCGGGTGGTGGCTCGCGTTCAGGTTGAGGCTGACCCCTAGATAGTCCGCAAAGCGGTGCATCAGCTCATACTCGAAGCCGGTCGGCCCTTGGCGGCCTTCGTAATAGGTGGTGGGGGTGTTGCGAGTATGAATCGTGATGAACTCTTTCGCTTGAATTTGCGCAAGGTGTTCACCGCTCGTCATGGACGCACTGCGCGGCACTAAAATCAGAAGAAGTGTCGCGATCATCGCGAAATACGCCCGGTAATGAGCGATAAAATGTTGGGCAATCGATGTCGGCATGAGGGCTGGTCAACATGGAACAGTCTGCCACGATACCCAGCCTGCCAGGCGCTGTCACCTTGTTGATTTCGTGTGGACGCCGCTTTCCAGTATCATAGTGGGATTGCCGCGTAGCGGCCCGGTGATTTCCTGCTCGAACTCTCCCTGCTTTAGAGGCTCTCAGATATGCTCGAACTGCGAGGCGCACCCGCCCTTTCCGCCTTCCGTCATGAACGGCTGTTAATGGTGTTGCGTGACCGTGTTCCGGAGGTGGAGGCGCTGTCTGCCCATTACGTCCACTTCATCGACCACCACGAAGAGCTCGATCAGGCCGCCCAGGCGCGGTTGGCGCAACTGCTGGCGTACGGCAGCCACGAACACCAGGAAACCCCCGATAACGCGCAGCGCTTTCTGGTCGTGCCGCGTCTGGGCACCCAGTCACCGTGGTCCTCTAAAGCAACCGACATTGCCCACAACTGCGGGCTCAGCCAGATTAGTCGCATCGAGCGGGGTATCGATTACCGCGTAGGCCTACGTGGCGCCCCCAGCGCTGAGCAGCTAGAAACGATCAGCGCGCTGCTGCATGACCGCATGACCGAAAACGTACTGGACGACGTAGCCGAGGCGAGCAAGCTATTCGCCCACCACTCGCCTGCCCCCTTGGCAGCGTCGACATTCTGGAAGGCGGCCGCGACGCGCTGATGACGGCGAACCGTGAGCTGGGCCTTGCGCTGGCGGATGATGAAGTCGACTACCTCGTCGAGGCCTTTATCGAGCTAGGCCGCAACCCCAGCGATGTGGAGCTGATGATGTTCGCCCAGGCGAACTCTGAGCACTGTCGCCACAAAATCTTCAATGCAGATTGGGTCATCGACGGCGAGGCCCAGAGCCACTCGCTGTTTAAGATGATCAAGAACACCTTCGCCACGTCACCGGATAACGTGCTCTCTGCGTACAGCGATAACGCGGCGGTGATCAAAGGCAGCCACGGCGGACGCTTCTTCCCCACGCCGCTCACCGGTGCCGAGGGCGAGCGCGCCCGCTACGATGCCCACCAAGAGCCGATCCACATTCTGATGAAGGTGGAGACCCACAACCACCCCACGGCCATTGCGCCATTTCCCGGTGCGGCCACCGGCTCCGGCGGTGAGATTCGAGACGAAGGCGCGACCGGCATCGGCGGTAAGCCAAAAGCAGGCTTGTCCGGTTTTACCGTTTCTAACCTGCGCATTCCTGAATTCGTTCAGCCCTGGGAGGCCTTCGACTACGGCAAGCCCGAGCGCATGCAGTCCGCGCTCAATATCATGCTGGACGGCCCGATTGGCGGTGCCGCGTTCAACAACGAGTTTGGCCGCCCCAACCTGACCGGCTACTTCCGCACCTATGAGCAGGATGCGCTCAGCGAAGGCGGCATCGAGCGTCGCGGCTACCACAAGCCGATCATGATTGCCGGCGGTTACGGCAACATTCGCGCTCAGCACGTGCAAAAAGGCGAGATCCCGGTTGGCGGTAAGCTGATCGTCATGGGTGGCCCGGCGATGCTGATCGGCCTGGGCGGCGGTGCGGCGTCCAGTATGGCGTCCGGTGAGTCCAGCGCGGATTTGGATTTCGCCTCTGTGCAGCGGGAAAACCCGGAAATCGAGCGTCGTGCCCAAGAAGTCATCGACCGCTGCTGGGCGCTGGGCGACAACAACCCGATTCGCTTTATCCACGATGTCGGTGCGGGCGGGCTGTCTAACGCCTTGCCGGAGCTGGTTAAAGACGGCAACCGTGGCGGTCTGTTTGACCTGCGCGCGGTGCCCAACGCCGAGCCGGGCATGAGCCCGCTGGAAATCTGGTGTAACGAAGCCCAGGAGCGCTACGTACTGGCAGTGGCCCCTGAAGACTTGGATACCTTCGACGCGCTGTGCAAGCGCGAGCGCTGCCCCTACGCGGTAGTGGGCGAAGCCCAGGCGGAGCACCACCTGGAAGTGCGCGACGGCCATTTCGAAACCAAGCCCGTCGATCTGCCCATGAGCGTGCTGTTTGGCAAACCGCCCAAGATGACCCGTTCGTTTGAGCGCCAAACCCCTGAACTCTCGGGCGTCATGCTGGATAACCTGGACCTGCGCGAAGCGATGGACCGGGTGCTGCGCCTGCCCACGGTGGCCTCGAAAAGCTTCCTGATCACCATCGGCGACCGTTCCATCACCGGCCAAGTCGCCCGTGATCAGATGGTAGGCCCCTGGCAAGTGCCGGTGGCCGACGTCGCGGTGACCACCGCGAGCTTCGACACCCACGCCGGTGAAGCCATGGCCATGGGCGAGCGCCCGCCGGTGGCGCTGATTAATCCTGCGGCCAGCGCGCGCTTAGCGGTGGCAGAAGCCATTACCAATCTCGCGGCTGCGCCGATTGCCAAGCTGTCGGATATCAAGCTCTCCGCCAACTGGATGAGCGCTGCTGATCACCCCGGTGAAAACCAGGCGCTGTATGACGCCGTTCATGCCGTGGGCATGGAGCTATGCCCGGCACTCGGCATCGCCGTGCCGGTGGGCAAGGACTCCATGTCCATGCGCACCGCGTGGAAAGAGGGCGATGACGCCGAAGAGAAGAGCATTACCTCGCCGCTGTCGCTGGTGGTGACCGGCTTTGCACCGGTGACCGACGCGCTGGCGACGCTGACGCCGCAGATCAACCTGGAGCAGGATGAGTCTGATCTGATCTTGATCGACCTGGGGAACGGCCAGAACCGTCTTGGCGGCTCGGCGCTGGCGCAGGTGTATGGCCAGGTGGGCGACGCGTGCCCGGATGTGGACGACCCGGAAGATCTGAAAGCGTTTTTCGAAGTGATCCAAGGTCTGAACCGCGACGGCAAGCTGCTGGCTTATCACGACCGCAGCGACGGCGGCCTGCTGGTCACCCTACTGGAAATGGCGTTTGCAGGGCACGCTGGGCTTGAGATCAAGCTCGACTGGCTGATCGATGAGCCGGTAGAAGCCTTCAACGCGCTGTTCTCCGAAGAGCTGGGCGCGGTGATTCAGGTCAATCGCCAGCACACCGAAGAGGTGCTGACCCAGTTCGCCATGGCGGGTATCGAAACCTGTGGCGTGATTGCCCGCCCGCGTTACGACGACCAAGTGCGTGTCACGCTGTTCGAAGAGCCGCTGCTGGAGACCACCCGCCAGCTAACCCAGCGCACCTGGGCCGAAACCAGCTACCGCATGCAGGCGCTGCGGGATAACCCGGAATGTGCGAAGAACGAGTTCGACAACCTGCTCGACGTTCGCGACCCGGGCCTCAGCGCCGCGCCGACCTTCGATATTAACGACGATATCAGCGCGCCGTATCTCAACACCGCCAAGCCCGCGGTGGCCGTGCTGCGTGAACAGGGCGTCAATGGTCAGGTAGAGATGGCCTGGGCCTTTCACAAAGCGGGTTTCGATGCGGTGGATGTGCATATGAGCGACATCCTCGAAGGCCGTGTCTCCCTGGAGGAGTTCAAAGGCTTGGTGGCCTGTGGCGGTTTCTCCTACGGCGACGTGTTGGGTGCAGGCGGCGGCTGGGCGAAGTCTGTGCTATTCAACGAGCGCGCCCGTGAGCAGTTTGAAGCCTTCTTCAACCGCGACGACAGCTTCTCGTTGGGCGTGTGTAACGGCTGCCAGATGCTCTCGCAGCTCAAAACGCTGATTCCCGGTGCGGAAAACTGGCCGGCTTTCGTGCGCAATGAGTCCGAACAGTTCGAAGCCCGGGTGTCGATGGTGCGGGTAGAGAAGAGCCCTTCGATTCTGCTGGCGGGCATGGAAGGCTCCAAGCTGCCTATCGCCGTTGCTCACGGGGAGGGTCGCGCCGAGTTCCGCGATACGGCGCACCTGCGCAGCATGCAGTCGAGCAGCCAAATTGCCCTGCGCTATATCGATAACTACGGCCAAGTCACTACGCGCTACCCGGCCAACCCCAACGGCTCGCCGTCGGGCATTACCGGCCTGACCACGCCGGATGGCCGCGTGACGATCATGATGCCGCACCCTGAGCGGGTGACCCGCGCGGTCACTAACTCTTGGCGTCCGGCGGAGTGGACCGAAGATGGTGCGTGGCTGCGCCTGTTCCGCAATGCGCGGGTATGGCTGGGCTAACATCATGTGACCAACCCGAAAGGTGATGGATGACACATCCTGAAAAGGCGGCCTCCGGGCCGCCTTTCTTGGCTAACACGGCAGCGCCTTCGCTGCGTCCCTACCAAACCGAGGCGGTGAAGCGGGTAGTCAGCCACTTTCGCGCCACCAGCGCCCCCGCCGTGGTGGTGCTGCCGACGGGCAGCGGCAAGTCGCTGGTGATCGCTGAACTGGCGAGACTCGCCCGTGGGCGGGTGCTGGTGTTGGCCCACGTGCGCGAGCTGGTGGAGCAGAACCACGCCAAGTACCAAGCGTACGGCTTGGAGGCGGATATCTTCAGCGCTGGGTTAAAGCGCAAAGAGGCCAGTCGCCAAGTGGTGTTTGGCTCGGTGCAGTCGGTGGTGCGCAACCTGGAGCAATTCAACGACGCCAGCTTTACTCTGCTGGTAATCGACGAGTGCCATCGGGTATCGCTGGAGGAGGACTCCAGCTATCGGCAGGTGATCGAGCACCTGCGGAGCCAGAACCCGCAGCTAAAAATCCTCGGCCTAACCGCCACCCCGTTTCGTTTGGGGCAGGGCTTTATCTACCACCGCCACCACCACGGCATGGTGCGCGGTTCAGAGGAGAGCTTTTTTGCCGACTGTGTGTTTGAGCAGCCGCTGCGTCTGATGGTCAAGCAGGGCTTTTTGGCTGCGCCCAAACGGCTGGATATGGCCATCGAGGGGTACGACTTCTCGGCGCTTGCGCCCTCGTCCAGCGGGCTGTTTCGGGAGGAGGAGCTTAACCGCGTGGTAGCAGGCAACCGCGCCACGCCGGGCATCATTGCCCAGGTGGTGGAGTACGCCGCTGACCACCAGGGGGTGATGATTTTCGCCGCCACAGTGGCTCACGCCGAAGAGATCATGGGCTACTTGCCCGCCGAGCAGGCCGCGCTGATTACCGGTGCGACCGCCTCGGCCGAGCGCACCGAGCTGATCGATGCGTTTAAAGCGCGCCAGTTAAAGTATTTGGTCAACGTGGCGGTGTTGACCACCGGCTTCGATGCCCCCCACGTCGATCTGATCGCGATTCTGCGGCCCACCGAGTCGGTCAGCCTGTATCAGCAGATCGTTGGTCGCGGGCTGCGCCTCTCGCCGGGTAAAGAGGAGTGTTTGATTCTCGACTATGCGGGCAACCCGTGGGATCTCTACGCTCCGGAAGTAGGCGAACCCAAGCCGGATAGCGATAGCGAACCGGTGCAGGTGCCCTGCCCGGACTGCGGTCACGCGAACCTGTTTTGGGGCAAGCGCGACGGCGAGCTGGTGATCGAACACTTCGGCCGCCGCTGCCAGGGGCTGATTGAGGATGACGCAGGGCGCCGCCGCCAGTGCGAGTTTCGCTTTCGCTTCAAAGTATGCGACGAGTGCGGCGCTGAGAACGATATTGCCGCCCGCCGCTGTCATGGCTGTGAGAAGCTGCTGGTGGACGCTGACGACAAGCTCAAGGATGCGCTGAAGCTAAAAGATGCCAAGGTGCTGCGCGTCAGCGGCATGCAGTTAGAGGCGACTACCAATGGCCGTGGTCTGCCGCGCCTAAAAGCCACCTACCACGATGAAGATGGCGACAGCCTGAGCGAATGGTTTGCTTTAGAAACCCCGGCCCAGCGCCGCGCGTTTTATGCCGTATTTTTGCGTACCCATCTGCGTGCGCCAGGCGGTCAATGGCAACCGACGACGCCTGATGAGGTTGTCAACGAGCAGCGTCGATTGCGCCACCCGGATTTTGTGGTGGGGCGAAAGGTAGGCCGACACTTTCAAATCCGCGATAAGCTGTTCGATTATCAAGGGCGCTATCGGAAAGCCGCCGATGCTGGCTAGATGCCGCGCTGACAGCGCGCTGTTACACTGCTGTTTTCCCACTCATCAACGAAGGATTCGACCCGCGTGAGCGAGACGCCAAGCGCAGCGCCAGACCAAGACCAAGACCAAGACCAAGACGTGGCGGAATCTACTGCCGAGCCGGTGGTGGAGGCGCTTGGGCGTCTGTTTGATGAGCCCATCACGCAGCTGCCGGAAGATCTCTATATTCCACCCGAGGCGCTGCGGGTCTTTCTGGAAGCCTTCGAAGGGCCGTTGGATCTGCTGCTCTATTTAATTCGTCGCCAGAACCTGGATATCCTGACCATCAACGTGGCCACCATCACCCACCAGTACATTGAGTACGTGGAGCTGATGAAAGCCATGGAGATCGAGCTGGCGGGCGAGTACCTGCTGATGGCTGCCATGCTGGCGGAGATTAAATCCCGGACGCTGTTGCCGCGCCCGCCGAAAGCGGAGGGGGAGGAGGAAGAGGATCCCCGCGCCGAGCTGATTCGACGTCTGCAGGAGTACGAGCGCCTAAAAGAGGCCGCCGAGGCGCTGGATACGCTGCCCCGCGTCGGTCGGGACTGGTTCAGCGTACAGGCGGGCTTACCGCCGTTGGAGACGCGGGTGATCCATCCCGATGTAGAGCTTGATGAGCTGCTGGGAGCGCTGTCCGATATTCTCAAGCGCGCCGAGCTGGCCCAGGCCCACCAGATCAGCCGGGAAGTGCTCTCCACCCGCGAGCGAATGCTGAAGATCATGGAGCAGCTCAGCCAGGATGGCGAGAGCGGCCGTTATACGCCCTTTGAAGCGCTGTTTACCCTTGAAGAGGGGCGTGCCGGGGTGGTGGTAACCTTTATGGCTATTTTAGAGCTGGCCAAAGAGGCCATGATCGAGATCGTTCAAAACGCACCGCTGTCGCCCATTCACGTGCGCGCCCGCCAAGCGGCGCTGGCCGATGGGGAAGAGGGCGCTTTCGAGCGTTTGGGAGAGGAGCAGGGCGATGCCGCCTCGGCATTTGAAGAGCCTGCGTTTGAACCTGACGAGGAGTCGCGGTGAGAGACACCACGTTAGACGATATTATTGAAGCGGCGCTGCTAGCGGCGGGGGAGCCGCTGCCGGTCGAGCGCCTGGAAACGCTCTTTTTAGAAGAGGAGTGCCCTACCCGCAAAGCGCTGAGGGAGGCGTTGTCGCGGCTGGCGCTGCGTCATGAACATGGCGCGCTCGAACTGGTCGAGACCGCCTCGGGCTTTCAGCTACGCATTCGCCCGCGTTTGGCCCACTGGGTCTCGCGGCTGTGGGACGAACGGCCACAGCGCTACTCTCGAGCACTTTTGGAAACGCTGGCGCTCATTGCCTACCGTCAACCGGTGACTCGGGGTGATATCGAAGATGTGCGCGGCGTGAGCGTTAGCAGTTCGATCATTCGAACACTGATGGAACGCGGCTGGATACGCGTGGTGGGGCATCGTGACGTGCCGGGCCGCCCTGCGGTGTATGCCACCACGCGCAGTTTTCTGGATGACTTCGGCCTGAAAACCCTGGATGCGCTGCCGCCTATGCATACCCTGGTCAACGGCGATGATAGCGAAGAGCTTTCCCTTGAGGAGACATCATCCGAACAAAACCCGCCGCCAGCACTGGACGAAACGGTGCAAAGCGTGCAGGATGCGCCACCCCAGCAAGATGAGAATACGTCGGCAGAGAGTGCCGATCACCACGCCGAGACGGCGTTAACCCAGCCGCTCAGTTTTGCCGATTTAGAGGCACGGCTAGCGGCACGTGCGAAGCGTCAACATGAGGACGCTGGCACACAGACCAACGATGTGAGGTCAGACGACCATGAGTCAGAGTAATAACACCACGCCGCCCACCAGCGAAAAGCTGCAGAAAGTCCTCGCCCGTGCGGGCCTTGGCTCCCGCCGTGAAATGGAAACCGCCATTGCCGATGGCCGGGTGAAGGTGAATAGCCAGGTCGCTAAACTGGGCGATCGGGTGGAAGCGCGGGATAAGGTCAGCTTTGATGACCGCCCGGTGACGCTGCGACCGGAAGAGGAAGTGCCGCGCCGGGTCATTATGTACAACAAGCCGGAAGGCGAGCTGTGCACCCGCAAAGATCCGGAAGGCCGTCGCACGGTCTTTGAGCGCCTACCGCGCCTGAAAGGCGAGCGCTGGATTGCGATTGGCCGCTTGGACATCAACACCAGCGGTTTGCTGCTGTTCACCACCGACGGTGAACTGGCCAACCGCTTGATGCACCCCTCGACTCAAGTAGAGCGTGAGTACGCGGTGCGGGTCATGGGCGACGTCAAGCGTGAGCATATCGTCGCTATGGTCGACGGTGTGATGCTGGAAGATGGCCCGGCGCGCTTCACCGACGTGCAGGAGTTTGGTGGCGAAGGCATCAATACCTGGTTCCACGTGGTGATTCTGGAGGGCCGCAACCGTGAGGTTCGCCGCCTGTGGGAATCCCAGGGGCTTACCGTTAGCCGCCTGAAGCGCGTTCGCTACGGCAACATCTTCCTCGACAAGCGCGCGAAAGCCGGTGAGTGGGTCGAACTCTCTCAGGATGAGGTGGATGACTTGGCGACGCTGGCCAATCTTGAAACCCGGAAAGTGCCTGAGCTGACGCCAGACGAGAAGAACCGCTGGAGCCGTGACAAGCACAAGCGCCGTCCGGTGCAGGCGATGCGTAAGCCGAAACCCAAGCGCGGCTAAGCAAGTGACCTCTGCGGTGTAGGCGTTGTCGACGCCGCAGAGGACGGAATATAGACGAAAGATAAAAGGGTATACGGATTTAATGGTTGATGGGGCACCTTCACCCCATCAATCTGATACCACCCTCAGATGGTTGATAGGTCGACTCCGTAGTTGAGTTCCTCTGCGAAGTCCGGCAGTCCGTAACCGATGGTTTTCTTGTAGAAAGGAGAGACCTTCGCAGTCGGTGCCTTCTTCTTGTGCTTCGTGGTGTAGAGCATTCGTGCCCGCATCACCTCGAAGGAGTAACCGCGCCCTTCACGGTTCTTGTCCTTGGCAAGTCGGTTGATGGACTCCGTGTAAGCGTTGGTGACGGGCATGTCCGTCTCGAAGTAGGTCATGGTCTCTTCGCGCCAGTTTCCCACTGCCCTGACCAGATCGCTCCAGACTTCCTTTTGGCCCTTCGGGATGGTGGCTATCCACTCGTCCAGGGCGGCTTCTGCCTGGAGCCGTGTGGTGGCGTCCCAGATGCCGTAGAAGCGCTCCTTGTGCTCGTAGGCGGCCAGCAGTTGCGGGAACGCGCCTGTCCAGGTCTCCATGATGAGGCGCTCCCGGTCTGAGACTTCGTGAGCGCGTTTCAGCAGGATTTTCCGGTCTCCCTTGAGAGTCCGGCTCTGGGACGGTTTCAGCTCCTTTCTGAGGCCCTTGCGCACTCTCTCTAGGGCATCGTTGGCCATGCGCACCACATGGAACTTATCGACCACGATACGGGCCTGGGGCAGCACAGCCTTGACCGCTGCCCGGTAGGGGTTCCACATGTCCATGCTGACGATCTCGACCTTCTGCCGGTCTTTCAGCTTCATCAGGTAGTTGGTCACCACGTCCTGGCGGCGGGTGGCCAGCAGGTCGAGCAGGGTTCGCTCCTCAATGTTGGTCAGAATGCAGCGGTAGCGCTTGTTCAGGTATAGCTCGTCAATGCCCAGGATGCGGGGCGTCTCGAAGCGGTGCCAGCGCCCCAGGAACTCGGCGCGGGCGTTGAAGATGTCGCGCACCGTCTTCTCGTCCAGGCCGGTCTGTGCCGCCACAAAGGTGTAGGGGTGGTTGAAGGATTCCTTCTCCACGTACTCATGCAGCCGCAGTGTCATACGGAATCCGTCCACCATCTCCGGTAGCTGGGGCCTGAATGTTGTCTTGCAGGCCCGGCAGGTGTATCGGCGGCGGACCACCCAGAGAGTGACCCGCTTGCCGTGGATGGGCAGATCACGATAGGGAACGTCACGCTTGCCGAACCGTACGAACTCACCCTGCACGCCGCATTCCTCGCAGGCGATGGGATCGGGCACGTCCACCTGGAAGTGCATTTCGTCGTCGGTTGATTTGCAGCCCAGTACTTGGTATTGCGGCAGGTGAAGGATGTTGTCGGGAAGTTCGGTCATGGTGTTGTATAGGCGTAGGTGTCAGTCAGATCCATCCGGCTCGGCATTGGTGTTTGCTTTTTTACCCAACAAGCTGCTGGAAACGAAAAGTAAGGCACCGAGGACAATTGCAATATCAGCCAGGTTGAAGGCCGGCCAATGCCAGTCTCGCCAATAGAAATCAAAGGAATCCACAACATAGCCGCGAAAGACCCGGTCAATCAGGTTGCCCATGGCGCCACCGAGGATAAGACTGTAAGCGATGGCTTCTCCTTTATGACGATTTTCAAGGATCAGCTTGATCAGAAAAATCGAGACCACTACCGCGATTCCGATAAAAAAGTAGCGCTGCCAGCCTCCACCATTCGCAAAAAGACTGAATGCGGCACCGGTGTTCCATAGGTGCACCCAGTTAAAGAACGGGGTCACCGAAACATACTCGCCATAGGCCATTGATTGCTGCACCAGCCACTTTACAGCCTGATCAGACGCTGCCAGCAGGCCCGATATGGACAATAGGGCATACGGCGAGAGCTTTTTGCCAATAATGAGCATTATTTAACCCTTCAACGCCAAAATGCGTCTGGCACCGTTAAGTACAATGCCCCCCGCGATGGTGCCGATAATCAGATCCGGATAATTGGAACCGGTCCACGCGACCAGGGCGCCGGCGGTGATGACCCCCAGGTTGATCACCACGTCGTTGGCCGAGAATATCCAGCTTGCCTTCATGTGCGCCCCGCCTTCCCGATGTTTGGATATGAGCAGCAGACAACTGGTATTGGCAATCAATGCGACGAATGCGATAGCCATCATCACCAGCGATTCAGGCTCACTACCGAATACAAAGCGTCTCACCACCTCTACGAGCACGCCCACAGCCAAGATCAGTTGCAGTACACCAGCAAGATGCGCGGCACGTACCTGCATTTTCACGCTATGTCCAACCGCATAAAGGGCAAGCCCGTACACCGCCGCATCGGCAAAATTGTCCAGGGATTCTCCAATCAGGCCGGTGGACTGGGCGATCAGACCGGCAGTCATTTCCACCACGAACAGAAGTGCATTGATGCCGAGCAACCAGCGCAGGGTCCCGGATTCTTGCTTAGCAGAAGCTGCCGAAAACTCGGCGGCCTTGATGGTCTCCGGATTTGCAGCGACGGTTTCCTGAAGCGAGGCGCCTAGCCCCAAGGTCTTCAGTTTCGAGGTGACGGGCTCGACCTCGCCGTCATGCACGACCTTCAGCCGGCGGTTCGACAAGTCGAAGGACAGCGCCCGAATCTCCTCAAAGCCGTTCAGGGCTAGGCGAATCATTCGTTCTTCTGATGGACAGTCCATCTTCGGCACGGCATAAACACTGACCCATCTCCCTGGCGCCTCGGAGGAGGCCTGTATATCGGTATCCGCTGCGGACGTTGCATCACCGCCACAGGCGCCACCACAGGATTTGCTCATGATACGACTCCACTTGAACAATGTTGTGGTACCATTTAAAACTATAAAGCTACTATAAGGTCAATAGAGTAAAGAATCCGTTGGGGAGGAGGCTGATGCGCATTGGTCAGTTGGCGCAGTTGGTAGGGGTCGAAACACAGACGATCCGCTTCTATGAACAGCAGGGCTTGTTGCCGCCGCCTGATCGGCAGGACAACGGTTACCGTGTCTATACCGAGAAGCATGGTGAGGGGCTGGCCTTCATCCGTCGCTGCAGAATCCTGGGCCTGTCACTGGCTGAGATTCACGAACTACAGAGCTATCAGGACGACCCTCATCAGCCTTGTACCGCCGTCAACGCCTTGCTCGATGATCACATCTCTCATGTGCGGTCGCAGATAACCGCTCTGCAAGCGCTTGAGAAACAACTCGTTTCACTGAGAGCGAGTTGCAACGATGACCGGGAAGTTGAGGCGTGTGGGGTTCTTGCTGGAATTAGCGAAGGAAACATGCACCAGCAGTAGGTGAAGCATCAACCAGATAATCCGATGAGATGCCGGTCTGTCTCACTCTCATGCAAAGGTAAGATCAACCATTTAATCCGCTTACCCAGATAAAAAAGGGCTTGCTATTCACAAGCCGTATCCGTACTATATGCATCCGTTCGGACGGGTCGTTAGCTCAGTTGGTAGAGCAGTTGACTTTTAATCAATTGGTCGTAGGTTCGAATCCTACACGACCCACCATCCGAACCAAACAATGCATCAAGCCGTTATCTTCTTAATGCCTTGTTTTGATGCCAGCCATTGCGGGATTCGTGAATGTTGGCGCCATCCGTAGTGACGCAGCAAAATTTGGGTCGTTAGCTCAGTTGGTAGAGCAGTTGACTTTTAATCAATTGGTCGTAGGTTCGAATCCTACACGACCCACCAAATTTCGACGCCCTTGGTAGCTTGCTGCCAGGGGCGTTTTGCTATGGGCGTTTTGACGCGCCGCAGCGTGACTTTGCGCTTGCAGCGAACAATCATTGTCCACCACAATGCCATGACAACGACGTGATGGCATCGTGAAACAGGATGAATGAACGTCTAATCGATTGATCGTATAGCTGCCGAGCTGTCACGGCAGCCCTGGCTCCCAAGAGTCAGATTGGTGACGCGCCACCGCGAAAGACGCAGCGGCCGTTGCCCCGAGTGCGGCGCATGCGGAGCGCATACGCCGTGACTGGTGTTTAACAGGGGGATTCCCTGTTCGTCACAGTGGTAGACACGATGACTATGATGACTTCTCAAGTGGAGTTAGACGCTCCGCTGCCAAGCCCGTACTGCCCTACCCGCATCCCGGCGGAAGACGAAGCGCGAGTGGCTGAGATCAAGCAGCTGCTCAAGGCGAACAACGCCGTTTTGGTAGCGCATTACTACACCGACGATGCCATTCAGCAGCTAGCCGAAGAGACTGGCGGCTGTGTGGCTGACTCCCTGGAAATGGCCCGCTTTGGCGCTCGCCATGAGGCCACTACGCTGGTGGTTGCTGGCGTGCGTTTCATGGGCGAAACGGCCAAGATCCTCTCCCCCGAAAAGCGCGTGTTGATGCCAACGCTCGAAGCGACCTGCTCCTTGGATGTCGGTTGCCCTATCGATGAGTTCAGCGCGTTCTGCGATGCCCATCCTGATCGTACAGTGGTGGTGTATGCCAATACCTCGGCGGCGGTGAAGGCGCGTGCCGATTGGGTCGTGACCTCTTCGATCGCCGTGGAGGTCATCGAGCATCTGCAGGCGAAGGGCGAAAAAATCCTCTGGGCGCCGGACAAACACCTGGGTGGCTATATCCAGAAGAAAACCGGGGCCGATATGCTGATGTGGGACGGTGCCTGCATCGTGCACGAGGAGTTCAAGGCGAAAGGCATTCAAGACTTGAAGCGTCTATATCCGGATGCCGCCGTGCTTGTTCACCCGGAGTCGCCGGAAGCCGTCGTGACGCTGGCCGATGTGGCGGGCTCCACCTCGCAACTCATCAAAGCGGCGAAAACGCTACCCAACGACAAGCTGATCGTGGCGACTGATCGTGGGATCTTTTTCAAGATGCAGCAAGCGGTGCCTGAGAAAACGCTCTTTGAAGCGCCCACCGCCGGTAACGGTGCGACGTGCCGTAGCTGTGCCCACTGCCCGTGGATGGCGATGAACGCGCTGGATAATTTGGCAGGCGCGCTGCGTGAAGGCAGCGGCGAAATTTTCGTCGACGACGCGCTGCGTCAGCAGGCGCTCAAACCCCTCGAACGCATGCTGAACTTTAACGCTTAGACATCAGCACAACGTCTCTGATGTTAGCCAAAAGCCCGAACGCAATGCGTCGGGCTTTTTTGCCTAGGTTGCATGGGCGCTAAAATGTCTCCAGCGTCTCTCGGTACTCAAGAAACGCTTCTCGGCGCTGCTCGATACGCGCGAGCGCTTGAGCGTCGTTCTCCTGTTGGGCAGCGTCTTTGGCAATACTCAGCTGGCGAATGGCGCGGTCTATGCGGCCGGTGAGCTGGAGGTGTTCGGCACGGGCCAGATGCCCCCAGCCGTTGAAGCCGCTGCGCCCGGCCGCCTCGGCCAGCAGGTTGAATCCCTGCGGGTTTTCCGGGTGTTGCGCGGTAATGTCCCGAAGCAGGTCATAGGCGGCTTCAGGATGACGCTGTAGCTGCGCTTCCGCTAGCGTGAGCTGCGCCGGCAGGTAGTTGGGCATTAGCCGCAGCAGCCGCTGGCTGCGGTGGATGGCGTCATCGTAGCGCTGCGCGGTCAACGCCACGTGCGCCGCCGTGGCGGGCAGCATGCCGTAATCGGGAAGCTCGCTGGCTAGCTGGTCGAGGGTTTGGAGGGCACGGTCGGTCTGCCCGTTTTGTGCCGTGATCAGCGCGTCGATGTAGCGTAGCGCAGGCTCCTCGGCATCCTCTTGCGCCAGTCGCGCCGCCGCCTGCTGGGGCGTGTTGCGGTAGATGCTTAGCAGCGCCCGGGCACGCATCATGTCGTACAACGTATCGCTGGTGTAGCGGCTGGCCACGCTGAGCTGAGACACCCGCGCCTGGGCGTCGCTCAGGCGGCTGTCCGAGACCGGGTGGGTGAGCAGGAATTCCGGCGGTGTGCCGCCCTGAAGGCGCGAAAGGCGCTGCATGGTATCGAACATGCGCACCATGGCTTCGGGGTCGTAACCGGCGTCTGCCATGGCCTGTAGGCCGATGCGGTCGGCCTCCTGCTCGAAGCGCCTGGAGTAGGCGAGCTGATCTTGAATCAGCGCCGCCTGAGAGCCCATGGCGGTGGCAATGCCCGCATCGCCGCCGCCGCTGGCAGCAATCAGCATCCCCGCGAGCATGGCGGCCATGGCGGGCAGCTGGGTTTGCTCCGCGCGGGCGCTGCCGCGAGCGTAGTGGCGCTGGGAGAGGTGGCCAAGCTCGTGGGCAATCACCGAGACAAACGCCCCTTCATCCTCGGCAAAGGCAAATAGCCCCGAATTGATGCCCACCACGCCGCCGGGCACCGCAAAGGCGTTGAGCGAGCGGTTATCCACCATCACTGTCGTCGTCTGCAGGCTGCCGAGCTGGCTGTAGGGCGCCAGGCGCGCGACCAGGCTTTCTAGGTAGTCGCTCACGATGGGGTCCTGCCACTGCGGTGCCTGGGCGCGAAACTGGCGCAGCCACGCGCGACCCAGACGAAACTCTTCGTTGCTCACGGATGACGATGCGCCGCCTAGCGTGGGTAGTTGGTAATCCTCATAGCTGTGACTGGGCAAACTAACGCACAGGGTGCCGAGCGATAGCGCTAGCGCACAGGCCCAGCGGGCGTTGGTGGGTCTAAAAAGCAGCATGGCATCCCCATTCGTTCAGGTTATAGGCGCGGCGAACAACGGTGTGACATTGATTCAGGCAGGGAAGTGCCGTTAAATCAGAGCCACGGCGGGCATCGCAAAAAAACAGTTTATGCAACAATGCGACGCTTATGTAGCCAACGAACGATTGAGCACCATAGAAGCTGCCTTTGGGGGAGAGTATGTCTGAGCAAACAGCGTCTGGGTTGGCCGAGGGGGTTCAGCCCGATCGGGTAGTGGACGCCACCGGATTGCACTGTCCGCTACCGCTGCTGAAAGCCAAGCAGGCACTGGCCGGTCTAGCCCCCGGTCAACTGTTGGAAGTCAGCGCCACCGATGCTGGGTCGTGGCGGGATATGGCGGCATTTACCGAGCTGAGTGACCATGTCATGGAAGCGCGGGTGCAGCGCGGCGATATATATGTGTTTTGGATCCGTAAAGCAGGGAATACCCACTCATGACCATGCGCAGCATCCTGAGAGGTTGGGTCGAACGCTACTTTTCGGACGAGGAGGCGCTGATTCTTCTGTTCGTGCTGGTGGCGGGGTTCGCCGCGATCATCTGGTTTGGTCGTATGCTCGCGCCTTTTTTTACCGCGCTGGTGCTGGCGTTTTTACTGCAAGGGGTGGTCAGCGCACTGACGCGGCGACGTGTACCGCACCTGTTGGCCGTCATTTTGGTGTTCTTGGCGTTTGTCAGCGTGCTGCTGACGCTGGCGTTCATTTTGATGCCGCTAATCTGGAATCAGCTGGTGGGGCTCGTTCAAGAGACCCCGCGCATGTTTGCCAGCGGCCAAGGGTGGCTGGATCAGTTACAGCAGCGTTTTCCCAATATCGTGACGCCCGATCAAATGCAGAGCTGGATTGGCGTTGCCGGACGGGAAATCAGCCAGCTTGGCCAGCGCGCGTTGACGCTCTCGCTGACCTCGTTGGGCAATATCATGTCGCTGATCATCTATCTGGTCCTAGTGCCGATTCTGGTCTTTTTCATGCTGAAAGACCGTGAGGCGCTGGTGGGTTTTACGCTTTCGTTGCTGCCGCAGAAGCGGACGCTGCTCACCCGTATCTGGCACGAGATGGACCGCCAGATCGCCAACTACATTCGCGGCAAATCCATCGAAATCGTGATCGTGGGCACGGTGGCATACATCACGTTCGCCTTTTTTGGACTGCCTTACACGGCGCTGCTGGCGGTGCTGGTCGGATTTTCCGTCTTGGTGCCGTACATTGGCGCGGCGGTCGCAACGCTTCCCGTGGCGGCGGTGGCCGGGTTCCACTTTGGCATCAGCGAGCAGTTCGTGTACGTGCTGGTGGCCTACGGCGTGCTTCAGGCGCTGGATGGCAACGTGCTGGCTCCCGTGCTGTTCTCGGAAACCAACAATATCCACCCGGTATCGATTATCGTCGCGGTGCTGTTTTTTGGCGGTATTTGGGGGTTTTGGGGAGTATTCTTCGCCATCCCGCTGGCCACGCTGCTCAAGGCGTTGGTGTACGCCTGGCCCAGAGGGCTCGAAAGTCGACAGGCAGCGCAACCGCCTCGCTTGGGACAGGATTCACCCTAAAGGCGACGGTGCCCCGATCCGAGGGGCACCGCGCTGTGCGCCGCTGTTACTGGCGGTGAAGTGCCTGCGCCGCGCTCAGCACTTCTTCTGCATGGCCGGGTACTTTGACGCCGCGCCACTCTTGGGCAAGCTTGCCGTCCTGGTCGATCAAGAAGGTACTGCGCTCGATGCCTAGGTGCTCTTTGCCGTACATCTTTTTGAGTTTGATGACGTCGAAAAGCTGACAAACGGTTTCGTCTTTGTCGGAAATCAGCGCGAAATTGAAATCCTGTTTGGCTTTGAAGTTCTCCTGGGCGCGCAGGCCATCCCGGGAGACACCGATGATCACGGTGTTGGCCGCATCGAAGGCGGCTTTGCGATCCCGAAAATCGCCGCCTTCGGTGGTGCAGCCGGGCGTACTGGCTTTCGGGTAGAAGTAGATGACGACCTGCTTGCCGCGCAGTGCCGACAGCGTGACGGTGGTGTCGCCCGTGGCGGGGGCGGAAAAATCAGGGACGGGCTGGCCAAGTTCGATCGCCATAAAGGCTCCTTATCGGGGTGACTTTCATAGGGAATTACACGCAAGCGCTGCGCTGCTGTCAAAGCGTTCGATAAACTCGCAGTGCTTTACGCTGTACAGGCTCGAATCGCCTGAGTACCATTTGCTGTTTGTGGGCAGGGGTGATCGCGCTCCTTTAAGGCATCAACGCCGCGTCTTGACGTAATGTACGCCATTGCATCCCACGTGGCAGCTTGATTTCAACTTTTTGCAGGTGAGGAAAATACGGATGATCACAGGCAGCATTGTCGCCCTGGCGACGCCGATGAAGGTCAATGGCGACATCGACTGGGAGGCGCTTCGTCGTCTGGTGAACTTCCACCTCGATAATGGCACCGATGCCATCGTCGCTGCGGGCACCACGGGTGAGCCCACCACCATGTCTTTTGCCGAGCACTTCGACGTGATTCGCAGCGTGGTGGAAGAGGTCAACGGCCGTATTCCGGTCATCGCCGGTACCGGAGCGAACGCGACCTCGGAAGCGGTCGAGCTGGCACGCTACGCCAGCGAAGTGGGCGCGGATTACTGCCTGTCGGTTTGTCCTTACTACAACAAGCCCACCCAGGAAGGTCTCTATCAGCACTTCAAAGCGGTGGCAGAAGGCAGCAAACTGCCGGTCATTCTGTATAACGTGCCGGGCCGTACCTGCTCCGATCTTTACAACGAGACCGTGGTACGTTTGGCGGAAGTTAACAATATCATCGGCCTGAAAGACGCGACCGGGAACCTTGAGCGCGCTGAGGATCTAATCTCACGCCTGAAAGGCAGCGACTTCATGCTCTACTCCGGCGACGACGCGACGGCCTGTGACTTCATGCTGATGGGTGGCCATGGTGACATCTCCGTCACCGCCAACGTTGCCCCCAAAGCCATGCATGATCTGTGCGCGGCTGCCGTGGCGGGCGACGCCGACAAGGCGCACCAAATCAATACGCGCCTGATGCCGTTGCACACGAACCTGGGCATCGAATCCAACCCCATTCCCGTGAAGTGGGCGCTGCACCGCATGGGCTACATGGACGCCGGTATTCGCTTGCCGCTGACGTGGCTGTCGGAGAAGTACCACGGCACGGTCAGTGAAGCGCTGCAGCTGGCGGGTGTCGTAGAGGAGTAACCCGGCGCTCGAAACCCTTTTGCTACCCGGTGAAGGCATCGCCTGCCGGGTAACTGATCTGTTGACTGTTAAGGTGGCTTGATGAGCTCTGTGCTTGAACAACGTGCGCTTAAATGGATACCGCTGGCACTCGCAGCCGCTGTCACACTGGCAGGTTGCGCACGCGATGGGTACTACCACGACCGCAACCTGGACTACATCGAAGCAGCCCCGGCGCCGCCTTTGGTGTTGCCCGAGTCCCGCAATACCCAGCGTTACCGCGATGCGATGCCCGTTCCCCAGGTCGCCATGCAGGGCACACAGCTCGATGAGCCAGCCGAGGTCGAACCGCCTCAGTCGCTGGCCATTGGCAGCGGTCTGGAGCCTGATTACGTCGAACGTCGCCAAGTCGGTGACCAAAGCTGGTTAGTCGTCGCTGCGGACCCTGGTACCGTTTGGCCGCAATTGGAAGCCTTCGTGCGTAGCCGCCAACTCCCCGTTCAAGAGAGCAGTGCCAATCAAGGCGTCATCGTAACCCCGCAGGCGACGCTACGCCTACAGAGCGCCCTGCGCGCCGGTAGTAGCGAAGTGCGCTGTGATCAGAGCGGTCAAAGCGTCGAGAGCTGTCTCGCGGCCTTGGAGCAGTACTTGGGTGCTCGCAGCGCCACTGCCAGCTCCTCCTCGTGGACCGCCCAGCGTCTGGCCAGCGAGCAGACCCTTCAGCTGCGTCAGCAGGGCGACGAGTGGGAAGTGGTCATTCCGCAGCCCATCGACCGCGTCTGGGCCGAGTTGAACCACTACCTATCGCTTGATTTCACTCAAGAAGGGCAGCGTGACCTGCTCGCGACCTCCGCTGATGACTACGAGTTCTTGGTGGAGTACATGACCGAAACCGAGCGTGGACGTAACCCGCTGCAGATCGTCTTTAGTCCAGACGTACGCCGGATGTCACAGCAGATTCGTTTGGCGCTCGAGCCCAACGGCGACCAAACCGTACTGCGTGCCATCAACGCCAGCGAGCGTAATTTCAGTGCGGATGATCAGCGCGAGTTGCTTGAGCGCGTCTCCGGCTACTTACGTTAACCCTTTGCTTCTCACTTTCTCACGGAGCCCCCATGGAAAAGCGCCAAGAACTCTATGCCGGCAAGGCAAAATCCGTCTATACCACTGACGATCCTGACCTTCTGGTACTGCACTTTCGTGATGACACCAGCGCTTTCGATGGCAAGAAAAAAGAGGCGCTTGCCCGTAAGGGAATGGTGAACAACATCTTCAACGCCTTCATCATGGAGCGCTTGGAAGAGGGCGGTATCCCCACGCATTTCGAAAAGCAGCTTTCCAACAATGAAAGTCTGGTCAAGAAAATGCAGATGATTCCGGTCGAGTGCGTGGTGCGCAACATTGCGGCGGGCGGTTTGGTGAAGCGCTTGGGGGTGGAAGAGGGCATTGCCCTAAACCCGCCGACCTTCGAGCTGTTCTTGAAGAACGACGAGAAGGGCGACCCGATGATCAACGAGTCGCTGGCAGAAACCTTTGGCTGGGCAACCCCCGAGCAACTGGCCAAAATGAAGACCCTGACGTTCAAGGTGAACCACATCCTCAAGCAGCTGTTTGCCGAGGGTGACATGCTGCTGGTGGATTACAAGCTAGAGTTCGGTGTGTTCAACGGCGAGGTCGTCCTGGGGGATGAGTTTTCACCCGATGGCTGCCGCTTGTGGGATGCCAACACCCGCGAGAAGCTGGACAAAGACCGCTTCCGCCAGGGCTTGGGTGGCGTCATTGAGGCTTATGAAGAAGTCGGCCGTCGCTTAGGGATTACCTTTCCCGCCTAAGAGCGTTTCGTCAGTCAGTGTATCGATTGCCACCACCGTCAAGGTGGTGGCGTCGTTTTCAGAGGCGGCATCGATCGCCTGGAACTTGACGTCTACGTCGCGCAGCCGCACCCCATAAAGGCGGTCACTCTGCGTGGCTTTCTGGTAGGCAGGGCGTGGGTCTTGGCTCAATACCTGTTCGATCAGCGCATGGAGCGACGCTCCATCGGCACGGGCGGCAAGGCTTGCTTGGGCGGCCTGGCTAAAATGTACGGGTAGCCGTGAGGGCGCGCTGGGTGCAAAGCCTGCCCGAGCATCGGGCTTGGCTTCGGCCCAGGGCAGGTAAGGCTTGATATCGACCACTGGCGTCCCGCTGATCAAGTCACACCCGACGAGATGCAGACTCACCCCTTGCCGGGTGTCGATGTGAGACAGCTCGATCAACGACAGCCCAAGCCGATTGGGGCGGTGGGTGCTGCGGCTGGCAAAGACGCCGACTTTGCGGTTACCGCCCAGCCTCGGTGGGCGTACCAAGGGCGTCCAGCGGGTCGGGCTGTGATGAAAGATAAACGTCACCCATAGGTGGCTAAACTCTTCCAAGCCCCGTACGGTGAGAGGATCATCGAACGGTGCGGTAAGTACCAAGCTTGCGCTGGCCGCTGGCGCAAGTCCCGGCTGGCGGGGAACGCCGAACTTGTCCGGGTAGTCGCTGACGATATGGCCAATGGGCGTCAGCGCAAATGACGCGCTGTCTGATCGATCATGCATGGCACTGCCTTGTGGTTGACCGACACCGACGGGGTCGATGAAGTGGGGCTTTCGGAACGTGGCGACGAGTATAAAATAGCCCGCGGGTGACAGACAGTCCGCTGTCGTTGCCAGCCGCTAAATCGCATTGAGGCGAAGCATGTTGAAAACGAACGAACGCGCACCCTCTGCTGCGCCGACTGCCCGTGTGACCTATCGCGCGGCGCTGGCCAAAGATGCCGCCGATCAGGCGGAAGTCTTTTACCATGCGGTCATGCAGGGCGCGGCCACACACTATAGGTTGGATGAACGCCGTGCCTGGGCGAATGCGCTGCCTCGTGAGGCGAGCGCTTGGGCAGCGCGCCAGGCGCTCTACACCACACTGGTGGCGGCTTGCGATGGCCGCTGTGTCGGGTTTCTAGAGCTGAATATCAGCGCAGGCCGCATTGAAACGCTCTACGTCTGGCCGTCGCTGGCGGGGCGTGGTATTGGCACCACGCTACTGATCCACGCCGAACGCATTCTACTCGAGCACGGCGTTTCGAGCGTAGAGATCGAGGCGAGCTTGGTGCTCTATGAGCGCCTGCTGCGCCGAGGCTTCGATAACCTCGGCGAGCAGTGGGTGGAACGCAGCGGTGAAATGCTGCGCCGCTATCGGCTGGTGAAGCAGCTCAGCGCCGTAGAAACCTAACGCCTACACGTTGAAGGTTTGGGTGATCCGCATCGACAGGTCGATGGATTTGACGTCCTTCGTCAGCGCGCCGCTGGAGATGCAGTCGACCCCCGTGTCGGCAATCGCTCTTAGCGTAGAGTCGTCCACGTTGCCGGAGGCTTCCAGCGTGGCGCGGCCGCCGTTGATTTCCACCGCTACGTGGAGGTCTTCAATGGCGAAGTTATCCAGCATGACGATGTCGGCACCGGCGGCTAGGGCTTGATCCAGCTCCTCGAAGGTTTCGACTTCCACTTCCACCGGCAGCTCGCTGGCCAGTTTGCGGGCTTGAGCCACGGCGGCTTGAATGCCGCCGCAGGCGGCGATGTGGTTCTCTTTGATCAAGAACGCATCCCACAGGCCGATGCGGTGATTATGTCCGCCCCCACAGGTGACCGCGTATTTTTGGGCCAGTCGCATCCCGGGAAGCGTTTTACGAGTATCCAGCAAGCGCACGCCGGTGCCTTCGATCAAGTCCACGTAGCGACGCGTGGCAGTGGCCGTAGCCGACAGTGTTTGCAGCATGTTGAGGGCGGCCCGTTCGCCGGTGAGCAGGCTGCGGGCCGGACCTTCGAGCTCGAGAAAGCACTGGTCGGGTGCCAAAAGGTCGCCATCTGCAGCTTGCCAGCGCAGCGTCACGCGGCCATCCAGGCGGCGAAAGATCTCATCGACCCAGGCAACACCGCAGAGTACTGCGGCTTCACGGGTAATCACCTTGGCGGTTGCCCATTGGCTCTCAGGAATCAGCTGAGCCGTGATATCGCCTGCACCCACGTCTTCCGCCAGCAGACGGGCGGCACAAGCGCGAATCTCTTCAGCAAGAGCAGTTTGGTAATCCATAGGGGGAGGTCTCTGGGCGTCGTCTTCGATGACGGGCATTATAGTGAAACAGACGGCTAACGTAGAGGAGTGCGTGCGCGCATGAACCAAGAAAACAGGGCGGGAGCGTGGTCCAGGGCGCGGCAGGTGCCATCACCGAACCAGGATGCACGCCCCCAGCAGGAGGTCTCACTGCTGCTCTTGCACGCCATTAGCCTGCCGCCAGGGCAGTTCTCGGGCGATGCCATCGAGGCGCTATTCACCAATCGACTGCCCCCGGACGGACACCCTTTCTTTGCCGAGATCGCCCACCTGCGGGTATCGGCCCACCTGTTGATCCGTCGCGACGGCGAGTGCGTTCAGTTCGTCGATACCGACCAGCGTGCCTGGCATGCCGGTCGCTCCTGCTGGTGGGACCCTGCGCTGGGCGCATGGCGATCCAGGCTCAACGATTTTTCCGTAGGCATCGAGCTCGAGGGCGATGATGACACTCCCTTTACCCAAGCGCAGTACACCGCCCTCGTCGACGCGGTGGGGTGGCTTATGGCTCGCTACCCGGCTTTGACGCCTCAGCGAATCACCAGCCATGCCAAAGTAGCGCCGCTGCGCAAAACCGATCCAGGGCCCGCCTTCGATTGGGCGTATTTCCGCCAGCGATTGTCACAGGTGGCCTTTAAACAATAAAAGCGTGGGTTAAAAAGTAGCGTTAAGTAGTTCTTGAGGCAGGTAATAAAACGGTAGTTTCACTACATTTTGAAGGTGTTCGTCGCAGCGACGAAGGTCTTAAAAGGTGCTTATGTTGCAGTGCAATAGTTTGTTTTGGATAGCCTTTTACGGCTCACTGGAATTGGCAGCGTGGCGACTTTGCGGTATCTTCGCATATACAAAAGGCTAACTTTCACTCTCTATGTGTAGCTTTACTACATCAAGACGAGCGTAGCTTGTTGAATGTAGAACGAAAACCCCCGTACGGTGCAAACGCGTCGTGCCATTGTATGGCCTGTGGTGGCTAAACACCGCAGCCGCCCCAGGCCCGAAGGGTTGGCGGGGCTCATTGTCATTTATCGTCATTCGGAGAGACCTCTATGAGTCTGGAGACAAGAGAAGATCTCGATCCGGTCGAAACCACGGAGTGGCTGGAATCCCTGGAATCGGTACTGGATCGTGAGGGCGAGGATCGTGCCCGCTACCTGATGACCCGCCTGGCGGATCGCCTGCGCCGGGACGGGATGAAGGTGCCCTTCTCGGTGACAACCCCCCACCGTAATACGATCCCGGTTCACCGCGAAGCGCCCATGCCTGGCGATCTGTTCATGGAGCGTCGTATCCGCTCCCTGATCCGTTACAACGCCATTGCGCAGGTCATTCGTAACAACCGGGCCAACCCGGGCCTGGGTGGTCACATTGCAAGCTTCATGTCGTCCGCGACGCTGTACGATGTGGGTTTCAACCACTTCTTCCGCGCTCCCAAAGGCGATTTCGAAGGCGACTTGATCTACATTCAGGGGCACGTGGCGCCGGGTATCTACGCGCGTTCGTTCCTGGAAGGCCGTCTGAGCGAAGAGCAAATGGACAAGTTCCGTCGCGAAGTCGACGGCGATGGCCTCTCTTCTTATCCGCACCCGTGGCTGATGCCGGACTACTGGCAGTTCCCCACGGTGTCCATGGGTCTTGGCCCGATTCAGGCCATCTATCAAGCCCACGTGATGAAGTACCTGCATCACCGTGAGCTGAAAGATATGCACGACCGCAAGATCTGGTGCTTCATGGGCGACGGCGAGTGTGACGAGCCGGAATCCCTGGGCGCGATCTCGCTGGCGGGCCGTGAGAACCTCGATAACCTGATCTTCGTCATCAACTGTAACCTGCAGCGCTTGGACGGTCCGGTACGCGGTAACTCCCGCGTCATGGACGAGTTCGAAGGCGTCTTCCGCGGTGCCGGTTGGAACGTGATCAAGGTCGTTTGGGGTCGTCACTGGGATCCGCTGTTCGAGAAGGATAAGAAAGGCATCCTTCAAAAACGCATGGACGAGGCGGTCGACGGCGAGTACCAGAACTACAAGGCGAACGGCGGTGCTTACACCCGTGAGCACTTCTTCGGTAAGTATCCTGAAACCGAAGAAATGGTCAAAGACCTCTCCGACGAAGATATCTGGAAGCTCAACCGTGGCGGTCACGACCCGTTCAAGGTCTACGCGGCGTACCACGAAGCGGTCAATACCTCCAATGGCAAGCCCACCGTCATCCTGGCGCACACCATCAAAGGGTATGGCATGGGCAGCGGCGATGGCGAAGCGGCCAACGAAGCGCACCAGGTCAAGAGCATGGAGTACGAAGCGCTGAAGAAATTCCGCGACCGCTTCGGTATTCCGCTCACCGACGAGCAGCTCAAGGACGTGCCGTATTACAAGCCGGAAGAGGACTCTCCCGAGCTCAAGTACATGCACCTGCAGCGCGAGCGTCTCAACGGTTACCTGCCGAGCCGTCGCAGCTCGTTTGAGCCGCTGGAAATACCGACCCTGGAAGACAAGACCTTTGCTTCGCAAATGGGCGGCTCCAAAGGGCGTGAAGTCTCTACCACCATGGCGTTCGTGCGTATCTTGAACGGCCTAGTGAAAGACAAGAAACTGGGCAAGCAGGTCGTGCCGATCATTCCGGACGAAGCACGTACGTTCGGTATGGAAGGTATGTTCCGTCAGCTCGGTATCTACACCTCTGAAGGTCAGAAGTACGAGCCGGTCGATAAAGGCCAGATCATGTACTACCGCGAGGACCAGAAAGGTCAGGTTCTCGAAGAGGGTATTTCTGAAGCAGGTGCGATGTCGGCGTGGATTGCCGCCGCGACCTCCTACAGCAATAACAACGTCACGCTGCTGCCGTTCTACATCTACTACTCGATGTTCGGCTTCCAGCGTATCGGCGACTTGGCATGGGCCGCAGGCGACCTGCAGGCACGTGGCTTCATGGTCGGCGGCACCGCCGGGCGTACCACGCTCAACGGTGAAGGTCTGCAGCACCAGGATGGTCACAGCCTGATTCAGGCGTCCACCATCCCCAACTGCCGCAGCTACGACCCCACCTATGCACACGAAGTGGCGGTCATCGTGCAAGACGGTCTGAAGCGCATGTTCACGGATCAAGAGAACTGCTTCTACTATCTGACCGTGATGAACGAGAACTACGAGCATCCCGAGCTTGAGAACGTACCGGCCGACGATATCGTCAAGGGCATGTACCTGCTCAAAGAGACGAAGGGTGACAAAGGTCGTGTTCAGCTGATGGGCTCGGGCACCATTCTTCGCGAAGTGGAAGCCGCTGCCGAGCTGCTGGCCAACGACTGGGGCATCGGTGCGGACATCTGGAGCGTGACCAGCTTCAACGAGCTGCGTCGTGAAGCGCTGCTGCTGGAGCGTGAAGCGTTCCTGAACCCGGATGCCGAGGCCAACAAGCCCCACGTGACCAAGTGCCTGGAAGGCCGTGACGGTCCGGTCATTGCGTCGACCGACTACATGAAGCTGTACGCGGACCAGGTGCGTGCCTGGGTACCGAACGACTACACCGTGCTGGGTACCGACGGCTTTGGCCGTTCCGATACCCGCGAGAAGCTGCGCTACTTCTTCGAAGTAGACCGCTACTTCGTCACCGTCGCCGCGCTGCGTGCCCTGGCCGACCGTGGTGAGATTGATCGCAAGCATGTCGGCGACGCGCTGAAAAAGTATGGCATCGATGCCAACAAGCCGAACCCGCTGACCAGCTAAACCGCTGCCCGGCGGGCAGATGCCCGCCGGCTCGATCCGATTTGGAAGGAGCGCGACCTTGAGTAGCGAAATCATCAAAGTTCCCGACATCGGTGGGGATACCGATGTCGAAATCATCGAGATTGCGGTGTCAGAAGGCGACGTCATTGAAGCGGAAGACACCCTGATCACTCTGGAATCCGACAAAGCCAGCATGGATGTACCGGCCCCGAAAGGCGGCAAGGTGATCAAAGTGTTGGTCAAAGAGGGCGATAAAGTCTCGGAAGGCGATGATATCGTCGAGCTGGAAGTGGAAGGTGGCGGTGAGAGTGATGATGCCGAGCCGGAAGCCGACTCCCAAGCGTCTGAGCCAGACGAAGCGCCCGCCAAGCAGCAAGAAGCGGCCCCTGCGCCAAAGAAAGCCAGCGGCGGCAAGCAAACCGTGGACATCAAAGTCCCCGATCTCGGTGGCTCTGACAACGTCGAGATCATCGACGTCGCCGTCGGCGCAGGCGATGAAGTCAACGCCGAAGACACGCTGATCACCCTGGAGTCTGACAAAGCCTCTATGGACGTGCCCAGCCCGCACAGCGGTAAGATCGTCGCGCTGACGGTGAAAGAGGGCGACACCGTGTCCGAAGGCGACGTGATTGGCCAGATGGAAATCGCGGGTGAAGGCGATGATGACAGTGATGCGGACGCGCCTGCCCAAGCCGACGAGTCTGCCTCCACTAACGACTCTGCTGAAGCTAAAGACGATACGGCTGACGACGAAGGCGGCAGCGGCGAGCCAGAGCGTAAAGAGATTCGCGTGCCGGATCTGTCAGGCTCCTCTGACGTACCGATTATCGAAATTGGCGTTGCCGCCGGTGACGAGGTCGACGTCGAAGATCCGCTGATCACCCTGGAGTCCGATAAAGCCTCCATGGACGTGCCGAGCCCCTTCAAGGGCAAGATTCTGGAGCTCACCGTCAAAGAGGGTGACACCGTTTCTGAAGGCGACGTGATCGGCTATATGGAAGTCGCGGGTGCCAAGAAAGCCGCACCCAAAAAAGCGGCCCCTGAAAAAGCGGATAGCAAGCCGCAGAGCGCGCCCAGCGCCAAGCAGGCGTCCCCGGCGGGTTCCCCCAGTCCCGAAGCGCAAATGGCGTCTCACAAGCCTCGCGACGGCAAGCTGGTACACGCGGGCCCCGCCGTGCGTATGCTGGCCCGTGAGCTAGGCGTCGATCTGGGCCTCGTGAAGCCCAGCGGCCCGAAAGATCGCGTGCTGAAAGAGGACGTGCAGGCCTACGTCAAACAGGCGATTGCCAACCAGGGTAAAGCCCAGGCTGCCGCTCCTGCGGCCAGCGGTGGTGCAGGCATCCCCGCCGTGCCGGAAGTCGACTTCAGCCAGTTCGGTGAAGTGGAAGAGAAGCCGATGGGTCGCCTGCTCAAGATGGGCGCGACGAACCTGCATCGTAGCTGGCTCAACGTGCCCCACGTGACCCAGTTCGACGAAGCCGACATCACCGAGCTTGAAAACTTCCGTAAGGCCATGAAGGCCGAAGCCGAAGCCCAAGGGGCCAAGCTCACGCCGCTGCCGTTCCTGGTCAAGGCGTGTGCCTTTGCCCTGCGCAAGTTCCCGCAGTTCAACGTCAGCTTGAAAGGCGACGGCGATACTCTGGTATGGAAGAAGTACATCCATATCGGTATCGCGGTGGATACGCCGGACGGTCTGATGGTGCCCGTGCTGCGCGACGCCGATAAGAAATCCTTGATCGAGATTGCCAAGGAGATGGCGGAGCTAGGCAAGAAAGCGCAAACCAAGAAGCTCAAGCGGGAAGAGATGACCGGTGGCTGCTTCACCATTTCGAGCCTGGGCTCGATTGGTGGCACGGCCTTCACGCCGATCGTCAACGCCCCTGAGGTCGCGATCTTGGGTGTGTCGAAAGCGCAGATGAAGCCGGTATGGGATGGCAGTGCTTTCCAGCCGCGCTTGATGATGCCGCTGTCGCTCTCCTACGATCACCGCGCGATCAACGGTGCGGATGCAGCGCGCTTCACCGCCTTCCTGGCGGACGTGCTCACCGATATCCGTCGCTTGCTGCTGTAAGCGATCATTCGAGCAAGCCACAAGCGGCGCCCTGATGGGCGCCGCTTGTGTTTATAGCAAGCCCACTTAAACGGCAGTTTGAAGCAAACAGGGTGACCAAAGTACTAACGTTGGCCACTTTGCTGTTTTTGCTCAAAAAACACAAAATAATCGTGCTCTCAGGCTTTTGGGGAGTTGTGTCGCCTGAACGGCACGGTTATTGTCGATTCATTGATTTCAACTATCACTATCATTCAAGACGATCATTCAAGGAGCAGTGCCATGCGTTTAATCCTGTTGGGTGCCCCCGGCGCGGGGAAGGGGACTCAAGCTCAATTTATTTGTGAGCAGTTCAAGATTCCCCAAATTTCCACCGGGGATATGCTGCGCGCCGCTATCAAGGACGGCACTGAGCTGGGCTTGAAGGTCAAAGAGATCATGAACAGCGGTGGTCTGGTGTCGGACGACATCATCATCGATCTGGTCAAAGAGCGCATCAGCCAGCCGGACTGCGAGAATGGTTTCTTGTTCGACGGTTTCCCGCGGACCATCCCCCAGGCCGACGCCATGAAAGAGGGCGGCGTCAAACTGGATCACGTACTGGAAATCGCCGTGCCGGATGAAGAGATCGTCAGCCGTTTGGCGGGTCGCCGCGTACACCCGGCCTCTGGTCGCGTGTATCACATCGAGCACAATCCGCCCAAAGAGCCGGGTAAAGACGATGTCACCGGCGAAACGCTGATCCAGCGTGAAGACGACCAAGAGTCCACGGTGCGTAACCGCCTGTCGGTCTACCACGACCAAACCGCGCCGCTGGTGGACTACTACCAGCAGTGGGCGAAAGAGGACCCGGCCGCCGCGCCGCAGTATCACCGCGTCGAAGGCGTGGGCAGCGTGGCGGACATCACGCGCCAGGTGAAAGAAGCGCTGAGCTAAGCGCGCCGCAGCGTCACGTGCCACGATGGCCCGCAGGCTTCCTGCGGGCCATCGTCGTTTCAGGCGTGTGACGGTATACTAGAGGCCTATTTTTACGGAGTGCAACACCGCTATGTCGTCGTTATACCTTCTGGCACTGGATGCCTCCTCCAGCGCCTGTTCTGCGGCTTTGCTCCGCCAAGCAGGCGGTCAGCGTGACTGTTTGGCGCGCTATGAAATGACGCCACGCGCGCACACCAAGCGCTTGATGCCGATGGTGGATGAGCTGCTCGCTGATGCGGGCATTGCCCCTCAAGCGCTGAACGCCATTGCGTTCGGGCGTGGTCCCGGTTCGTTTACCGGCCTGCGCATTGCGGCCGGTGCTGCCCAAGGGCTGGCGTTTGGCTTGGACTGCCCGCTGCTCGGCATTTCGACCTTGGAGGCGCTCGCGCTACAAGCGCATCGGCGTTATCACTTTCGCCATGTGGTCACCGCGTTGGATGCGCGCATGGGCGAAGTGTATGCGGCCACCTGGCACTGCTTGAACGATACCCTAAGCTTACAAAGTGACGAGGTCGTCATCGCGCCCGGTGCATTCCGCTTGCCGGCCGACGAAACCGATTGGGTAGGCGTAGGCTCGGGCTTTAGCCTGTGGGATGAGTTTGCTGTCGGCGTGCAGGCCAGCATGTCGCAACATCTCACGGACTTAGAACCGCGCGCAGAGGAGATGGCGTGGCTGGCCGCGCGCGACCTGGACGCAGGCTTGGGCCAAGCGGCCCACGCGGCACAGCCGGTGTATCTGCGTAATAACGTGGCGTGGAAAAAACCGGCATGAGCCAGCCAATACCGGAGGTTCTCCTGCCGACGGGGCTAACCTTGGGCTATGTGGAGGGCCAGCTTGCCCTGATCGGGGAGGAGCGGGAGTACGGCAAGCCGCTCAGCGTTGATTTTGTCTCGGGAAAGGCCGCGCATCGCCGTCAGTTCGGCGGCGGCCGTGGGCAGCTGGTGGCGAAGGCCTGCGGGCTGGCCAAAGGCGTGACGCCGAGCGTGGTCGATGCTACGGCGGGGCTGGGGCGCGACGCCTTCGTTTTGGCAAGCCTTGGAGCGCCGGTGCTGATGATCGAGCGGGTCGCGGCCATCGCCGCCTTGCTCAGCGATGGCCTCGCGCGTGCGGCGGCCGCAGAGGACACCGCCGCGATTGCCGCGCGAATGTGCCTGCGTCATGGCGATGCCGCCGAACAGTTGGCGATGCTGGTGGCAGACGCCGAGTTCGCCCCTCAGGTCATTCATCTGGACCCTATGTTCCCCCATCGGGAGAAGTCTGCGCTGGTGAAAAAAGAGATGCGCGTGTTTCGCGAGCTGGCCGGGGACGACGACGATGCCCCACGGCTGTTGGAAGCCGCGCTCGACGTGGCGTCTCACCGGGTGGTGGTGAAACGCCCCCGTAAAGCACCGCCTATTGCGGGGCCCGCGCCGCAGCACACGCTGGAAGGCAAAACGAGCCGCTACGACCTGTACGTTCATCGTTCACTCAGCCGCTGAGCGTGGATGAAGCAGCGTAGCCAGAGAAGGAGTCTCTATGCAGCACGAGTGGCGAGAAGGAAACCGTGTGATTCTGCTGCCGGAAGCGTCGCGCTTTTTACCGGCGATGTTCGAAGCGGTCAGTCAGGCACAGCATTACGTGCTGGTGGAGCTCTACTTGATGGAATCGGGGGAGCTTGCCAACCAAGTCATCGACGCGCTGGCGTCGGCCTCGCAACGAGGCGTCAGCACCTACCTACTGCTGGACGGATACGGCGCGATGGGATTGGAGCGACGCGACCGTGAGCGCCTGGAGGCCGCTGGCGTGGCGTTGCAGCTGTTCAACCCGATTGGCTTTCACTCCCTGGCCCGTAATCTCAGCCGCGACCACCGTAAGATCGTGGTGGTGGACGGTGAGATTGCCTTTACCGGCGGTTTTGGCGCAGTGGATGAGTTCCTGCAGGCATGGTATGAAATCGCGCTACGTATCGACGGCCCGGCCGTTGCGGACTGGGAAGTGCTGTTTCGCCGTCTGTGGCGTTCCCGGCTGACTCGCCAAGCGTCGGGTGACCCAGCGCCCCTTCCGCTCCCGCCACAGCGCAGCGCGACCTCCCATGCCGATGGCGTGCGGGGGCGAGTGATGTCGGCAAGAGGCTATCGTTACCAAGCAATTCGCCACTCGCTGTATGCCCGGGTGAGTAGCGCCCAACAGCGGCTGTGGCTGTGTACGCCCTACTTCGTGCCTACGTTTGCGCTGCGCCGCCGGTTGATCCGCGCTGCTCGGCAAGGCGTGGATGTGCGCCTGCTACTGCCCGGTGCCAAGCACGACCATCCCGGCGTGCGCTATGCGGGCCAGCGCTTTTATCAGGGGTTGCTGAAAGCGGGCGTACGCATTTTCGAATTCCAGCCGACCTTCATACATGCCAAATTCGTTCTGGCCGATGAGTGGGTTAGTCTCGGCTCCTGCAACTTCGATCACTGGAACCTGCACTGGAACTTAGAGGCCAACCAGGAGATAGACGATCCAGGATTCGCCAGCGACGTGCAGGCGCTTTTCGAGCGTAACTTTGCCGCCAGCCAAGAGGTAGATGCCGCCGCCTGGGCCGCGCGCCCCTGGGGGCAGCGGGCCAAGGAGTGGGTGTATGGCGTCGTGGATGGCCTTGTGATGCGTCTAAAATAGCGCGGTTATTTGCGCTTTTTGCCTTTAGCCTTGGCGGGCGTTTTTTTACGCGGTTTGGGCTTGGGGGTTTCCGGCGGCACGCGGTAGTGCAGGTAAAGGTCAAGCACCAGCTCGGGCAGTTGAGCAACGAAGGTCTCTTGGCTGGCTTGATCCTTGGCCATCTCGGCCATGTCGGGTTCGTCGTCGAAGAGCCCCGATAGCGACATGAACGGCAGCAGCAGCGTGGCGGCAGCCTCTTCGTCATCCTGGAACCAGGCGCTTTCGTCGCTGAACACCGCTTCCATAAAGCCTGCACACCAGTCACCAATCGGCGTCTCCTCGGCGGGCAGTCCATCCAGCGTTAGCTCGAAGGGTAGTTCCGGTAGGCCACCTTGCTCCAGTACCGCCATGGCGTTGTCGCGCAGCAGCGTCAGCAGCTGGACGATCTCGTCGCGCTCGTCGGCATCGCGGTAGTTGGGTTCGCCTTGGAACAGCTCCTCCAGCCACTGTTCGGTGGGCTGTTCGCTAGGGGCAACCGCCAGGGCGACGAGAAAGCCGTGGGCTGAAATCAGGTCGAGGGCATCTTCGCCCACCCGGTCGGAGTCGAGAAAATCGTCCAGCCTGTCCAGCTGTTCATCATCAAGCAGCGGCTGAGGCGGAGTGCTGTCGGGCGAGTTAGCTTCGGTCACGGTGTTGCGCTCTGCCATAGGGAGCCTCGTGGTCAACGTCATCATTGAAAACCGCTGTCGATCCGTCACAATCGAGCAACGTCACTAATGGCTAGTTTATCACTAATGAAGACGTCACCACTGCCCCCTTGGCCGCACGATGATTTGATGGCGCGCTCCCAGGAGGCGCTTCTTCGGGCCGCCCAAGAGCGGGTCGTACAGGCTTTGGCACGCTGCCGAGAGGTGCATCCAGCGCTGCCTGCTCCCAAGGTGTGGTTTGACCTCAAGGGCGCATCGGCGGGGCAAGCGCATCTTGGGCGGGGCGGGCTGCGTTTCAACCCGGTGCTGCTGGCAGACAATCGCGAGGCCTTCTTCGACGAAGTGATTCCTCATGAAATGGCCCACTGGCTGGTGTTTCATCTCGCCAACGGCGCGCGCTTGAAGCCCCATGGCCGCGAGTGGCAGACGGTCATGCGGGATCTGTTCGGGCTCGTGCCACGGGTGACCCACCGCTTCGATATTCAGCGCTCCCAGCCGCGCCCCTATCGCTATGAGTGTCGCTGTCAGACCCACCGTTTTACACCGCGCCGCCATGCCCTGGTCGTCAAGGGGCGACGCTACCGCTGCCGTCATTGTGATGAGACCTTGGTCTATCGTGCTTTCGAACGCCTGTGATTATTATTTTAAGTAGCTGTTTTTTAAATAAAAATTGCTACTACCAATGTCTAAAGGGAAGCCGTTCGGGACAGGTTTATGCTAGGTAAATATTACGCGCGTCGGTGCAGCCAATAATAAAACCGACATCACTTACCAGAGAGTGCAACTTCACGGACAGAGGCAACTTCATGAGCGAGCATAAAAACGTCTATCCAGTGCGCGATAGCATCGCTGCCAAGGCATGGGCCGATAAAGATAAATATGCGGCAATGTATCAGCAGTCCATGGACGACCCGGAAGGTTTCTGGGGCGAGCAGGCCAAACGCCTCGACTGGATCAAAACGCCCAGCAAAATTAAAAACACCTCGTTTGCCCGCGATAACGTCGATATTCGCTGGTTCGAAGATGGCGAGCTGAACGTGGCGGCGAACTGTCTGGACCGTCACCTAGACAAGCGAGGCGATCAAACGGCGATCATTTGGGAAGGCGATAACCCCAACGAATCCAAGCATATTACGTATCGCGAACTCTACGAGCGCACGAATCAATTGGCCAACGGCTTGAAGTCGCTGGGCATTCAGAAAGGCGATACCGTCACGCTCTATATGCCGATGATTCCTGAAGCGGCTATGGCCATGTTGGCCTGCGCCCGTATCGGCGCGGTGCATTCGGTGGTCTTTGGTGGCTTCTCGCCGGATGCGGTGGCCCAGCGGGTCATCGGTGCGGATTCCAAGCTGGTCATTACCGCCGATGAGTCGGTGCGTGGTGGCAAGCACGTACCGCTCAAAGAGAACGTCGACTCCGCGCTCAAGCGTGATGGCACCGACGTGTGCAAGAACGTACTGGTAGTGAAGCGCACCGGTGGCGAGATCGACTGGCAGGAAGGCCGCGATATCTGGTTTGACGAGCTGGTCGATAAGCAGTCAACCGAGTGCCCGGCCGAGGCGATGAACGCGGAAGATCCGCTGTTCATTCTCTACACCTCCGGTTCCACCGGCGCACCAAAAGGCTTGAAGCACACCACCGGCGGTTACCTGACTTACGCCGCCATGACGCATCAGTACGTCTTCGACTACCAAGAGGGCGAGATCTACTGGTGTACGGCTGACGTGGGCTGGGTGACCGGTCATAGCTATATCGTCTACGGCCCGCTAGCGAACGGTGCCACCACGCTGATGTTCGAAGGCGTGCCGAGCTACCCGACCCACGGCCGAATGGGCGAAATCGTCGACAAGCATCAGGTCAATATCCTCTACACCGCGCCCACCGCCGTACGCGCACTGATGGCCCACGGTGATGGCGTCATGGACTCCAGCAAGCGGGATTCGCTGCGCCTGCTGGGGTCGGTGGGTGAGCCGATCAACCCGGAAGCGTGGGAGTGGTTCTACCGCGTGATCGGCAACGAGAAGTGCCCCATCGTGGATACCTGGTGGCAGACCGAAACCGGCGGCATCATGATTGCACCGCTGCCGGGGGCCACCGACCTGAAACCGGGTTCGGCAACGACGCCTTTCTTTGGCGTCAAACCTGCCCTGGTCGATAACGAGGGCAATAAGCTCGAAGGTGCCACCGAAGGCAATCTGGTGATTCTAGACTCCTGGCCGGGGCAAGCGCGCTCTATCTGGGGCGACCACGAGCGCTTTGTTCAAACGTACTTCTCCACCTATGACGGCATGTACTTCACGGGTGACGGCTGTCGTCGTGATGAGGATGGCTACTACTGGATCACCGGTCGTGTGGATGACGTGCTGAACGTTTCCGGCCACCGTATGGGCACCGCCGAGATCGAGTCGTCGCTGGTGGCGCACTCTGCCGTGGCCGAAGCGGCGGTAGTGGGCTTCCCCCACGATATCAAAGGCCAGGGCATCTACATCTACGTGACCCTGAACGACGGTATCGATCCCACGGACGAGCTGAAGAAAGAGCTGACTCAGTGGGTGCGCAAAGATATCGGGCCGATTGCCTCGCCGGATGTGATTCAGTGGGCACCGGGACTGCCGAAAACGCGCTCGGGTAAAATCATGCGCCGTATTTTGCGTAAGATCGCCGCCAACGAGTGCGATGGTCTCGGCGATACCAGCACCCTGGCCGATCCGTCGGTCGTCGATGATCTGATCGAACATCGGGCCAATCAATAACCGTCTCGCCCTCACTGCCATCGGCAGTGAGGGCGGCGTTCAATGACGGGCGTCAAGCATTTGCGTCTAACGATCAGGCAAACTGCGCTTATCCGATGCAGTGCCGGCCATAGGGCCGGCACTGCTGTTTTCGTTCGGATGACGTCTCAATGACAAATTGTGCATGTGATGCTTGGGCATGATGAAGCCCATGGGGTACCATGCTTCAACCGTATGAGCCTAGCGTCGCGGCGGCAGGCAACCCCGCTGCTCGAGGAACCGGAGGAATATCCATGGCAGTAGCCCATAAGTTTATCGTCGCTGACGACCATCCGCTGTTTCGTGCAGCGCTCACCCAGGCGTTGCGCCAGTTGGCCCCCCAGGCTGAGATTGTCGAAGCCGACACCATGGAAGCCACCACTGAGGTCGTGAATCGACACCCCGATGCAGATTTGATTTTGCTGGATCTCCACATGCCCGGTGCCCACGGCTTTTCGGGCCTCATCCAGTTGCGCGGTCAGATGCCGGATATTCCGGTTGCCGTGGTATCCGGCAGCGATGAGCCCTACGTCGTGCGCCGTGCCATCGACTACGGTGCCTCGGGTTTTATTCCCAAGTCGTCATCGCTACAGCTGATCGCCGAGGCGGTGGGTGAGATTCTGCAGGGTGAGGTGTGGTTACCGGAAGCGCTGGCCAACGTCCTCGAAGAGACCAGCGAAGAGGAATCGCGCTTTGCCGAGGCGATCGCCTCGCTCACGCCCCAGCAGTTTCGCGTACTGAACATGCTCACCGAAGGTCTGCTGAACAAGCAGATCGCCTATGAGCTGAACGTCTCGGAAGCAACCATCAAAGCCCACGTAACGGCCATTCTGCGTAAGCTGGGCGTGCACTCGCGCACCCAGGCCGTCATTGCCGCGCAGAAGCTGGAAGTGGAGCCGCCAAAAGTCGAGTCGTAACGGCTAACGACCGGTGAACAGCGCCGCGCTTAGATGTTTCTAAGCGCGGCGCTGCTGTTTTCGGGCTGGCGATTAGGGATTGGCGCGGCTGGCCTGCAGCGTGCGGGTTAGTAGCGCACGGAGGGCGGCGGGCTTCACCGGCTTCAATAACAGCTGATAGCCTGCGCGCTTGACCTCTTCGGCAACGGCCTCGGTACGGTCGGCGGTAATCACAATGCCGGGAACGGCGCCGGTGAAGCGCTCGCTCAGTGCTTCTAGCGCCATCAGGCCGGTGACCTCGTTATCCAGGTGATAATCCGCCAGGATGGCGTCAGGATCACCGTCCATATTGCGTAGAATCGATTTCGCCCCGCCAATGCTGGTGGCGGTGAATACCTCGCAGCCCCAGCCGCTGAGCATCGCGGTCATGCCTTCCAGAATCAGCGTTTCGTTGTCGATACACACAATCCGTGTGCCCGCCAGCTTATTACCGCTACGACGGCCGCTGGGCTCCTGTTCGGCGACGGTTGCCTCCCGGGCCGCCACGATAGGCACGCTGACCGAAAACACCGTGCCCACCCCTTCCCAGGAGCGCACTTTGATGGGGTGATCCAGCACGCGACTCATACGGTCGGCAATGGAGAGGCCCAGCCCCAGGCCTTTTTCGCTCTCTTTATGGCGGGACACCTGGTCGAGTCGACGGAACTCCTGGAAGATCTCCGTTAGCTTGGATTCAGGAATGCCTGGACCGCTGTCCCACACCTCGATCAGCAGCCTTCCCCCCTGACGGCGACAGCCGAGCAGTACACGCCCCTCTTGGGTGTAGCGAATCGCGTTGGAGAGAAAGTTCTGCACGATCCGGCGCAGCATCTGGGGATCGGAGTCCACCCACTGCTGGGTGGGCACCACGACCAAATCGAGCCCACGATCATCTGCCATCACGTCGAATTCGGCACGTAGCGGGCGGAAAATGTCGGCCAGGGCGAAGTGGCTACGCCGTGGCGTCAGCGCCCCCGCATCCAGCTTGGAGATGTCCAGCAGCGTGCCCAGCAGCTCCTCGGCGGCTTGCAACGAGTTATCGATATGGCCAATGGTGCGCTGAGTGTCGCTGGCGGTGACGTTCTGCATCAGCGCCGAGGTAAACAGGCGCGCGGCATTCAGAGGTTGCAGTAGGTCGTGGCTGGCGGCAGCCAGGAAACGGGTTTTCGAGGCGTTGGCGTCTTCCGCGAGCTGTTTCGCTTGGCGCAGTGCCTGCTCCGCTTCGGCGCGTACGCGGTTCTCCTGGCGCAGGGCCGCGTTGGCTTCTGACAGCGCCTGGGTGCGCTCGCGCACCCGCTCTTCCAGGGTTTCATTGGTCTCTTTCAGAGCAATTTCCGCCTGGCGGCGCTCGGTAATGTCTTGATACAGCGCAAAGAAGCCCAGAATCGACTGACTATCGCCAAAGTGCGGGGTGTAGGTCACCAGCATATAGCGCATGGCATCGTTGACCCGCATGGAGACTTCGAAACTCACCCGTTCACCGGCCAGGGTGCGCTGTACCCAGGGCACTCGCTCTTCAGCCTGTTTTACCGGCAGCACGTCTTCGTAGCGCCGCCCGATCACCGCGTTGCGATCGATGTTGAACGCCTGCTCGTAGGCGCGGTTAGTAAACAGGTAGCGGCTCTCTTTATCGAAGTAGGCAATGAGCGCCGGGACGTTATCGGTATAGATACGGATGTTGTTTTCCGAGCGGATCAGCGCCTCTTCGATGCGCTTCTGTTGGGTAATGTCTTGGTAGGTATAGACAAAGCCGCCGCCGGGCATCGGGTTGCCCTGTACTTCCAGCACGCTGCCGTCCTGGCGGTAGCGTACGTAGCGGTGGGGTTGGCCATCGCGAATGTTATCCAGCAGTAGCTGCACGTGCTCTTCCGGGTCGCCGGGGCCGTACTCACCGTTGTGGGCGTTATAGCGGAAGATACGGTCCATCGGTGCGCCGACGCGAATGATGTGGTCGGGGAAGCGGAACAGCTCTAAATAGCGCTGATTCCACACCACCAGGCGCAGGTTCTGATCGACCACGCTAATGCCTTGATTGATGTTCTCGATGGTGGCCTGCAGCAGGGCGCGGTTGAACTCCAACACCTGAGACGCTTCATCCACAATCGAAATGACATCGGAAATGCCGATGCCTCGCCCTTGAAGAGCAGAGTTCACTACGATCCGCGCCGACGATGCCCCCAAGACAGAGGCGAGAAACCGCTCGGTAAATTGGATCACGTCGATGGAGGCACGGGTACCGTCATCCAGCGGCTTGCCCGCTCGGCGTGCGTAATCATCGAAGGCGCGATCGACTTGGCCCGCCCCCAGGAATCGCTCACACAGTACTTTCAAATCGCCCACCGTCGTGGCCCCCGTCCAGGGGCGATTTACGGAGGTTTGCCGGGTTTCGACGCTATCCACAAACAGCGAGGCCTGAATGCGCTCCACGACTCGCTGCGAGGTGACCTGCGAGACAAAGATATAGCAGAACAGGTTAATACCCAGCGACAGCATGACCCCGTGGGTAAACGTATCTCCCAGGTTCAATCCAAACAGCGCCGTGGGTGACAGCCAATTAAGTCCCAGCGGGCCACCGGTAAGCCACGCTTGAGGCAGCACGCCAGCGTTAATCATGGCGGGCATCAGCAGGCTATACGCCCAAATGGCAAAGCCCACGTTCATGCCCACGATCACGCCCAAGCGGTTGCCGCGCTTCCAGTACAGCCCGCCAATCAGCGCCGGAGCAAACTGGGCCGCTGCTGCAAACGAAAGCATGCCGATGGAGGCCAGCGAGGTGAACTCGCCAATCAGCTGATAAAAGCCGTACGCCATGGCCAGCACGGCCACGATGGTGAGGCGGCGGGCGCGCAGCACCAAACGGCCATAGTCTCGGGCTTTGGTATCGAACCAGCGCAGCCTGAAGAGCGCGGGAATGACGATCTCGTTCGAGATCATGATGGACACCGCCACCGCCGCCACAATGACCATGCCGGTGGCAGCAGAAAAACCGCCGATGAAGGTAAGCAGCGTTAGCCACTGTTCGCCGGACGCCATGGAGAGGGCAAGCACATAGGTATCCGGCTCTACGCCGCTTTCAGAGAACAGCAGCAGGCCAGCGGCCGCTAGAGGAACCACGAAAAAGGCAATCGCCAGCAAATAGAGTGGGAACAGCCAGCGCGCTTTGGTGGCATCGTCCGGATGAATATTCTCCACCACGGCCACGTGAAACTGGCGCGGTAGGCACAGAATGGCGAGCATGGCGAGTAGCGTTTGCGCCCAGAAGCTTTGACCGAAGTCTTGGTTAGCGAGCTGGCGCTGCAGCTCTAGCTGGCTTTCGGCGTGACCCATCAGCTCGCCTAAGCCGTCAAACATGCCCCAGGTGACGAAGGCGCCCAGCACTAAAAACGCCACCAGTTTGACCAGCGACTCAAAGGCGACCGCATGAATCAAGCCTTCGTGGTGTTCGGTGGCATCGGTGTGCCGGGTGCCAAACAGAATGGCGAATATCGCCATGACCACCGCCACGTAGAAGGCCGTATCGCCAAACAGCGGGGCGTGTGTCATGTCTTGGGCGTCGGTCAAGACGCTGAAGGTCGTCGAGACGGCTTTTAGCTGTAGCGCGATATAGGGCAGGGTGCCAATCAGGGCGACCAAGCTGGCAAAGGCGGCGAGAGACTGGGTCTTACCGTAGCGCGAGGCGATGAAGTCGGCAATGGAGGTGACGTTTTGGTGCTTGGCAACGCGGATCATCTTCGCCAGGACGGGCCAGAAGAGCAAAAACGTCAGAATAGGCCCCACGAAGATACTGGCAAACGACCAGCCTGCGGTGGCTGCTTGGCCCACCGCGCCGTAAAACGTCCATGACGTGCAGTAGATGGCGAGTGCCAAGCTATAAATAATGGGTCGGCGGCGGCTGGCGCCGTGGGTACGAGCACGGCGGTCGCCAAACCAGGCAATACCAAACAGCACTGCGATATAGAGCAGTGACACCGCGACCAGCAGCCCGCCATGAAACATAGTGTCTCCTCACCAATCGTACCTGTGACGATACGTCTAAGCCGTACGTCGCCTAGCAAAGGGCCCCATTCTAGGCGAAGGGAGGGCGCTACGTCTGCCGTTCGTTGGCCAGTTGGCAAACGGTAGTTAGCAGCGGTGACGTTTCCCGCAGAGATCGAAGCGCGTCGAGATCCGCTTCGCCGCTCTCGGGGTTTAGCGGAACCAGCTCTCGGCTTGAGCAGTTAAGGATGTAGGGCTGTGTAGTGATCAGGTCCGTATGGCGACGCTCGAACTGATACAGAATGAACTCGGCCACCACGTCGCCCTCGACGGTTTGCGAACGGACGTTTTCGCTATCCACCACGCTGAAGGTCGTGGTCATGGGAAATAGCAGGGTCCACGGCCGCCAGATCTGGCTAGAGGTGTCGCTGGAGATCACTTTGGCCGTGTCCGGCAGCTGTTGCTGCTTGTGTTCATACCAGCTGTACTCGAACTGAACTTGGTAGCCCAGCATCCCCAAGCCGCCAAACACCGGCACGATCCACTTGGGAAGTCGTTTACGGCTCAAGGTGCGAAGCAGTAGGCCAATCCCGGCCGCGGCAAGGCCTGCAAACACGGCGGCCACTAAGTGCCAAATCATACGTTTTCCTTCTGAAAAGCCATCGGGCTCCCCTAAGGAAGCCCGATGGAAGATGGTTCCGTTCGCTATTGGCCGACGGCGCAATAGGGTGGAACGATTATGACTTAGTGATCAACCGCAGCACCAGCACCTTTCGGATAGCGTACGCTTTCCACCAGGTCCTGAATTTCTTGCGGCGGCGCGTCGGTGGCGTTGGAGACAACGAAGGCCACGGCAAAGTTGATCACGGCACCTACGGCACCAAACGAGAGCGGTGAAATACCCAGCATCCAGTTGTCTGGCGTGTTGGCCAGCATGTTGGTGCCCGGAATAAAGAACCAGCCCAGGTAGGTGAAGATGTAGAGCAGGGTACAGATCAGGCCTGCCAGCATACCGGCCACCGCACCTTTGTTGTTCATACGCTTGGAGAAGATACCCATCATCAGCGCAGGGAACAGCGAGGCACCGGCAATACCGAAGGCAAGCGCGACCGTTTGAGCGGCAAACCCGGGCGGGTTGAGCCCTAAATAGGTCGCCAGCAGGATCGCACCACCCATGGAGATACGGGCTGCCAACATTTCGCCTTTTTCAGAAATTTTCGGGTTGATCATGGTCTTGATCAAGTCGTGACTGATCGCTGACGAGATTGCCAAGAGCAGACCCGCTGCGGTGGAGAGCGCCGCCGCGATACCGCCCGCTGCGATCAGACCCACTACCCAGCCGGGCAGGTTGGCAATTTCAGGGTTCGCCAGTACCAGGATGTCGTTGTTCACCTCCAGCTCGTTGCCTTCCCAGCCGCGGTCTGCGTAGTCAGCAGCGCCGTTGTAGAACTGAATCCGGCCATCTTCGTTCAAGTCGTTGTGAGTGATCAGGCCGGTCTCTTCCCAGGTGCGGAACCACTCAGGACGATCGGCATAGAGGATCGGGTTACGCGCGGCCTCTTCGTAGTTCTCGGTTTGACCTGCCATTTCCGGATAGACGGTGGTCATCAGGTTCAGGCGTGCCATGGAGCCCACTGCGGGAGCCGTCAGGTAGAGCAGGGCGATGAACACCAGTGCCCAGCCCGCTGACCAGCGCGCATCGGCGACCTTCGGTACGGTGAAGAAGCGGATGATCACGTGGGGCAGACCCGCAGTACCGACCATCAGTGACAGAGTGAACAGCACCATATTCAGCTTGTTGTCCACGTCAGCGGTGTAGTCGCGGAAACCAAGTGCCGACACCACGTCATCCAGCTTTTGCAGCAGTGGAACGCCGGATTCGGTGTGCGTGCTGAACATACCGAACATCGGCAGCGGGTTGCCGGTGAGCTGCATGGCGATGAACACCGCCGGAATAGTGTAGGCAATGATCAGTACCACGTACTGCGCTACCTGGGTGTAGGTGATGCCTTTCATACCGCCGAACACGGCGTACATGAAGACGATCGCTGCGGCAATCCAGATACCCCAGGTGTTGCTCACTTCCAGGAAGCGGGAGAACGCCACGCCTGCGCCGGTCATTTGGCCGATGACGTAGGTCACCGACGCAATGATCAAGCACACAATCGCCACTAAACGCGCGGTGTTGCTGTAGAAGCGATCGCCGATGAAGTCAGGCACGGTGAACTTACCGAACTTACGCAGGTACGGGGCCAGTAGCATCGCCAGGATGACGTAGCCACCGGTCCAGCCCATCAGGAACGTAGAGTTCGCGTAGCCGCCAGACGCGAGCAGACCCGCCATGGAGATGAACGATGCCGCCGACATCCAGTCGGCTGCCGTGGCCATACCGTTGGTAATGGGGTGTACGCCGCCGCCGGCGACATAGAAGTCTTTGGTGGAGCCCGCTCGCGCCCATATCGCAATCCCGATATAGAGCGCGAACGAGGCGCCAACGAACAGTAAGTTGATTGCAAACTGGCTCATGCTGGCTTACTCCCCCAGGCCGTATTTTTTGTCGAGCGTGTTCATTCTCCAGGCGTAGAAGAAGATCAGCACGATGAAGGTAAGAATGGAGCCTTGCTGAGCAAACCAGAAGCCCAGGTCCGTACCGCCAACGGGAATGCCCGCGAGCAGCGGACGGAACAGGATGGCACATCCGTAGGAGACAAATGCCCAAACCACCAGGCATCCGAAGATTAGCCGGACGTTGGCCTTCCAGTATTCAGCAGCATTGGATTTATCGTCTGCCATTGTGTTGCTCTCCAGTTGTGATTTTTAGGGTTGGAAAGTGAACTCAAGATAGCGTGTGGTTCATCAGGGCAACCCCGCATGGAACACCGCGCTGGTGAGTGAGCGGTAAGTCAGCGTTGCCAAGCACGTCACCTTCTTATTGTTAAGCCGTTTTGTGTCGTTAAGGGGTGATCGGCAAGTTATCGTCAGCGGCTTGAAGTGCGTTAGACAGGTGGTGTGCGATTACCCTGTATGACTCGCTGATAATACTGGGCAATAATCGCCGAAAATAAATCCCAGACTTTGGTATCAGGCGCTTTTAGTCACGTGGCAAACAGGAGTTGTATGAATATAAAGCATTATTTTTCATGAGCTTTCAGCGTTCTTTAAACGCCTTCCTGGCGGTGATAGGACAATGGTCTATGGCTCGGTTAAAAGCAATGTTTGCTACCTTAACAAGTGGTGTTTAGTCGATTTAAAAGTGAGTAAAAAAGCCACTACTTTCGTCGCTAAACAAACGTCGTTAAGACGTTAGCGCTATAGCGGAAAGTATAATGAGTCAATGTGTCTACAGGTCTTCAAACCGTTTCTAGTTCTCTTTAGTCACTGCCCTTAAGTGAGGTCGCCCATGGTAGACGTGGATCTCTCCCAACTGCCGTTTTCGCTGATGGATGATGCGGGGCGCGATCACGTTCGTCGCGGTATGGACCTTGCCTACTTCGACCGGGATGAAATCATTCTTGAGATGGGCCAGGCAGGCGAGTCGGTATTTCTCATTCACAAGGGAGAGGTCGCCGAGCTGGACCCCACGCTACCCGCCGCCAGCGCGCGGATTGGCCACTACACGGCCGGGGACCTGTTTGGGGCGATCAGCATTCTCAACGGTAAAAGCCGCTACCGTTTCCAGGCCGAACAAGAGTGCTTGTGCTATGTGATGCCTAAAGCGCTGTTCGTGCAGCTCTGCCGACACTATCCTCCTTTCGAGCAGTTCTTCAAACAGTCGCTCTCCCATAAGGCGCGCCTGCTCACCGAAAAGCGCGCCGAGGGGGGCGTGACGATGGCAGGCTTCATGCTAGCCAAGGTGCACGAGTGCATGCGTGAGCCGCTGTTGATCGACGCATCGAAAAGTATTCGCGATGCCGTGCGTCAGTTAAACGAGAGTCACGCCGATAGCCTGCTGGTAGGGACGCAAGGCGCGCTGGGCATGGTCACCAAAACCGATCTGCTCAATGGCTTAGTGCTGGGGGACAGCACCCAGCATACCCCGGTAGAGGCGTTGGCAAACCAGGCGCTGGTCACCGTGACCCCCGAGCAGTACCTGTTTGAAGCACTGATACTGATGACTCGCCATAAGGTCGCCCGGGTCGTGGTGATGGAGGACGAGCGCGTTCGGGGCGTCGTAGAGCTGATGGACGTGCTGAGCTTCTTCTCCAGCCGCAGCTACGTAGTGAGCTTGCAGGTCGAGCAAGCCAATAGCCTGGAAGCCTTGGCGGCCGCCAGCCAGCGTACGCCGGAGTTGGTCAACGCGCTGATGGCCCAGGGCGTGAAGCTGCGCTTTGCCATGGAGTTACTGGCGGCGCTCAATGGTCGCATCATGAGCAAAGCGTGGGGATTTACGGTGCCCGAGCAGTACCACCGCCATAGCTGCCTGATGGTGATGGGCAGCGAAGGGCGCGGCGAACAGATTCTAAAAACCGATCAGGACAATGGCCTGATCCTGGCCGACGACTGCCAGTGGCCCGAGGTGCACGAGGCGATGAGCGGGCTCACCGACACGCTGATCCAGTTGGGTTACCCGCCGTGTCCTGGGAACATCATGGTGTCCAATCCCGAGTGGGTGGGCACCGTCTCGCAGTGGAAGAGCCGTATCGCCAAATGGGTGAGCGCCCGGGACGGTGACAGCTTGATGAAACTGGCGATTCTGCTCGACTCCCACGGCGTGGCAGGTAACCCCGCGCTACTGGATCAAATACGTGAGGCGCTGTTCGAGCGCTGCTCCCACGATGAGCTGCTGCTCTCTTACTTTGCTCGGGCAGCGCTGCGCTTCTCGACGCCGCTGACGCTATTTGGCTCGCTGAAGAAGCCCCAACACGGTATCGATATCAAAAAAGGCGGCATCTTCCCTATCGTGCACGGCGTGCGCACCATGGCGCTTGAGCGGCGCATCAAGGCCACGTCGACCCTGGATCGCCTGGAGGCGCTGGCCATCGATGGGCGGTTGGATCGCCGGTTTGCCGATGATCTCGGCGAAGCCCTGGCGCTATTCACCGAGTTGCGTCTTCGCCAGCAGCTCCAGGACATGGAGGGCACCCACGCCAAGCGTACCAATCGGGTCGTGGTACAAGAGCTTTCTTCACTGGAACGAGACCTGTTGCGCGAAGCCCTGCACATCGTGAAAGACTTCAAGCAGCGTCTTTCCCACCGCTACCATTTGGAGTACTCGTGAGCGGAATGCGCCTGTTAGACCGACACATGACGCTGCTCAGCGGCTCGCTGAGAACGCTGCTTCAGCGAGAAAGCGACCGTCGCCGCTGGGCCGATTCGCCGTATGCCTGGCTATTTCAGCCCTACATGGGGGAAGAGTCCGTGGCCATGGCCTGCCAGGTGAGCGAGGGTCAGCCAGCGGTGATCAGCGTAGCGGCGGTGGTACTGACCCCGCGCCGTGTGCACACCAGTCGTATGTGGTGGGCCACGTTGTCGGTTTCGCCCGCGCTAGTCCCTGCTACCCTGCGACGCCATCACCAGCTGCACGCCACCGACGCGCCGCGCACGCCAGATGCCGAGTGCCTGACGGAGTTGGCCGACTTCATCGGCAACCGGCCGCTGGTCGGCTGGCAGTTGGAGCACACCCTCGAACCTTTGAACGGGCTGTTCAAAAGCGTATTGGGGTTTGGTCTCCCCAACGCCCAGGTGGACGTTGCCAAGTTGCACGGGCGACAGCTGCGGCGGCTGCATCCACACATCGATACCCTCGACCCGCTTGGCGTAGCGTTGGCTCGCTGGCAGCTACCGCCATTGATCTGGCCCAGCGTGGTCAGTGAAGCCACCGCCAGCGCGCTCCTCTACCTGCGTTTACAGCGTGAGATCGCCCTGACGGCCTAGGGTTTGTATTGGGTAGAGCTTCGGAGTGTTGTTAGAATACGCGCTGCTCCTTCACCCATCGGCAGTGCGACGATCATGTTACAACCTGACTACTTTGACCCTACTGCGTCAGACAGCGCGTCTGACGAGTCCCTTGCCCAGCAGCATGAGCTGCAGGATGCCAAGCAGAAGCGTGAATTCAACAAGTTGCAAAAACGCCTGCGGCGCGAAGTGGGAAATGCCATCATCGATTACAACATGATCGAAGAGGGCGACCGGGTCATGGTGTGTCTCTCCGGTGGCAAAGACAGCTACACGATGCTGGAGATCTTGCGCAATCTTCAGCGCAACGCGCCGGTCAATTTCTCGCTCGTGGCGGTCAATATGGACCAAAAGCAGCCTGGTTTCCCGGAGCACGTGTTGCCCCAGTACTTAGACAAGCTGGGGGTGGAGTATCACATTCTCGAACGTGATACCTATTCGGTCGTGAAGGAGAAAACGCCGGAAGGAAAGACCACCTGCGCGCTCTGTTCACGTCTGCGCCGTGGCTCGTTGTATGGGTTTGCCGACGAGATTGGCGCCAACAAGATTGCCCTGGGCCACCACCGGGAAGACATTCTGGAAACGCTGTTCTTGAATATGTTCTTCGGCGGTACGCTGAAGGCCATGCCGCCGAAACTGCTCTCTGATGACGGGAAAAATATCGTGATTCGCCCGCTGGCGTACTGCAAAGAGGCGGACATTGCAGAGTTTTCACGGCTGATGGCGTTTCCGATCATTCCCTGCAACCTGTGCGGTTCACAGCCCAACATGCAGCGCCAGATCGTCAAAGAGATGTTGGCAGAGTGGGACAAGAAGCACCCTGGCCGTTTGGAGAGCATGTTCAAAGCCGTCACCAACGTCGCCCCTTCCCAGCTTGCCGACCGCGAGCTATTCGACTTTGCCGGTCTGGAAGCGAAGCAGGCGGCGCTGATGGAGAGCCGCATTCAGGCGTTTAACGTGTAATCGTCTGCGCCTCCTCTTCTGCCAGGGTGATGAGGCGCTGCATGTCCAAAATATTCACCTCGCGACCCGAAACGGCCACCACCTCCTGCTGCTGAAAGCGGCTGAGAATACGGCTGACCGTTTCCACCGCCAGACCCAGGTAGTTGCCCATATCGGCCCGCGACATCGACAGCCGAAAGCTGTAGGGGGAGTAACCCCGGCGACGGAAGCGGTCAGAGAGCGTAATCAAAAAGCTGGCGAGCCGCTGGTCGGCGGTTTTGCGTGACAGCAAGCGCATCATCTTACGGTCATCGCGCAGCTCTTTACTCATGCTGCGGTAAAGCTGACCACGCAGCTCGGGCAGTTCTTGGGAGAGCGACTCCAAGCGGTCGAACGGAATTTCGCATACCGTGGTCGTCTCCAGGGCAATCACGGTACCGGGGTAGTACTCTTCGTCGATACCATCCAAGCCGACCAGCTCGCTGGGCAGAAAGAAGTTGGTGAGCTGATCGTTACCGTTCCCTTCGCTGGTCACCTGTTTCAAACTGCCAGAGCGCACGGCATAAACGCTGGTGAACGCGTCGCCCTGACGAAACAGCGGTTCGCCCTTCTTCAGCGGCGAGCGACGGCGAATGATGGCATCGAACTGGCTCATATCCTCAAGCTCCAGGGCAAGCGGTAAGCACAGCGAGCTTAAACTACAGGTTTGGCAGCGCGCTTCTTGCAGCAGTGAACGTCGTTGGCTGGCAGGATATGACATGGGGGTCTCCCTTCTTATTCGCCATCATGGGTACAGGGGGCAGGTGGCTCAAGGCGCTCACACGATCTTCGAGTAGCGCTGGCCATCCTGGCGTTGTAAGTGGGTGTCGAAGGCCATGGCCAGGTGTCGAATGAGTAGCCGACCCACCGGGGTGGCGGTGAGCCGAAGCCCCTGACGCGTTAACAGGCCATCCCGTTCGGCGATTTCCAACCGCTCAAGGGCGCTGGCAAAGTAGTCTGCGGCATCGACCTGCCAGCGCTGGCCGACAGTGTCGAGGTCAATGGCCATATCGCACATGAGCCGCTCGATGACCTCTCTTCGTATTAGGTCATCCTTATTTAAACGTAACCCTTTCACGGTCGCCAGCCTACCTTCATCTAAGGCCGCTTCATAGTCAGCGAGCCGGGTAGGGTTTTGCGCGTAGCTATCGTTGATCCGAGAAATGGCCGATACCCCCAAACCAATCAAGTCGCACTCGGCGTGGCTGGAGTAGCCTTGAAAGTTGCGCTGCAGGGTGCCGTTGCGCTGCGCCTTGGCCAAGCTGTCGTCGGGGCGCGCGAAATGGTCCATGCCGATATGCACATAGCCCGCCTGGGTCAGCATCGCAATGGTGGTATGCAGCATGGCCAGCTTCTCATCGGCGCTGGGCAGGTCGGCGTCCTTGATGCGTCGTTGGGGCGCAAAGCGGGTCGGCAGATGCGCATAGTTAAACACCGACAGCCGTGCGGGACCTAGCTCGATCACTTGGCGCAGCGTGTCCGCGAAACTCTTCTCGGTTTGTAAGGGCAGGCCATAAATCAAATCGAGGTTGAGCGAGCGAAAGCCGAGCCGATGGGCTTCATCCATTAGCGTTTCGGTGAGCACCCGGGGCTGAACGCGATTGATCGCCGTTTGTACCTGTGGATCGAGGTCTTGTACGCCCAAGCTCAAGCGGTTGAAGCCCAGCGACTGCAAATGGCGCAGGGTAAAGACATCCGCCTCACGTGGGTCGATTTCGATGGCGTAATCACGGTCCGGCGCATTGGAGAGGCCAAAGCGTGCGTCTAAGCGGTCGACCAAATCGCTCATCTGAGCCAGGGTGAGAAACGTTGGAGTGCCGCCGCCCCAGTGCAGCTGCTGCACCGGACGCTCTGTATCCAAATGGCGCGCAGTGAGCACCATCTCGCGATCCAACCGTGATAAGTAGGGTTCGGCCAGAGCGGTATTTTTTGTAGCGATTTTGTTGCACGCGCAGTAAAAGCAAATTTTCCGACAAAACGGGACGTGCACGTACAGTGAGAGCGGTTTTCGGCTGGCGTTGCTGCGCGCAAGCGCCTGGCTCATATCGTCAGCAGTGAATTGGTCATGAAAAGAGAGCGCCGTCGGGTACGAGGTATAGCGCGGGCCGCTGGTGTCGTAACGGCGTAGCAGTGCGTCGTCCCAGGCAGTGGTCTCCGCCGCTGCGGAAGAGGGGTGAGCGAGGGCAGCAGTGGCGTTAACGGGCATAGGGAGCGCTCCGACGTAACAGGGCAAGCAGAAAAGCGGATGCGCCAATGTTACGCCGGTCCCACACGCAAAGGGTTGAGCTATATCAAGCAACGGCGCAATAGCCGTCGTTGTGTTCAATGCCCGGTGGGAAGGAGAAGTGCCCAGAGCTGCCACAGGGCAAAGCCGATAATGGTCAGTGCGGCGAGGCTACGCGTGGCGGAATGGCGGATGAGCTGACTTAGCTGGCGCGCCGCAAGGCCCGTGGCCAGCAGTGCGGGCAGGGTGCCCAAGCCAAAGGCACCCATCAATAACGCCCCTTGTAGCGGGTCGGCAATGGCCAAGCTCCAGGCGAGCATCGAGTACACCAGCCCGCAAGGCAGCCAGCCCCACAGGGCGCCGAGTGCAAAGGCTTGCGGCAGGTGAACCACGGGCATCAAACGCCGCCCGACGGGTTCGATGAAGCGCCATAGCCTGCGCCCCACGGCTTCGACTTTCAATAGCCCTTTCCACCAGTTGGCGATGTACAGCGCCATTAGGATCAGCATCACCGCCGCGACGATCTGCAGCGCGATACGCGCCTGCGGCGAGAGCGAGACCAGGGTGCCGAGCGTGGCTGCCAAGGCCCCTGCCGTCATGTAGCTCAAAATGCGGCCCACGTTATAACTGAGCAGCAGTCCGCCCATGCGAGCCGGGTGGCGCATGCTGGGCGGCACGGCGAAGGTGAGGGCGCTCATGATGCCGCCGCACATGCCAATGCAGTGAGCCCCGCCCATCAGGCCAAACACGAACGCCGCCATGAGCGGCGGCAGATCCAGTCCCGTGGGGTTCATGGCGGTGGCTCGCGATCGCGGGGTGGCTTGGCGGCTTGTTTGCGTTCGGCGCGCTGCTCGGGGGTGAAGTCGTTCTCATCGTCATCGAACAGGATGCGGTGGGCGGGGCCTTCTAGGTCGTCGAACTGGTCATTCTTCACGGCCCAGAAGAACGCCCACACCGCCAGCCCTAACAGAATCAGCGATAGCGGAATCAGCAGATAGAGAATCGTCATACGGTCACCGGTGTGGCTGGGGCTAGCTGGGGAGCGGGTGAGGTACGCCAGCGCGTGAGGCGTAACGCATTGCCCACCACGACCAGCGAACTTAGCGACATGCCAATCGCCGCCAACCACGGCGGAACCAGCCCCATCGCAGCCAGGGGTAGCGCGGAGAAGTTGTAGCACACTGACCAGATCATGTTCTGGCGCATGATGCGTCGCGTGGCGCTGGCGATTTCAATGGCCTCGAAAATACGCATTAAGCGTGGGCTGAGCAAGACCGCGTCGGCCCGAGTGCGTGCCAAGTCGGTGGCTCCGTTCATGGCAATGGCCACATCGGCACCGGCGAGCACCGGCACATCGTTGATACCATCGCCAATCATGACCACACGTTCGCCCTGCGCCTGCAGCTCACGCAGCCGTTCGAGCTTGCCTTCCGGTGACTTGCCTGCGTGCCACGTGGCAATATTGAGCTGCTCTGCCAAGCTCTCCACCGCTTCCTGGGTATCTCCAGACAGTAGCTCCACGGTGAGCCCTCGTGCCTGCAGGGCGGCCACGGTGTGGGCAGCATCGTCTCGAATCCCGTCGTGCAGTTTGAACCACGCCCGCGGCGCGTCATTTTCGCTGAGCAGCAGCCATTGGCCGCTGCCGGGCGGCGTGAGTGGTTCCGTCGTTGCAAAATCGGGCTTGCCCAAGCGCCATGTGGCCCCGTTCAGCACGCCTTCTAGTCCGCTTCCCGTCACGCTTTTGACTTGGCGCGCCTGGAGCGTGGCGTCCCGAAACGGCCGAAACGCGCGGGCAATGGGGTGCTCGGAGTGGGCTTCCAGCGCGGCGGCAATAGCGCGCAGCTGTTCACTACTCTGGGCTGTTAACGGGCAGGTTTGGGTGAGCTGCATCTCGCCCCGGGTGAGCGTGCCGGTTTTGTCAAAAATCACTCGCGTGACGTTAGAGAGCGACTCGATGGCGTCGGCACGGGTAATCAACACCCCGCGCTGGCGCAGTTGCCCATGCCCTGCCGTGAGTGCCGTGGGAGTGGCGAGTGCCAGCGCGCATGGGCAGGTGACTACTAGGACGGAGAGTAGCACCCAGAGCATGCGGGAAGGGTCGATAAACCACCACGCCACGGTGACACAGGCGGTGACCACCAGCAGGCGCAGTACGAACAGGTGCGCCATGCGCGCCGCCATTTGCGCCAAGCGCGGGCGGCTGGCAAAGGCGCGGTCGGTCAAATCGACGATGCCCGCCACGCGTGCATGGTGGCCTGCATGAGTCACCCGCACCGTGAGCGGATTCTCCATGTTTTGGCTGCCGCCTACCACCTGTTCGCCCACTCGGCGGGTGACGGGCAGGTACTCGCCGGTCAGCATCGACTCGTCCAGGCTAGACTCGCCATCTTCGATAATACCGTCGGCGGGGACGCCGTGGCCGGGCTTGATGAGCACGCGGTCGCCGGGGGCTAGCTCGCTAGCGGGCAGAATGCGTTCACTGCCGTCGGCTTCCAACCGTGTAGCAGAGACCGGCAGCACGCCACTTAAGGCATTACCGCTATGACCGCTGCGTCGTCTGGCGCGCCCTTCCACGTAGCGGCCAAACAGCAAAAAGAAGGTGAACATGGCGACCGAGTCAAAATAGACCTCACCCACGTTAAACAGCACTGCGTAGCTGCTGGCGAAATACGCGCCACCAATGGCGAGTGAAACAGGCACATCCATCCCTAGTACGCCGGTTTTGAGATCGCGCAGGGCGTTACGGAAGAAGGGCAGCGCCGAAAAGAACACCACCGGCGTGGCCAGCGCGAACGAGAGCCAATGAAACAGCGCAAAGAAGTCCTCACTGAGTTCCCCAGGCCCCGAGACGTAAATGGGGATGGAGAACATCATGACCTGCATCATCCCCACCGCCGCCACGATCAAGCGGCGTACGTTCATGCGCTCTTCATGCTGCAAGCGCATTTGGGCATGGTCCGGCTCGTAGGGCTGCGCATCGTAGCCAATGGCGGCCAGCTCGGCGTAGAGCTGGGAGAGCTTGATGACGTTAGGGTCCCAAGCGACGCGAAGGCGGTGATGGGTCAGGTTGACTGCGCTGGAGACAACGCCTTCAAGCGCGTTCAAGCGGTGCTCGATGAGCCACGCGCAGGCGGCACAGGTAATCCCTTCTACGGCCAGCGTTGCCCTGACGTGGCCCTCATCGCCGTCTGGGTGAACGAACTGCGCCTGCAGCCCTGGATCGTCGAACACCGACCAGGTCTCCGCTTTGGCGGCTTGACGTTCGTCGGGGCGCTCGGGCAGTTCGGTGCGATAGCGGTAGTAGCTCTCTAACCCGCCGTCGACGATGGCGTGTGCCACGGCTTCACAGCCGGGGCAACACAATGAGTGGGGCGTGTCGTCCACCACGATTTGCCACGGTGCGCCGTCGGGCACCGGGCTGCCGCAGTGGTAGCAGCTTAGCGCGTTCGTGCTCATTCGCTTTCTGAGCGCCCTCCGGGCAGTAGAGCAACGCTCTCTTCATTCGGGAAGCGGGCTTCGCCGATCAGCCGCCAATCGGCGTCATCACCTTGCTCGGGCTGAATTTGAAGGTACCAGCGGTAGCGCAGATTATCCGGCCCTTGGGTGATGTAGCGGCCTTCCCGGACGTGCTCCAGTACGAAGGATTGGTCTCGGTCATCTTCGGTGGGGAAGATGAGGTCCAGATAGAGTTTGTCCGGGCGAACATCGCCTGCAAGGTCGATGACGATATCGCTCGTCAGCGGGTCGATGCGAAGGTCGGCGCTCAAATTGAGTTCACGCGCGCGCTCCTGCTTCGCCAGCACCATGTTGATGGCTTTGCCGTGCTCGTAGTAATCCTCTTGAACCACCATGCCGTCGTAGCTTTTGATCGACATGACCGCAAAGCCAATGCTGAACAGAATGGACGAAAACAGTAGCCCGAGCAGGAACCACGGCCAGAACTGTTTGTACCAAGGCGGAATCGGGGTGTCGGACATGACGCGTTTATCTCCTAATATCACTCAAGAACCGCGCTTCGCGGGTCTGACGAATCTGCTCGTCTTGCTGCGCCTGCAGCGTGAAGGTGATGGCGTGGCTGGGTTCGCTCAAGGTCTCAGGGTCCGCCAGCACGGTGATCACCTGAATGCGCGACTCACCGGCGGGAACGCGTAGCGAGGTGTTATCCAACTGCAGGTTGGGCAGCCCGGCTGCGCTAATCGCATAGGTATGGTCCTGCGTGTCCAGGTTGCGCACGGTGAGGCTGTAGACGTTGCTTATCTGGCCATCGCGAGTGACTTGATAGAGCTGGGTACGCTCGCGTTCGGCATCGAAGGTCAGCGGTGTGCGGTCGTTCACGGCCCAGGCAAAGGTCGCCACCATCACCACCAGTGCCACGAAATAGCCGATCAAGCGTGGGCGCAGAATGTGGCTCTTTTTACCTTCCAGGGCGTTCTCGGTGGTGTAGCGAATCAGCCCTCTGGGATAGCCCATTTTATCCATTACGCTATCGCAGGCATCGATACAGGCGGCGCAGGTAATGCATTCGTACTGCAGCCCGTCGCGGATATCGATGCCGGTCGGGCAGACCTGGACACACAGCTCGCAGTCGATACAGTCACCCAGGCCCGCTTCTCGGACCTCGGCATGGCTGAGCGATTTCTTGCGGTGGCCGCGGGGTTCGCCGCGGGCGTCGTCGTAAGAAACGATCAGCGTATCGCGATCGAACATCACCGACTGGAAACGGGCATAGGGGCACATGTAGATGCACACCTGCTCACGCAGCCAGCCGGCGTTGAGGTAGGTAAAAATTAAAAAGAAACCTACCCAAAAATAAGACCAGCCGTGGGCTTCTAGCGTGGGAAGCTCCTGGACGAGGTCACGAATCGGCGTAAAGTAGCCGACGAACGTCACGCCGGTGGCCAGGGCAATCAGCAGCCAAGCAGCGTGTTTTGCCCCCTTGCGCCAGGCTTTGTTGGCAGTCATCGGCTGGTTATCCAGCTTTATGCGCTGATTGCGCGAGCCTTCGATGCGGTGCTCAAGCCAAATGAATAAAAATGTCCAAACGCTCTGCGGGCAGGTGTAGCCACACCAGACACGCCCCGCAAACACGGTGATGAAAAACAGTCCAAAGGCGCAAATGATCAGCAGCCACGAGAGAAGGATGAACTCCTGCGGGTAGAACGTGGCCGAAAAAATGTGGAATTCACGGCCCGGTAGATCAAACCACACGGCAGGGCGGTCACCCCAGTTCAGCCAGGGGAGCAAAAAGAAGCCCATCATTAGCGCCCAGTTCGCGCTGCGTCGTACCTTTTGAAACAGCCCTTTGATCTCCCGCACGTAGATATGCCGCCGCTTGGCGTACATCTCTTGCGTGGTGGTGTCTCCCGGCGTGTGGTGCCCAACGGTTGGCGGCGTAATATCGTGGCTAGGTATTTTTTCCATGGCGGTGATCGCAGCTCAATAGGCAGGAGTGGACGATAGCCTGGCTCACGCAACCTTCATTGGTGAAGGAGATCGCGTCGCTGTATGTCGAATCGCTATACACACATTGCTAAACAATAGTGTAACGGATAGCCGGGTGGCTGAGCGGATGCTGGATGTAGAAAGGGTGCGGTATGTAACCGCACCCCTTCGTACACGCTGGCGTTAAACGCCTATCAACGGGGTTAGTCGTTGAAACGTAGGCTGTACACGTAAGCGGCCACGAGGTGAACGCGCTCTTCACCGATGTACGCAGCCTGGGCAGGCATGTGGCCGTTACGACCGTTACGCAGCGTTTGGCGAATGGAGTCGTCCACGCTCTGGCCGGGTGCCAGATAGAGCCACACGTCGTCGGTCAGGTTCGGCGCACCAAGAGCGGTGTTCCCCGTGCCGCTGGGCGTGTGACACGCCGCACAGGCAGCCAGGAAGGTGCTTTCACCGCTGGCAGCACGCTCGGCGTCATGCTCTTCGCCGGAGAGCGACAGCACGTACTGAGTCAGGTTTTCGATATTGTTCTCACCGAGCTGCTGCCAGGACGGCATCAGGCCGTTACGGCCATTGTTCAGCGTGGTCAGAATGTTTTCGGGTTCGCCCCCGTAGAGCCAGTCGTCGTCGGTCAGGTTGGGGAAGCCGTAGCCGCCCTGGGCATTCGAGCCATGACATACGGCGCAGTTGTTCAAGAAGATACGCTCTGCCACCTGCATGGCTTCGGCATCCTGCGCGAGGTCTGGAATCGGCACTTCCTGGTACTGGGCAAAGATCGGCGTGAAGCGGTCTTCCGCGTCGGCCACTTCCTCTTCCCACTGGCTCTCCTGAGACCAGCCCAGGATGCCGGCGTAGTTACCCAGACCTGGGTAGAGCACCAAGTAGCCGAGGGCAAACACCACGGTAAGGATGAAGAGCTTGAACCACCACTGCGGCAGCGGATTGTCATACTCTTCGATACCATCCGCCGCGTGGCCAGTGGTCTCGACATTGCCATCGGCATCGGGCGTTTTATCGGTGCGGCGGTTGGCTAACAAAATCCAAACGCTCAGCGCGATCGTGCCCAGTGTGATGACGATAATCCAGGCGCTCCAGAAGCTGGATAGGGAGTCACCCCATAAATTATTCATCTATTCTTATCTCCCCTGTCGTGGCGGGAATCCGCTTCGTCTTCGGTCGAAGCATGCTTATCACGGGTCGGCTGCTCATCATCGTCGGCGAAGGGCAGGTTGGCCGCTTCGTCAAAATCTGGTTTGCGTCGCTTCGAGTAGGCCCAGAAAAAGATGCCAATGAAAGCGAAGATCAAAATCAGCGTGATCAGGCCGCGGAAAGTTCCCGTATCCATAACTTAACGTGTGCCCTCGAGCACGGTTCCTAGCTGTTGCAAGTAGGCGACCAGGGCAGTGATTTCCTGGGTGCCGCGTACGTCAGCGGTCGCGTTGGCGATGTCCTCATCGGTGTAGGGCACGCCGAGCTGACGCAGGGTGCGCATTTTATCCGGTGTGGCTTCGCCGTCGAGGGTACGCTCAAACAGCCAGGGGTAGGCTGGCATGATCGATTCCGGCACGACATCGCGCGGGTTGTACAGGTGGGCACGGTGCCAATCATCGCTGTAGCGGCCGCCTACACGCGCCAAGTCAGGCCCGGTACGCTTGGAACCCCACAGGAAGTTGTGCTCGTATACCTGTTCGCCCGCTACGTTGTAGTGGCCATAGCGCTCGGTTTCTGCACGGAAGGGCCGCACCATCTGCGAGTGACAGCCAACGCAGCCTTCACGGCGATAGATATCGCGGCCTTCCAGTTCGAGCGCAGTCAAGGGGCGAAGCCCTTCGACCGGCTCGGTGGTCTGCTTTTGAAAGAACAGCGGAACGACTTCGGCCAAACCGGCAAAGCTGATCACAACCAGGATCAACACGGCGAGTAGGCCAACGTTCTTTTCGACAATCTCGTGTTTCATTGGTCTTAACTTCCCCGGTTTAAGCGGCTTGCGGCGCAGTGAGGCCAATGGCTTCGCGGCGCTTCACGGTCATGTACACGTTGAAGGCCATCAGGAGCATGCCGGTTACCCAGAAGAGGCCGCCCACCATGCGCACGAAGTAGCCGGGGCCACTGGCTTCAACCGATTCCACAAAGGTGTACATCAGCGTGCCGTCAGCATTGATGGCGCGCCACATCAAGCCTTGCATGATGCCGTTGACCCACATCGCTGCGATGTACAGCACCGTGCCGATAGTCGCCAGCCAGAAGTGCACGGCGATCAAATTAACGGAGTACATTTCGGTACGACCAAAGACGCGTGGAATCAGGTGGTACATGGAGCCGATGGTAATCATCGCGACCCAGCCAAGCGCACCTGAGTGAACGTGACCAATGGTCCAGTCGGTGTAGTGGGAAAGCGCGTTGACGGTCTTGATCGCCATCATCGGACCTTCGAAGGTCGACATGCCGTAGAACGACAGGGCAACCACCAAGAAGCGCAGGGTTGGGTCGGTGCGCAGCTTATGCCAAGCGCCTGACAAGGTCATCATGCCGTTGATCATGCCACCCCAAGACGGTGCCAGTAGAATGATCGACATGATCATACCCAGCGACTGCGCCCAGTTGGGCAGCGCGGTGTAGTGCAGGTGGTGCGGGCCTGCCCACATGTAGATCATGATCAGCGCCCAGAAGTGGACGATAGACAAGCGATAGGAGTAGATCGGACGCTCAGCCTGCTTCGGCACGAAGTAGTACATCATGCCCAGGAAGCCCGCCGTCAGGAAGAAGCCCACCGCGTTGTGGCCATACCACCACTGCACCATGGCATCGACGGCACCTGCATAAATGGAGGTGGAGTACATGGGCGTGACGGGAATCGCGGCGTTGTTCACGATGTGCAGAACGCCAACAGTCAGAATGAACGCAGCAAAGAACCAGTTCGCCACATAGATGTGCGACGTGGTGCGTTTCTTAATTGTCATCAAGAACACGATCGCATAGCTGATCCACACTACCGCCAGTAGGATGTTGATCGGCCATTCGAGCTCTGCGTACTCTTTGGTCGTGGTGTAGCCCAGCGGCAGGGAGACCACCGCCGACAGGATCACCGCTTGCCACCCCCAAAAGGTGAACGCTGCGAGCTTGTCAGAGAACAGGCGTGTCTGACAGGTACGCTGAACGACGTAATACGACGTCGCAAAGAGCGCTGAACCACCGAAGGCGAAGATAACGGCGTTAGTGTGTAACGGACGAAGACGCCCGAAGCTCGTCCAAGGTAGGCCGAGGTTCAGTTGCGGCCAGACCAACTGGGAGGCAAGGATAACGCCAAGCGTCATACCTACGATGCCCCACACAACGGTCATAATCGCGAACTGCCGAACTACCTTGTAGTTGTAGGTCGGGTGTTCCAATGCTGTGCTCATTTCATGTTCCCATCGAACGCGGTTAGGGGGTAACCCGTGGCATTTTGCAATCGCACGTTGCCATCGCATTGTGCACGGGTGCGGCCACCCGCTTGATGATGCAGGTCAAGATCCGGCCTAGATTCTATCGCAGCCGCGCCCTAAGCTGAACACGCCAATGGATGTAACGCTGAATTATTAGGAGGGCTAAGTGTCCTATTACGCTGGCCATGGTTTCGTGACCATCACCCCACAGGCGCTGCGTGAACGGCTCGCCAGCCCCGCTGTTCAGCGGTTTCTCGTGGAAGGGATGGGGCCGGTGAGCGTCTCCGGCAACCCCGAGCAGGGGCGAATTCTGCTAGCCCATGGTGCTGGGGCCGGTCACCTGTCAGATTTTATGCGGCAATTTGCCGCGACGCTGGCCCATCAGGGGCTCCAAGTTTGGGCGATCGATTTCCCCTACATGCAGCAAATGAGCGAGCAGGCAAAGCGCCGTCCGCCTCCGCCCGTAACGAAAACGCTGGAGCACTTCGTCGCTTGGTATGATCTGGTCGTGTCCATCAGTGGTTCGCCTTTATGGGTGGGAGGGAAATCCATGGGCGGGCGTGTGGCATCGCTGTTTGCCAGTCAGCACCCCTGCGCAGGCGTCGTTGCAGCAGGCTATCCGTTTCACCCACCCAAAAAGCCCGACTCTCTTCGCACCGATCATTTTCCTGACATCGCTACGCCTATGCTGATTCTGCAAGGGGAGCGTGACCCGTTTGGCACGCGTGAAGAGGTGGCCGCCTATGATTTACCAGACGCTCTTCACATTCATTGGTTAACCGATGGCGACCATGACTTTAAGCCGCGGCGACGTTCTGGTGTCAATCAGCAGGTTTTGATTGACGAAGCAGCCATAGTTGCGGCATCCTTCGTCCGCGCTCAGTAAGCGGTTGCCGCGAGAACGTGCAGTACGCTGGTTTAAATCAAAAATTTAAACGCAACGTGTTGACATTCAAACAGGCTTCTGTAGAATGCAGCGCCACGTGACCAGCGGGTGGTTAGCTCAGTTGGGAGAGCACCAGCCTTACAAGCTGGGGGTCACTGGTTCGAACCCAGTACCACCCACCATTTATTTGGTGCCCTGGAAACGTAACGCAGTTAAGTGATGCATTTGTGGACCGGTAGTTCAGTCGGTTAGAATGCCGGCCTGTCACGCCGGAGGTCGCGAGTTCGAGTCTCGTCCGGTCCGCCATCATCATCTTAGTCTGCAATTAGTTATCGCTATTCGGACCGGTAGTTCAGTCGGTTAGAATGCCGGCCTGTCACGCCGGAGGTCGCGAGTTCGAGTCTCGTCCGGTCCGCCACGATAACTTGAGAAGTAGTAATATTGATAAGCAACAAGCTATCAATACCCCGGGTGGTTAGCTCAGTTGGGAGAGCACCAGCCTTACAAGCTGGGGGTCACTGGTTCGAACCCAGTACCACCCACCATTTAAGCCAATGTTTTAGCGCCTCTGAACCGCTTTAATAAATGATTTAAATGGTTAGTGTGTCTTAAAGTGGACCGGTAGTTCAGTCGGTTAGAATGCCGGCCTGTCACGCCGGAGGTCGCGAGTTCGAGTCTCGTCCGGTCCGCCATTAAGCACCCATCGGCAGTCATATTGATAAAGCCGAACAAATTTCAAAAAAGCCCGAATCGATGATTCGGGCTTTTTTTATTGCGCGTACATAACACGCTAACAAGCAGCGTGCAGTCAATGCGCTGCACGCTGCTGTTACTTGCTTTTATTACTGACTAGGTAAGCGTTAGGCGATCGTGCTGACGCCTGCTTTGGCAATTTGCACGTCTTGATCTGGCTTAACGCCAGAGATGCCAACAGCGCCGACGACTTGGCCATCCACGATGATCGGCACGCCGCCAGACAGCAGACCCTGTAGCGGTGCAGAGACAAACGCCGTACGGCCACCGTTAATCATCTCTTCAAACACTTGGGTCTCTTTACGACCCAGGGCAGCGCTACGCGCTTTTTGGGTAGCGACATCGGCGCTGAACGGGGCAGCACCGTCTAAACGGCGCAGTGCCAGCAGATGGCCGCCATCGTCGGTGACGGCGATGGTGACCGGCCAGCTGTTGTTGTCAGCTTCTTTCTGTGCGGCATCGAGGACTTGGATAACGTCGGCTTGGCCTAAAACAGCTTTGGTTTGCATCAAAGGATCCTTTTTATCATAGGGATGAAAGCGCTGCGCCCAACCGTTAATACGTTGTGAAAGCGCAGCGAGTGTAAAGGGTTATACCAGGGCAGCGTCCACGACTTCTACCCAGTGGCGTACCGGCGTGCGGTTGGCACTGGCCAGATGCGTTTGACAGCCGATGTTGGCGGTCACAATCACCTCAGGGTTGCCTGCTTCTAGCGCATTCAGCTTGTTATCGCGCAGCTGAGTGGCGAGCTCTGGCTGTGTCACCGAGTAGGTGCCCGCCGAGCCGCAGCACAGGTGGGCATCTTTCACGTGCGTTAGTGCAAAGCCGAGTTTGCTAAGCACGCCTTCCACTGCGCCGTTGAGCTTCTGGGCGTGCTGCAGCGTGCAGGGGCAGTGGAACGCTAAACGCTGATGCTCTTTAAGCTGCAGCGCTTCAAGCGGCTCGTCGCGCAGTATTTCGACGATATCCTTTGCCAGTGCGCTGACTTTTTTGGCCTTTTCAGCGTAGGCGGGGTCGTCCTTGAGCATGTCGGCATACTCTTTGACGAAGGCGCCGCAGCCGCTGGCGGTTTGTACGATGGCTTCCGCGCCCTGCTCGATTTGCGGCCACCAGGCATCGATATTGGCGCGCATCCGCTCGCGGCCCGCCTCTTGGGCATTGAGGTGGAAGTCGATAGCACCACAGCAGCCAGCTTCACTAATCGGTGTGACGCTAATGCCCAAACGATCGAGCAGGCGTGCCGTGGCTGCGTTGGTGTTGGGCGACAGGCCCGGCTGCACGCAGCCTTCTAGAATCAATACCTTGCGGGCATGGCGCTGGCTGTCGGGTCGCTGGCCTGCATCGACCGGTGCGGGCGGCATTTTGCTACGCAGCTTGCCGGGCACTAGAGGCTTGAAGGTTTGCCCCAAGGTCAGCAGCGCTTTGAAGCGTTTCGGGTCGACCAGCATTTTGCGCAGCGCATAGCGCTGAGCCCGTTCTGCCGCCGGGCGCGGCACACGACGGTCTATTTCCGCACGGCCAATATCCAGCAGCTTGTGATACTCCACGCCGGAGGGGCAGGTGGTTTCACAGTTGCGGCAGGTTAGGCAGCGGTCTAGGTGCAGGCGAGTCTCTTCGGTGACTTGGTCATCGTCATCGCGGCTCTCCAGCAGCTCCTTCATCAAGTAGATGCGCCCGCGTGGCCCGTCTCGCTCATCGCCCAGCAACTGGTAAGTGGGGCAGGTGGCGTTACAAAAGCCGCAGTGCACACAGGTACGCAGAATGCGCTCGGCTTCCTGAATATGCGGTTTTTGGCGGTCGGCATCGGTAAAGTGCGTCTGCATGTCAGCTCTCCTGATTAAAATGCCGCATAAAGACGACCAGGGTTGAAAATGCCGTGGGCATCCAGCTCGGCCTTCAGGTTGCGGTGGTACTTCTCGACCACAGCATTCAGCGGAGTAAACGGTGACTCCGCGCCCCCTTGGGCATGCGGGGTGTAGCAGGTAGCGTGGCCACCGGCCTTCTGGCATTCATCGCGCAGCGTGTCTGCGGGAAGTGCGGTTTTCACCCAGCGCTGGCTGCCGCCCCAATCATAGAAGATATCGCTTTCATCAACGGCGAGCTTTAGCGCTGGGGTATGGGGCGGTAGCGAGAGGCGCCACAGTGCTTGACCTTCGTTGAGGCTGAAAAAGCCATGCTGCTGGTCACGAAGCTGTTGCCAGAAATCCGCAGAAAGCGCTTCACCGCCCAGGCGCTCTTTCGTGGCCTTGACGGAGCTTTCACCGCCTTCCAGCCGAATAAACAGCTCGCCCGCGTGCCATGCCGCAGCCGTGATAGGCAGCGGCTGGCGGCCAAGCTCAGAGAGCTTCGCTAAAGCATCTTGCAAGCCCATTTCAAGGCGCAGACTGTGGCTGGCGGTGGGAATAGGCAGCACCTTAAATGAGATATCGGCCAGCACGCCTAGCGTGCCCTGGGCACCGGCCATCATGCGGGACAGGTCATAGCCCGCCACGTTTTTCATCACTTCGCCGCCAAAGCGCAGCAGCTTGCCTTCTTGGGTAATCACCCGCGTGCCCAGGACAAAATCCCGTGCAGCACCTGCCCAAGGGCGGCGAGGGCCGGACATACCGGTGGCCACCGCACCGCCAATGGTGCTGGCTTCGCCAAAAATGGGCGGCTCGAAAGGCAGCATTTGATGTTTTTCTGCCAGCGCCGCGTTCAGCGCGCTCAAGCGGGTGCCTGCCCGCACCGTGACGACGAGTTCGATAGGATCGTAAGAGACGATGCCGCTGTGGGCGGCGACGTTGAGTTCCGTGCCTTCCACCGGACGACCATAAAAGGCTCGGGTATTGCCCCCCACGATGCGCAGCGGAGTACGGTCGTGGTAGGCGCTGCGAACCTGTTCGCTCAGCTCGTCGGCAATGTCTCGGTCGGCAGCGTGTATCGCTAGTTCGGTCATGGTGGTTCCTTATTGCATCAGAAGCGTGGCAGTTCCGGATGCGGTAACTCATTGTTATGCACATGCATCGCGCCAAATTCGGCACAGCGCGCCAGGGTGGGAATGTTTTTCCCTGGGTTGAGCAGCCGTTTGGGGTCGAAGGCCGCTTTCAGCGCGTGGAAGACCGTCAGCTCATCGGGCTGGAACTGGCTGCACATCTGGTTGATTTTTTCGCGCCCCACGCCATGCTCGCCGGTAATCGAGCCACCGGCGGCTACGCATAGCTCCAGGATCTTGCCACCTACGTCTTCCGCCAGGGCAAGCTGGCCCTCTTTGTTGGCATCGAACAGGATCAGCGGGTGCATATTGCCGTCACCCGCGTGGAATACGTTGGCCACGGGTAGGCCGCTCTCTTCTGAAAGTGCGGCAATGCCTTTCAACACGCGCGGCAGCTCGCGGCGGGGAATGGTGCCATCCATGCAGTAGTAGTCGGGTGACATGCGGCCTACAGCAGGGAAGGCATTCTTGCGTCCGGCCCAGAACTTGGCGCGCTCGGCTTCGTCCCGCGCCTGTTGAATGTTAGTGGCTCCGGCCTTTTCCAGTACGCGGCGCACGGTCTCGCAGTCGTCGTCCACGTCGGCTTCCACACCATCCAGCTCACAGAGCAGAATGGCTTCGGCTTCCACGGGGTAGCCTGCCTTGATGAAATCTTCGGCGGCTTTGATGGCGAGCTTATCCATCATTTCCAGGCCACCGGGGATAATGCCTGCGGCAATGATGTCGCCCACCGCGCGGCCCGCTTTTTCGATATCATCGAAGCTGGCCATTAGCACTTTGGCGGTTTCTGGCTTGGGCAGCAGCTTCACGGTGATTTCCGTGACCACCCCAAGCATGCCTTCTGAACCGTTCATCAGGGCCAAGAGATCAAAGCCGGGCGCATCCAGGGCTTCAGAACCCAGCGTCATGTGCTCGCCTTCAATGGTCAGCACGTCCACCCGCATCACGTTATGCACGGTGAGACCGTACTTCAGGCAGTGCACGCCGCCGGCATTTTCGGCGACGTTGCCGCCAATTGAGCAGGCGATTTGCGAGGAGGGGTCGGGGGCGTAGTAGAGCCCGTAAGGGGCGGCCGCCTCGGAAATGGCAAGGTTGCGCACCCCTGGTTGAACGCGGGCAATGCGCGCGTCGGGGTCAACGGTAATAATTTGGTTGAACCGCGACATGACCAGCAGCACGCCCTGCTCAAGCGGCAGTGCGCCGCCGGAAAGGCCGGTGCCTGCTCCCCGGGTCACCACGGGTACGCCCAGTGCATGGCAACGCTTTAACAGGCCTTCGACCTGTTCCAGCGTTTCCGGCAGGGCCACCAACATCGGCAGCACGCGGTAAGCGGCTAAGCCATCGCACTCGAAAGGGCGTAAATCTTCTTCCCGATGCAGCAGCGTTAATGAGGGCACGGCGCCTTGCAGGTCGCTAAGCACCTCGGCTTTATCACGGCGGACAAGCTCACCATCAAGGCGCTCGTCGTAAAGGATATTCATGGTAACTCCTATGGATGAGGAGGAGAGACAGCTATCTAATCACTTGATGGAAAATATTTCCATAATATGTCGATGCTTTTGGAAGTATTTTTCATAAAGTGTCGAGAGTGGTTGGTGAGGATACAATCCGGCTTTTTAATGTAGTGCTGGGTAGCCCTAAGGCTACCCAGCCGTTCCTACCGTGAGGTAACGCTACTCCTTACATCAATGGGTCAATCACACCCAAAACATAAAACGCGATCAGCGCGATAATGCCGGTGAAGACCAGGTAGTAGATGGTCGGGATGATCGTTTTACGAATGGTGGTGCCCTCACGGCCGAGTAGGCCGACGGTAGCCGATGCCGCCACGACGTTGTGAATTGCGATCATGTTACCTGCGGCCGCACCCACGGCTTGCAGTGCGACCATCATCGCCGTGGAGAGCCCAAGCGTTTCGGCCACGCTGAACTGGAACTCCGCCAGCATCAGGTTAGACACCGTGTTGGAGCCTGCAATAAAGGCGCCCATGGCCCCCACTGCCGGGGCAAAGAACGGGTAGATACCGCCCACACCGTTAGCCACCGCTTGTGCCATCATGACGGGCATCGAGACCAGATCCGCGCCGTTGACGCCGGAGTTGATCAGGATACGTACCATCGGCACGGTGAAGATCAGGACGAAGCCCGCACCAAAAATGGTTTTGGTCGACTCGGATACTGCAGCGCTTAACTGGCGCGGGTTCATGCGGTGCAGGAAGTAAGTCACCAGCACGACGGCAAGGATGATACCGCCGGGCAGGTAGAGCGGCTGAATGCCACCGCTAACACCGGCTTCGCCAAAGATATTCGCCCAGTTCAGATTGATGGAGGTCAGCGCGGCTTTAAGCGGCTCGATGGTGCGTGAGGCCACCAAAAATAGCGCGAGCAGTACGTAAGGTACCCAACCTTTAAAGGTGGACATCGGTGCTTTACCGGCCACATCGTCCAGCTTGATTTGCAGGTTGCCGATCCACTCGTCCGGCCAGGCAGTCGATTCTGGGAAGTCCCAGGTATCTTTGGGCAGCAGGAAGCCTTTACGCGCGGCAGGTACCACAATCGCTAGGCCCACCATCGCACCAATCATGGAGGGGAATTCCGGACCAAGCAGCACGCCTACCAGCATATAAGGCACTACGAACGAGATACCGGTGAAGATCGCGAAAGGCGTGATGGATAGCCCCTCTTTCCAGGAACGGTTGGCACCGAAGAAACGCACCATCACCACGACTAAAATCAGCGGCATTAAAATACCGACGATACCGTGGGTGATTGCTACAGAGCTGGTCACCTGCTGGAAGAATACGTCCCAGGTAGAACCGTTCGCTTCAAGCTGTGCGGTAATGTCTGCACGGTTCAAGCCGCTACCTACACCCACGACGATGGGCGTACCCACGGCGCCGAACGATACCGGTGTGGATTGGATCATCATGCCCACCACCACGGCGGCCAATGCTGGGAAGCCTAATGCCACCATCAGCGGGGCTGCCACGGCTGCCGGTGTACCGAAACCAGACGCGCCTTCAATGAAGCAGCCAAACAGCCACGCAACTATCAGCGCTTGTACACGGCGGTCAGGGCTGATGCCCGAGAAGCCGTTGCGAATCGCGGTGATGCCGCCTGAGTGTTTAAGCGTGTTGAGCAGTAAGATCGCGCCGAAAATAATCCACAGCAGGCCAGCGGTCTGGATAAGCCCCTGCACGGTGGATGCCGCCACGCGGCTAAACGACATATCCCAAGCGGTCAGACCAATAATGGCTGCCGTCAGGAAGACAATCGGCATCGCTATTTTGGCCGGGATTTTGAAGCCTATGAGCAATATCCCAGCGAGCAACAGCGGCAGAAATGCCAGAAGAGCGAGTATAGTTTCATTCATGGGAGGAACGGCCCCTTGTTATTGATTTGGTGTGCTCCGCAGTAGCCAACTTGTCATTTCAATGATAGTTGGGTCAGCGTGAAAGATACGGTCAGGCGGGCTGAATGACTACATTGGAAAATTGGTCTTACCAGTGTAGGTTGGCTCGTGAGTGCAAAAACCAAGCGGTCGTTTTAAGTTAAGACGTTGTTTTTGTGAGGCTTTGAGCTTTACGTTAGCGTGCTAGCCAGACAGTGCCCATTAGACTAATAGACAGTGCGGCAAGCCTTCACGCAGCGAGCCTAGCGCGCAGCTTGCGTTGTTGATCGCTTAGACTCACTGTAGTGGCGATGCACTCACCATGACAAAAGGAGTACGATCCAATGGCGATTACCTTATATGACCTATGCGGCCGCGATGAGCGCCTGCGTTTTTCCCCTTACTGCTGGCGTGTGCGGATGGCGCTGGCCCATAAAGGGCTGGAGTACACCACCGTGGCTTGGCGCTTCCAGGAGAAAGACGTTCTCGCGTTTGCCGATTACGACAAGGTGCCTGTACTCACTGATGGCGACAATGTGGTCACCGATAGCTTCGACATCATGCGCTACCTAGACCGCGCTTACCCAGAGGCCCCGGTGGTGGGCGAAGGGGTGAGCCTTCAGCGCTTAATGCTGTTTAAACAGTTAGTAGAACGCAGCATTACCCCCGCGCTGTTTAAGATCGTCGCGTTAGATCTGTTAGCCGCGATTCATCCAGATGATCGTGATTACTTCCGTAAAACCCGTGAAGCGCGTTTTGGCGCGACCATGGAAGCCGTTCATGATCCCGAGCAGGGGCGTCAGCTGCTCAAGCAGGCGTTGGTGCCGGTGAGCGCTCAACTGAAAGAGAGTCCGTTTTTAGATGGCGATGCCCCCAGCGGTGCCGATTATCTGCTGTTTGGCAGCATGATGTGGGCTTACACCGTCTCCACGGAAACGTTGGTGGACGACAAGGACCCCGTTGCCGCATGGTTCCAACGCATGCTCGAGGTCCATGACTCCGCGGCAGGGAAGGCCCTGACGGTTCGTGATCTATAATAGGTAGGGCGGCACTTGGCCGCCTGACACCCACAGGCAGCACTAACGGCTTAGGCCGTTAGTGTGTAAGGAGATGGCAATGATTGACCTGTACTACTGGACAACCCCGAACGGCCACAAAATCTCCATCATGCTTGAAGAGGCAAAGCTGGCTTACCGCATCAAGCCGATCAATATTGGCCGTGGCGAGCAGTTTGACCCTGAGTTTTTGACGATTGCGCCCAATAACCGGATCCCCGCCATCGTGGACCACGCCCCTAACGATGGTGGTCAGCCCATGGCGCTGTTTGAATCAGGCGCCATTTTGGAATATCTCGCCGACAAAACGGGGCAGTTCCTGCCAACAGAAGGGCGCGAGCGCTACGTGGTATTGCAGTGGCTCCACTGGCAAATGGGCGGTCTTGGCCCCATGGCGGGGCAAAACCACCACTTCTGCCACTACGCCCCGCAAAAAATCGAGTACGCCATTGAGCGCTACGTGCGCGAGACCAACCGGCTATATAGCGTATTGGATCAGCGGCTCTCCCAGCAGCATTACGTTGGCGGTGACCGCTACTCCATTGCCGATATGGCGATTTACCCTTGGATCGTGCCGTGGGAGAAACAGCGCCAGACCCTGGAAGAGTTTCCCGACCTCGAGCGCTGGTTCGAAGAGGTATCCCAACGCCCGGCGGTGCGTAAAGCCTACGCGCTAGTGGAAGATATCAATCCCCAAGCGGGAGTCACGATGGATGATGAAGCTCGTAAGCATCTGTTTGGCAACCGTTAATCCAACGGCTTTTTCTGGCCTTTGAGTGGGCGAAAGTGTGGCAAGCGCAGCATGTTGAAAAATCATGTTGCGCTGCACAAAAAGCGCTGCTAGCTTTGTGGGTAGCAACGGCAAACGCCCACTACCGGCCTGCCTCGGCGCGGGTCGAATCGCTAGCTCACTCAAGGAGATTACGTGATGAACAAGGCCGCAGATAAAACCAGCCAGCAGTTCGAGTCGGTATTCGTGTCCCCCATGCGTTCCTACACGTTGGCGGCACTGAACTACTACGAGCAGCTGGTCGGCGCGCAGATGGATGCAGCCCGTGCCTACTCCGACATGACCATCGCTCAAGCGCGTACGTGGTTAGACGTGAAAGATGCGGATAGCTTCAAAAAAGCGATGGAGAGCCAGCAAAAAACTGCTGCCGATCTGATGGAGCGCATGAAAGGCGACTCTGAAAAAGTCACTTCTATCAGCCAAAGCTTCATGCAAGACAGCCAGAAAATGGCCGAAGAAACGACCAAGAAAGCGGTAGAGACTGCCAAGCAGTAATTATCCCGCTTGAGTGAAAAAATGCCGCGCCCAGAACCGAATCTGGGCGCGGCATTTTTGTCGAGATGACGTAAAGATTACCGTGATGCTTCGTCAGCACGGGCCCGAAGCCGGAAGCGTGCAATACGAATAATTTGTTGAATCGCGGTTTCACGCTCTTGGGCCAAGCCGTTCTCCAAACGCTCTTCGAATGCCGCGAGGATGTCGTAGCGGTTCAGCCCTTTCACCGCAATGACGAACGGAAAGCCAAATTTCTCTTTATAGGCCGCGTTGAGCTGCTCAAAGCGGGCAAATTCCTCGGGCGAGCACTGGTCGAGCCCTGCGCCTGCCTGCTCGCTGGTGGAGTCGTGCGTTAACTCTCCCGCCAGTGCGGCCTTACCCGCTAGATCGGGGTGGGCCCGAATAACGGCAATCTGCTGCTCGGGCGTTGCCTGTCGCAGCATCAAACCCATCAGTTCGGCCAGTGCGTCAGGGGTGTCATGTTCTGGACGCAAGCCCTGCTGCCAAGCAGCCTCTGCCACCCAGGGCGAGTGCTCATACACATCGCCATAGTGGGAAACGAAGTCTTCCAGGCTGCACTGGCTGGGGGCAGGGGATAGCGTGAGTGGGGTAGCGGTCGGCACAAAAACTCTCCAGGCGTGCGAAAAGGGAAATGCTGTATACAATAAATAGCATCAACGGTACTCTTTGACCAATAGGTCAAGCTCTACACATACCCTCTATCCATAACACCAACAACCCCGCCAATGTAAGGAGTGACGATGGGACGCTTAACTACCCACGTGCTGGATACCGCCAAAGGGCAGCCCGGCCAAGGCATTACCATTGAGGTCTTTCGGCTAGCGGGCGGCAGCCGCGAGCACTTAGGCTCCACCGTCACCAACAGCGATGGCCGTTGCGATGCCCCCCTGTTAGAGGGCGAGGCGCTCATATCCGGTGAGTATGAGTTAGTGTTCCACGCGGGGGATTATCTACGTCGTCAGGGTGTCGAAGCCGTCGAACCGCGCTTTTTAGACGTGATTCCGCTGCGCTTTGGCGTAGCCGATGCAAGCCAGCACTATCACGTGCCGCTGCTGCTCTCGCCGTATGGCTACTCGACCTACCGCGGTAGTTAAGAGGGCGGATCATGCAAGCGTACATCATTGAATTCGTAAACCTACTGCTGCGCTGGCTGCACGTGATTGCGGCCATTGCCTGGATCGGCGAGTCGATCTACTTCGTGATGCTGGATAACGGCCTGCGCACTCCCAAAGCAGCTGAAGATCGCGAGAAGGGAGTCTTTGGTGAGATGTGGGCCGTGCATGGTGGCGGTTTCTATCATAACCAGAAATATGCCACGGCCCCGGCCAAGCTGCCCAACGACCTGCATTGGTCATTCTGGAAAGCCTATACCACGTGGCTATCGGGTTTTGCACTGTTTGTCATTCTCTATATGGTGAACCCCGGTTTCTACTTAGTGAACCCGGACAGCAACTGGGCCTGGGCGGCTAACCTCACCGGTTGGCAGGCGAACCTGCTGGCGCTTGGGTTCCTGCTAGGCGGCTGGGTGGTGTACAACGAGTTATGTAAGCGCATCAGCCCCAACATGGAGCGCGATGGGCTGCTGAGTATTGCCGTAGCGGTGATGATGGTGGTGGTGGCCTACCTAAGTACTCAGATGTTTACCGGGCGGGCGGCATTTCTGCTCACCGGCGCGGTAATGGCCACGGCGATGTCGGCCAACGTATTCTTCTGGATTATTCCCGGCCAGCGCCGCATGGTAAAAGCCATGAAAGCGGGGGAGACCCCCAACCCGCTAGACGGCAAGCGCGGCAAGCAGCGTTCGGTGCACAACACCTACTTCACGCTGCCCGTGGTTCTGCTGATGGTGAGTAATCACTACTCTTTTATCTACGCCCACGAGCTCTCTTGGGTGGTAATGGTGTTGTTTATCTTTGCCGGAGCGCTGATTCGTCAGTTCTTTGTGCTGATGCATGCCGGCAAAATTCAGCCTGCCTACCCTGCAGTAGGCGTTGGGCTAATTTTGCTCGCGTTCTGGGTGGCAGCGCCCAGCCCACGTGCCGCCGTAGAAGGCGCTGGCGGTGCGCCCACGCAAGCGCAGATATCTGGGCTCATTGAACAACACTGCACCCAGTGCCATGCCCGCAACCCTGAACATGCCGGTTTCTCCGCGCCGCCTGCAGGCTATGCCTTTGATAGCTGGGACGATATTCTTGGTCACAAAGCGCAAATCCAACAGGTCGTTGGCAGTCGCTACATGCCGCTTGGTAATATCACCAACATGAGTGACGAAGAGCGCGATATCATTGCGGCCTGGGAGGAGTAATCAGAGTCGCAGACAGGAGACACTATGAGTGATGCGCAGGCGGCGTTAAAACGGAGGCCTTCTGATAAAGAGGGCGATGAGCGCCACGAAGCGATTTACCGGGCGGTGAGCGATGCGATTGTGGAGCAGCGTCTTAAGCCCGGCGCTCGGCTGCGCGAAGATGCGCTAGCGGAAGTATTCGGTATTAGCCGCACGGGGATTCGTAAGATCCTTCAGCGGCTGGCGCTGGAGCAGCTTGTTACCTTGACCCCGCGTCGTGGGGCTAGCGTGACGCGCCCCACCGCCGATGAAGCAAAAGACGTGTTCGATGCCCGCCAGTTGATCGAGTGTGGCCTCATGCCCGATGTGGCCAGGCGCATGAACGCCGCGGCGGCGGCGGAGCTTCGCGAGATGGCCCGCCAAGAGCGCCAAGCCCTACGCAGCGGTCAGCAGAGCGTGGCGATTCGTCTCTCGGCGGATTTTCACGTGCGTCTCGCGCAGCTCTCCGGCAATGCCACCCTGGCAGAATTCGTCGAGCGCCTCTGCTCCCGCTCTTCGCTGATCCTCGCCGTCTACGGCCATCGCGGCCACCTAGGCTGCGAATCCCACGACCACGACGACCTGATTGGCTACCTGGAAACCGGCAACGGCGAACGCGCCAAAGCCTTTATGAGCCGCCACCTCAAAGCTATCGAAGCCTCGCTCTCTATGGTTGAAGAGGAAGAGAACGTCCCGGATTTGCAGCAGATATTTGGCGCGTAGCGACGCAGCTCGGCTCAGCTTTAATGACGGCTAGGCCGCTTTGCGAGACTCCCCACTAACATAAAAACGCCACCGGAGCTTATCCGGTGGCGTTTTTGGTGGTTATCTATATTGTGCAGTGAGTCATCACTACATGGCTTAGCCCGCTTTCTGCTCAGCCATCACGGGCGCTGCCTTAAACCGCTTCATCAGCCCGTAGTAGAACACCCCACCCAAACCTGCGCCGATCAGCCAGCCGTAGCCGCCTAAGCTGGCTAAGGCCGGTACTAGTACGGTAGAGAGCGAGAACATCGCCGCCACGCCAAAGGCGATAAGAGCGCGGGTGTTCCAGCCGTTGACGTAGTAGTAAGCGCTGCCGGGGGCTGAGGAGAATAGCTCCTGCATATTGAGGTGTTGGCGTTTGATCAGGTAGTAGTCCACCACGATGATGCCGTAGAACGGCGCGACGATAGCGCCCAGCGCATTCACAAAGCCCGGCACGCCAATTTGGCTGATCACCGAGATCCATAGCGCACCCACGAAAAAGGCAATCACGGCGGTAATCAAGCCGCCCATTTTGAAGCTGATTTTGCTGGGGAACAGGTTGGCTAAGTCGTAGGCGGGGGGAATGAAGTTAGCAACGAGGTTGATACCCACCGTAGCGGCAAAAAAGGTGAGGGCGGCCACGATGGTCAGCGGCAGCGAATCGACGCGTTCCACGATATCCGCCGGGTTGGTGAGCGCTTCGCCAAACAGTACCAGCGTGCCTGCGGTAATAATCAGCGCAATAAACGAGAAGAACGCCACGTTCAAGGGCAGGCCCAGCAGGTTGCCCAGCTTCATCTGGCGCTCGGTTTTCACAAAACGGGTAAAGTCGCCGAAGTTGATCACCACTGCGGCGAAGTAGGCCACCATCGTACCCACAATGGCGAGAAACGCACCCAGGCCGCCCTGCTCACCGCTGCCGCTGAAGATGGTACCAATGGCGGGCAGTAGCTCGCTACCGGCTTGTACCCATACCACAATCATCAACACCACCATCACCACGTAGACCAGCGGGCCTGCCCAGTTCAGGAAGTGTTTAATGCGCTCGATGCCCTGCCAAAAAATTGCGATCTGAAACAGCCACACGATGACGAACGAGAGCCACGCCACCCCGGAAAGGCCGAGGAACGTACCCCCGTTGCCCACGCCAAACAGCGCGGTGATCAGCAGCGCCACGGCGGTGGAGGCGAAGTAGGTCTGCACGCCGTACCAGAAAATACCCACGATGGCGCGCAGCATGGCGGGCAGGTTGGCACCACGCACGCCCATGCTGGCGCGCACCATGACCGGGAAGGGAATGCCGTACTTCACGCTGGGTTTGCCGGTCAGGTTGACCAAAAACATGACGATAATCCCGGCTAGAATAATCGCGGCCATTACGGCCCAGCCGTTAAGGCCATAAGAGAGAAACAGCGCCGCTGCCAGGGTGTAGCCAAACAGGCTTTGAATATCGTTAGACCAAACGTTAAAAATCTCAAAAGCGCCCCAAGTGCGGTGCTCTGGCTTTAGCGGGGCGAGGTCTTCGTTATAGAGCGTTGGATCAATCTGCTGAATATTTAGGTCGCTTTGGCTGGGTTGTTCATTCATTGCAAGGCTCGTTATCCGGAAATGGTCGCCTGCCACACGGTGGTGGCAGGCGTTGGCAAGGCGAGTTACTGAGTGAAGCGCTGGCAGGCGGGCCAGTGTTTCATCAGCAGGTAGTAGGTCAGCCCGGCAGGAATGAGGCTGGCATACCAAGAGACCGCCGAGAACGAGAGCGCTGCGATAATACCTACCGCTGTCGCTATCAGCGCCGCTTGGTTAATGCCTTGGTACGGGCCGTTTTCGTCGTAGAGCTTGCCGATATCCAGCGTGCGGCGGCGAATCACATAGTAGTCCACCACCAGAATGGCGAAGATGGGGCCAAGGAACGCGGAGTAGGTTTGTACAAAGAGCTGCAACCCTGCGGCCGATTCAGGCTGCACCAGCTTCCAGGGGAAGGTAGCGAAAGCCAGCAGGCCCACAATGACGGTGGCGACGGGGAACTTGAGCTTGAACACGTCCATCAGCACGTAGGTGGGCGGCACCACGTTATTCAGCACGTTGGTGGTCACCTGGGCGAAGGCGATAAACAGCAGGGTGATCATTAGTAGCGGCGTGTTATCTACCGCGTTGGCGAACACCTGGATGGGGTCTGCGGTGCCAGTGGCTTGCGACACCATGTAGCCAATCAGGCCCATAAACAGCGTGCAGGGCAGAATCGACATCGCGTAAATGGTGGTAAGCAGGCTTTGGGCCGTGCCTTTTTTGTGCTCGCGGGAGTAGTCGCTCACATTCAGCATCATGGTGCTGTAGATGCCCAAAAACAGCATGGTGGCGCTCCAGAAGGGCATCCCCCAAGAGCCTTCCATGGTCAGCAGGCTGGTGGAAAGCTCATCGCCGTAACGCTGCACCGTGGCGTAGAACATGTACATCAGCGAGCAGAGAATAAATGCGCTGCCGATATTTTCCAGCCACTTAATACCCTGAAAGCCGAGTACCGAAAGGCCAATCTGCAAACACTGGAAAGCAATGAAGTAGAAGATCAGGTTATCGAAGCCGAACAGCGTCGCCGACACCATGTTGAGGGCACCTGCGCCAATCCAGCTTTGAAAACCGTACCAGACGATGGCAGGAACGGCGCGCACCAAGCCGGGAATACGCGTGCCGGTAAAGCCAAACGCGCTGCGTGCCTGCACCATAAACGGAATGCCGTATTTGTAGCCAGCAGCCCCATTAATGGCGAGCGCCACGCCAATCACAAAGCAGCCAATGGCGATGGCCAGGGTGGCTTGAAGCAGGTTGAGCGTGCCCACCACGCTTGAGCCCATGGCGAAGGTGCCGATAGAGACACACCCTCCGAACCAGGCTAAAAAGTAGGAGGTGCGCCCCATAATGCGGGTGCTTTGTGGAGCTAAGCTTTCCGCCCCAACGGCTTTGGCGGTGGCGGGGCTAGCCGCTCCCGGTAGTTCATCTGAGGTAAGAGCAGAGGTTGAAGTGCTCATGTTACCGTCCTCGCAAGATTATCGATGTTATTGGCAACCTGGGCACTGTGGCCCAGGAGACGCTTGCGGCGTGGCGTGCTAATGGCGGTATTCGTACGGTTGTTATGGTTTTATGGTGCGTGATTTTTTAGCGTGTGGATGGCAGGGTTAGGTTGGAAAAATCCGCGAACTTGCCGGTAAAGGATTTCGGGCGAGGGTAGTCTAAATCGCCGTATTTGCTGGTATGTAAGCCCAGCCCCACCAGCGACTCGGCAAGCTTCAGCGCCGCGCTTACCCCTTCCACCACGGGCAGGCCAACTTCGCGGCTAATGGCGTGGGTGAGGTTCGCCATCCCGCCACAGCCCAGCACAATCGCGCCGATGCCATCCTCATCGCGGGCACGGCAGCACTCTTGCACAATGCGGCTAAAGGCAGCGTCAGGGTGGTCTTCTAAATCCAGCACCGGAATTTCAGCGGCGCGAATGCGGCGGCAGTGGTGGCTAAAGCCGTACTGCTCAAGCAGGTGCTCGGCAATAATGCCGGTACGGCCTAGGGTGGTCACAATTGAGAAGCGCGTGCTAATCAAGGTGGCCATGTGAAAGGCGGCTTCGGCAATGCCAATCACTGGGGCGCGGGTCAGCTCGCGGGCAGCCAGTAAGCCGGGGTCACCAAAGCAGGCCACTACGTAGGCATCGATATTGCCCTCGCGCTCGCCTTTCAGCACTTCTTCGGCCACGCCCACTGCGCTCACTGCTTCATCGAAGTGGCTCTCGATAGAGACAGGGCCAGCGTGGGGTTGAGTGGCACTCACCGTAGTCGATGGGGCCGCTAACTGTTCGGCTGCTTGTCGAATCGTCGCCGTCATGGCAGCCGTGGTATTGGGGTTAATCAAGCGTATATGCACGGGGTGATACTCGCATGTGAACAATATTTTCTATCTTGTATACGAAAATAGGGCGCTTTTCTGCGATGCGCAAGCCCTTTCATGCAACGGTTTAGCGCTCGTAGAGTTGACCAAGTGTTCAGGTTTCAAAGGGTTAGCGTGCTGTTGAGCCGAAAAGCGTCGTCATCTCAATTAATTAGCCCTGCGTTGAATTGCGATGGCCGTTCAAAATGGCTATTTTGTATACAAACTAAAACGCTCTGCCTTTGTTAAGGAGCCTGTCCATGACCTCTCATTACCCTCGCGATTTAATCGGCTATGGCCGCACGCCGCCCCACGCTAACTGGCCAGGCAAGGCCAAGATCGCCGTTCAATTTGTGCTTAATTATGAGGAGGGCGGCGAGAACTGCGTGCTGCATGGGGATTCAGGCTCGGAGCAGTTTTTGTCCGAGATTATCGGTGCGGCCAGCTACCCAGACCGCCACCTGAGCATGGAGTCCATCTACGAGTACGGCTCCCGCGCTGGCGTGTGGCGTATTCTGCGCGAGTTCGAGCGCCGCGGGTTGCCACTGTCCGTATTTGGGGTGGCGATGGCGCTAGAGCGCCACCCGGACGTGGCCCAGGCGTTTAAAGAGCTTGGCCATGAAGTGGCGTGCCACGGCTATCGTTGGATTCACTACCAAGAAACCCCGGAGCATGTCGAGCGCGAACATCTGCAAAAAGCCATGGAGATCTTCCAGCGTTTGTATGGTGAAAAGCCTGAAGGCTGGTACACCGGGCGCGATAGCCCCAATACGCGCCGTTTAATTCTGGACGAAGGTGGTTTTCTTTACGACAGCGACTACTATGGCGACGACCTACCGTTTTGGACCAAGGTGAGCGATAGCCAGGGGGCTGAGCATAACCACCTGATCGTGCCTTACACCTTAGATACCAACGACATGCGCTTTGCTGCCCCGCAAGGTTTCAATACGGCGGACCACTTCTTTACCTACCTGCGCGACGCCTTTGATGTACTGTATGCCGAAGGGGAAGAAGCGCCGAAGATGCTCTCGATTGGTATGCACTGCCGTTTGCTGGGCCGCCCCGGGCGCTTCCGCGCGCTGCAGCGCTTCTTAGACCATATTGAAGCCCACGACCGAGTGTGGGTGGCTCGCCGGGTCGATATCGCCCGCCACTGGGCGGAGCATCACCCCGCACCCAAATAACGAAACAGGACACCATGACACCCCATATCGGACAACGGATTGCCGCCCAGTTTGATGCACTTAGCGCCCAAGAGCAGCGTGTGGCGAGTTTTATCCTTGATCACTTTGATGATTTAGCGGTGTACAGTGCCGCTGATCTAGCGCGTTTGACCGGGGTGTCAAAATCCACCGTGAGCCGCTTGTTCAAGCGCCTAGGCTTTGAAAGCTACCGCACGGTAAAAACCCACGCTCGCCAGCTGCGTAATTTGGGTGTGCCATTGGTGATTGATGCCCATGCCATGGAGGAGGAGAGCGAGAGCGGAGCACCGTTCCAGCGCCACCTTCAGCGGGAGCAGGAAAATCTCCAGCGTTGCCTGGGCAATCTTGACCACCACGACTTTGCTGCCATGGTGGATGCGTTAGCAGGGGCGCAGCAGGTGCTCGTGGTGGGCTTTCGCAACAGCTACCCGTTGGCGCTGCATCTACGTCAGCAGCTCGTTCAGGCCCGCGGCCAAGTGCGTTTGGCTCCACAGCCCAACCAGTCGTTGGCCGAAGAGCTGGTGGACTTAACCGAACACGATACCGTGGTACTGTTTGGCTTTCGTCGCCGTCCGTCGGCATTTGCCGCGTTGATGGCCGCCCTTGAGCGCTCGCCTGCCAAGGTGCTGCTGATCGCTGACCCCACCGCCTCGCCGTTTGCTTCGCAAGTCACATGGTGGTTAGAAGTGCCGCTAGAGAGCCTTTCAGCGTTTGATAGCTACGCCACCGCCAATAGCGTGATTTGCCTGTTGGCGAATGCTGTTTTGCACCAACGCCTAGCGGATGGTCGCGAACGGATCAGCGCAATTGGTGACCAGTACGCTGAGTTAAACGAGCTGGCATCCCCCGTCATGAGCGTCGATTGGGATGCCCATCAATAATGGTGCGGCCTGCCTGCTCTCTGCACCAAAGATAACCGCCGTATTCTCTGTGCACCCGGCCTGCTGGGTGCATTTTCCTGCCTGATAGTTACCTAACACGCTGTTCTTAAGCTGCTTTCCTTTTAGCTGGTCTCTTTATTGCAAATGCGGGTTGTGGTGTGAAACGAAAGTTTCTTTGTTTTGCCTTGTGCAACAAAGCTTTCATCACGCGACACACACATATTGCTTCTCGGCATTGGCTTGCGACTCACTTTCAGGAGAGCGTCATGGGAACTACCCCTCAGGGCTTTAAAGATTCGGTTCAGCACTACTTGAAACGTCTTCAAACCGGCGTAGTGGCCACCGGTATGGCAGCCACCCTGGCTGTAGGTGGGCTGAGCACTAGCACAGCGGCTCACGCCGATGCGTTGGAAGCTATTGAGTCTCGCGGCACGATTCGTATTGCGGTACCGCAGGATTTTCCGCCCTTTGGCTCGGTAGGCACTGATCTACAGCCGCGCGGTTACGATATTGATATGGCGAACTATCTGGCCGAAGAAATGGGCGTCACCCTGGAGCTGATTACCGTGACCAGCGCTAACCGCATTCCCTATTTGCAAACAGGGCAGGCGGACTTGGTGATTTCTAGTTTAGGTAAAAATCCTGAGCGTGAAGCGGCGATTGATTTCTCTGATGCCTACGCGCCGTTCTTCCTCGGTGTGTTTAGTGCGGACGCAGACGAAAGTGTGGATGGCCCTGAAGGCTTCGCTGATAAAACCATTGGCGTGACTCGCGGTGCGGTAGAGGACATGGAGCTTTCCAACGTCGCGCCAGACTCCACCACCATTCAGCGCTTTGAAGATAACGCCACGACCATCTCGGCGTTCCTTTCTGGCCAAGTTGATTACGTGGCGACAGGCAATGTGGTGGCAGCAGAAATCGCCGAACGTAACAGCAATCGCGCGCCGTCATTAATGTATCAACTGAAAGACTCTCCCTGCTACGTGGGGCTGAACAAGAATGAGCCAGCGCTGTTAGAAGAAGTGAATCGCCTGATCGCTCAGGCATTGGAAGATGGCACGCTCAACGAGTTCTCCCAGCGCTGGTTCAGTGCGGATCTCCCCGACAACTTCGGTAGCTGAGGGGTAGCATGGGGCCAACACTCGATTTTCTCACCCTGTTGCCCTACGTCGGCGAGCTGGTCAAAGGCTTCACCACCACGGTCGCACTGACCGTGGTGACCACGTTGACCGGGCTAGGGCTGGCAGTAGCGGTAGCGTATTTACGTGTGAACGGGCAGCCTTGGATGCGCTGGGGGCTAGGCGGCTATGTCGAAGTCACCCGTAACACCCCTTTTATTGTGCAGCTATTTTTTATCTTTTTTGGTTTGCCGGGCCTCGGTATCAAAATCGACGCCATCACGGCTGCCTTTATTGCCATGACGTTGAACCTGGCTGCTTACAGCGCCGAGATTTTACGTGCGGGTATTAGTGCCACGGCGAAAGGGCAGCTAGAAGCCGCCAGAGCGCTGGGCATGAGTACCCTGCAAAGTTACCGCCATGTGGTGCTGGTGCCTGCTTTTGCCAGGGTCTATCCCTCGCTGATTAGCCAGTCAATCATCGTCATGTTGGGCTCGGCGGTGGTGTCGCAAATTTCCGTCTTCGATCTGACCTACGCCGCTAACTTCATCCAGTCCCGCAACTTTAGAAGCTTTGAAGTCTACCTGCTGATTACCTTGGTGTACTTGCTGTTGGCGTTCGGTATGCGCCGCGCCTTTATGCTGGTGGGTAAGCGTGTGTTCGCATATCAGCAAGGAGAGCAACGATGATTGAGTTCACGCTGTGGGATATCGTACGCAACCTGTTGCTCGCCGCCCGCTGGACCGTCGTACTGTCACTGATTGCCTTTGTCGGCGGCGCTACGGTAGGGCTGGCGCTCACCTTTATGCGCCTTTCTAGCCGCCGCTGGTTGCAGCGCTTGACCGCGCTGTATGTGGATCTGTTTCAAGGCACCCCGCTATTGATGCAGCTGTTTTTGATCTTTTTCGGCGCGGCGGCCATGGGACATCCCATCTCTGCCTGGTGGGCGGCTTCGATTGCCCTCACGCTGTTTACCAGCGCGTTTCTTTGCGATATCTGGCGGGGCTGCTTGGAAGCCGTGGCCAAAGGGCAGTGGCACGGTGCCCGCGTGCTGGGTATGAACTACTTCCAAACCATGCGCCACGTGATCCTTCCTCAGGCGCTTCGGCTCTCGATACCGCCCACGGTGGGGTTTTCGGTTCAGGTGATTAAAGGCACCGCGCTGGCGTCCATCATTGGCTTCGTGGAGCTCACAAAAGCGGGCACGATGCTGAATAACGCCACCTTCGAGCCGTTCACTATTTTCACCCTCGTGGCCCTTTTTTACTTCGCGCTGTGCTACCCGCTCTCCTGCTACGCGCGCCATTTGGAGAAAAAGCTCTATGACGCTGGTCTGCGTTAATAACGTTCATAAAGCCTTTGGCGACCTGCAGGTGCTCAAAGGGATCGACCTCAACGTTGCCCAGGGGGAAGTGGTCGCCATTATCGGCCGCAGCGGTTCAGGCAAAAGCACGCTGCTGCGCTGCTTGAACCAGCTCGAACAGCACGATAGCGGCGAGATTACCATTGCCGAACAGCAGCTCGATGCCGGTACCATGTCGCCCAAAGAGCTTAGCGAAAACGTCGGCATGGTGTTTCAGAGCTTTAACCTGTTTCCCCATAAAACCGTGGGTGAAAATGTTTGCTTGGCACCCGTGGTAGTGCGTGGCGAAGCCCGTGCCGATGTCGAGAAAGTCGCCCGCGAGGTGCTGGAGAAAGTCGGCCTGGGGGATAAGTACGATGCTTACCCCGCCCAGCTTTCCGGCGGCCAGCAGCAGCGGGTAGCGATTGCCCGGGCGCTGGCCATGCGCCCGAAGGTGCTGCTGTGTGATGAAGTCACCTCAGCGCTAGACCCTGAGTTAGTCGGCGAAGTACTGCGCGTGCTGGAAGCGTTGGCGGCAGAAGGCATGACGCTGATTTTGGTCACCCACGAAATGGGCTTTGCTCGGGATGTGGCCGACCGCGTGGTGTTTATGCACCAGGGGCGCATACACGAAGAGGGTGAGCCTGCCGAGCTGTTCAGTAATCCTAAAACCCCAGAGCTTAAGCAGTTTATCTCTGCGGTGCTTTAAGGTTTGTCTGAAGTCGCACCGCGTAATATTGTATACAAGAAATAGGCGCAGCATCCTCATGCTGCCATGACCGCTGAGTACGCCACTCACTCCAGGGAGAGACAATGCCAACAACACGCCAACCCGCTCACTATTACGCCCCCACCGGCGGGCACCCGCCGCAAACCCAGCTCACCGCTGATCGTGCGGTCTTTACCGAGGCCTATGCACTGATCCCCAAAGGGGTGATGCGCGATATCGTGACCAGCAACCTGCCGTTTTGGGAGGGGACTCGGTTATGGGTGCTGGCGCGTCCGCTGTCAGGGTTTGCGGAAACCTTCTCCCAGTACATCATGGAAGTGCAGCCCGAGGGCGGTAGCGATAAGCCTGAGCTAGACCCCCAAGCGGAAGGCGTGTTGTTTATTGTGGAGGGTGAGTTAACGCTCACTTTAGCGGGCGAGCGCCATACGATGGGGCCGGGTGGCTACGCGTTTATTCCTCCTGGCAGCCACTGGCAGGTGCGCAACGAGACCCGCGAACCGGTGCGCTTCCACTGGGTGCGCAAAGCCTACGAGTATGTAGAAGGTCTGGAAGTGCCCAAAGCCTTCGTGACCAACGAGCAGGAGATCGCGCCGATCGAAATGCCGGGCACTGAAGGCCGCTGGGCCACGACGCGTTTTGTCGACCCTAACGACGTGCGCCACGATATGCACGTCAATATCGTCACCTTTCAGCCGGGCGGCGTGATTCCGTTTGATGAAACCCACGTGATGGAACACGGCCTCTACGTCCTTGAAGGCAAAGCGGTGTATCACTTGAACCAGCAGTGGGTCGAAGTGGAAGCGGGCGACTTTATGTGGTTACGCGCCTTCTGCCCTCAGGCGTGCTACGCCGGCGGCCCTGGCCCGTTCCGCTACCTGCTGTATAAAGACGTTAACCGCCATGCGGCGCTCAAAATCTGAGTTGGGAAGCCCACCACAACGATCACTCGTTAGGATGATGCTATGTTACATCTGACGGCAAAGCCGCTAACGGCGGAGGCGTTTGCGCCCTTTGGAGACGTCATCGATGCCCGCACCTCCGCGTCGTATCCAATTAACGCCGGGCGCACCCAGCGCCATCACGATCTCGCCAAGGTGGAAACCCTCGGTGACAACGCTCGAACGCTGATCAATATTTTTGTCAGCCAGCCAGTGACGCTGCCGCTCAACCTCACGTTTTTAGAGCGCCACCCCCAGGGCACTCAAGCGTTTATGCCGCTGCATCAGGAGCGCTTTATTGTGGTAGTGGCACCGCCTGGCGACACCATTGCGCCAAACGAGGTGCAGGCGTTTGTGACCGACGGCCGCCAAGGGGTGAACTACCGCGCCGGTACTTGGCACGCGATTCAGTCGGTGCTGGAGCGCGAAGGGGAATTCCTGGTGGTGGATCGCGGTGGGGATGGCAATAACTGTGACGAATATCCCCTGGATGTTACCGTCACTTTAGCGGAATAGCCCACCGCAAGTGCATGCGAGTGTCATCTTGGTTGGGTTATCCTGATAAGCTGACACTCCACTCTATGAACGGTTAGGACATTTATGAGCGCAAACACCCATATCCCCCTTCGTCGTACCAAAATTGTCGCGACCCTCGGCCCCGCCAGCGACCGTGAAGGCGTGCTGGAAGCCATGTTGAAGGCGGGGGTGGATGTGGTCCGCTTGAACTTTTCCCACGGCACGGCCGACGACCATCGTCGCCGCCTTGCCCGTGTGCGTGAAATCGCCGCTCAGCTAGGCCGTAGCGTGGCCGCGCTAGGTGATTTGCAAGGCCCCAAAATTCGCGTTGCCCGCTTTAAAGAGGGGGCAGTGTATTTGGAAGAGGGCCAGCCGTTCGTACTGGATATGGCCATGGACAGCGATGCCGGTGATATCCACAGCGTTGGCTGTGATTACAAAACCTTGGCCGATGACGTATCGGCGGGGGACCGCCTGCTGCTGGATGATGGCCGCGTGGTGCTGGATGTTACCCGTGTAGAGGGCAAGCAGGTTCACACCGAGGTGGTGGTGGGCGGCAAGCTCTCTAATCATAAAGGCATTAACAAGCAGGGCGGCGGGCTATCTGCTCCCGCGCTGACAGAAAAAGATAAAACCGACCTGAAAACCGCCGTCGAGATTGGCGTTGATTATTTGGCTATTTCCTTTCCCCGTTCAGCGGAGGATATGCTGGAAGCCCGCCGCCTGCTGGGTGAAGAGGGCAAGGAAATTGGCCTCGTTGCCAAAGTGGAGCGCGCCGAAGCCGTGGCCGATGACGCCACGCTGGATGGCATTATCGAAGCCTCCGAAGCGGTGATGGTGGCCCGTGGCGACCTCGGCGTGGAAATTGGCGATGCCAAACTGGTCGGCGTGCAAAAGCGCATGATTAAACGCGCCCGTTCGCTTAACCGCGCGGTGATTACCGCCACCCAAATGATGGAGAGCATGATCTCCGCGCCGCTGCCCACCCGCGCTGAAGTCTTCGACGTGGCTAACGCGGTGCTGGATGGCAGCGATGCGGTCATGCTCTCTGCGGAAACTGCCGCAGGCGACTACCCGCTAGAAACCGTAGAAGCGATGGCGCGTGTGTGCCTGGGTGCCGAGCGTGAGCGGGTCGCCCAAGAGTCGGGACACCGTATCCACGAAGGCTTTACCCGCCCGGATGAAACCATTGCCCTTTCGGCCATGTATGCCGCTAACCACATGAAAGGCGTGGTCGCGATTGCCTGCATGACCGCCTCCGGTTACACGCCGCTGATTGCCTCACGCATTCGTTCGGGCTTGCCCATCGTTGGCTTGGCTCACAACCCGATTGCCCAGCGCCGTATGGCCATGTACCGCGGCGTGGTCTCACTTCCCTTCGATACCTCAGAAATGACCGCCACCGAGCTTAACGACCAAGCCCTTACGCTGTTGGTGAAGCAGGGCGTGGCTAAGCCGGGTGATCACGTCATCCTGACCCGTGGGGACCACATGAACGCCCACGGCGGCACCAACACCATGAAAGTGATGGCCATTACCGAGCAGCACGCCGAAAACGCGAAGGCGTAAACGAATGCGCGCACTGCTGCTCCTGTGCGGTTGGCTGCTAAGCGCGCCTGTGATGGCGGGCGCGCCCATTGTAGCGGCGGCGTCTAGCCTGCAGTTCGCCCTGGAGGAAGCCGCCGCCCAGTTTACCCAGCAGACCGGCCACGCGCTGCGGCTTAATTTCGGCTCCTCCGGCAACTTTCGTCGTCAAATCGCCCAGGGCGCGCCCTTCGAGCTGTTTTTGTCAGCAGATGAAGGGTTTGTTCAGGCGCTGTACGACGAAGGGTACGTGGATAACGCGGGCGTGATTTACGCCCGAGGACGGCTAGCCTGGGTACAGCCAACTGGCCGTTACTCCGTACCCAGTGAGCAAGCGCCGCTTGCCGGCGTGCAGGAGGCCATTGCCGCCTTGGCAGAGGGGCAGCGGCTGCGTATCGCCATTGCCAGCCCAGAACACGCCCCTTACGGCATGGCCGCCCGAGACGTGTTGCAAAAGGCGGGCCTGTGGGAAGCTAGCGAACCGCTGAGGGTTCAAGGGGAGAATGTCTCCCAGGCGATGCAGTTTGCGCTTTCCGACGAGGCGCGAGGTGGTTTGGTGGCTTATTCGCTAGCGGTAGCACCTGCGCTAGCGGAGCGCAGCGAGGCGGTGTTGATGCCTGAAACGTGGCATACGCCGCTGCGCCAGCGCATGGTGTTAACGCCGCAGGCTGGAGAAGTGGCTCACGCGTTTTACGAGTGGCTGCAACAGGCGGATGCGAAAGCGATTTTTGAAACCTACGGATTTAGTACCGATTAATGGACTGGTCGGCGTTCTCTGTCTCGCTGCGGCTCGCGGCGTTTACCTGTCTCTTCTTATTACCTCTAGGCATCTGGTGGGGGCGCGTGCTGGCGACGACACAGTTCCGTGGCAAGGGCCTGTGTGAAGCGCTGATTGCGCTGCCGCTGGTGCTACCGCCTACGGTGCTAGGGTTTTATTTGCTTCAGCAGTTTGGCCGCGATGCGCCGTTAGGCGGTGCCTGGGCCGCGCTGACAGGGGGCGGCCTCAACTTTACCTTTAGCGGTATTTTATTGGCTTCTCTGATTGCCAATCTCCCCTTTGCTATTCAGCCGATTCAGCGTGCCTTTGAACATGTGCCTGCGAACCTGCGTGAGGCTGCGTGGTGCAGTGGGCTAAGCCCATGGCAAACCCTGTGGCGTATTGAATTGCCGCTGGTGTGGCCGGGCATTTTGTCGGCGGCAGCGCTAACCTTTGCTCACACACTGGGCGAGTTTGGCGTGATTTTGCTGGTCGGCGGTGCGATTGATGGTGAGACCCGCACGCTCTCCATCGCCATTTATGACCGCGTACAGGCTTTTGACGAGCAGGGCGCGGCGAGCATGTCCGCACTCTTGCTAGTCATTTCCCTGGCAACCTTAGGCCTTGTCTATGGGCTTGCAGGAAAGCGCAGGTGGTCACGTGGATAATCTGGTAGTGACCGCCCAACAGGCCGGCCCGATTCCACTTAATGCCTCGTTTCGATGCGCCCCTGGGGAGCTGCTGGCGCTGGTCGGGCCATCGGGAAGTGGTAAAACTACCCTGCTGCGCACCATTGCCGGGCTTTATCAGCCTCAGCAGGGTAGCGTGCGCTGCGCGGGCAGGGAGTGGTTTCTGGCCCAAAGCGGCCAGCGCCACTCCCTGCCGCCGCAAGCGCGCCAGATTGGTATGGTATTTCAGGACTATGCGCTGTTCCCTCATCTGACGGCGCTGCAGAATGTGCAGCTCGCCATGGGGCACCTGCCCCGCGCTCAAAGGTTTGAGCAGGCCGCTCAGTGGTTGAGCAAAGTGCGTTTGCAGGGGCTGGAGGCGCGCTACCCCAGCGAGCTTTCCGGCGGCCAGCGCCAACGAGTAGCGCTAGCCCGTGCGTTGGCCAGAGAGCCCCAAGTGCTACTGCTGGATGAGCCGTTCTCTGCGGTGGATCAGGTGACTCGTCGCCGCTTGCAGCGTGAGCTGGCGCTGTTGCGCCAACAGATCTCCATTCCCATTATTCTCGTCACCCACGACTTGGAAGAAGCCACCGCGCTCGCCGATCAAATCTGCGTGCTGCATAACGGCGTCAGCCTGCAGCAGGGCACGCCTGAGGCGTTGTTTCGGAAACCGACTTCGCCGCTTGTCGCTAGGCTGTTGGATCGCCACAACGTCTTTAGCGGGGAAGTGGTCGAGACGGACGCTGGGCGACGCTTGCAGTGGGGCGAGTGGTGGCTGGAAGTGGCAGAAGGACTAGATCGTGTTGAACTAGGCAAGCCGCAGGCATGGTACCTGCCGCCGTCAGATATCGTGCTGCATCGTCGGGGGCGGCCTTCCCAAGGCGAACGCGAAAACCCAGTGGCGGCAACGGTCAGCGAAATGGTGGTGTTGGGCGGCATGACATCAATCTCGCTGCGTGTTTCCCACGGAGATATGCTACGTTTCGACATCGCCACCCACGCGGCCAAACGTAATCAGCTTAGCTTGGGGGAAAGGGTACACGTCTCGCTGCTGGCCGAGGGGATTCATCTTATGCCCGCGCAGCGTACCCACACGGCATCACACAACAAAAGGAACCTGTTATGACCCTGACACGCCGCCAACTGCTGAAAACCGCTGTCGGTGTTTCACTCGCCGCCTGTTTACCCCTGCCGCTGTTAGCGGCTTGGGCGTCTGAACCCGCGCCAGCCAACACGCTGCCGCTGGCGATCCATAGCGAAGGTGGCCCGCACCGTCTGGATGTGGAAGTGGCGGAAACTGCCTCGCAGCGCCAACGTGGCTTAATGGGCCGTGAGGACCTGCCAGAAGCGCGCGGTATGCTGTTTCGGTTTGAGAGCGAGCAGCCCGCCGGTAACGCTTTTTGGATGTATCGCACGCTGATTCCGCTGGATATCGCGTATATCGACGGCGAAGGGCGGATAGTGGCGATTAATACCATGCCGCCCTGCGAATCTGATGCCCCCCAGGAGTGCCCCTCTTATCCTGCCGGGGCGGCCTACCATGCGGCGTTGGAGGTTAACGCGGGCTACTTTGCGGAACGTGGCATACAGGTAGGCGACTGTGTCTCGGTGCCTGCGCTGGCCGGTTTTTGCCGCCCCGAGTAACGCTCTCGCTTACGCCCTGGTTGGCCGCTGTTTGCCAAACTTCAGCACAATCAGGGCGATTCCCGCGACCACTAAGCCTCCGCCTACCAGTTTATGCACCCCAAGCGGGTCGTCCATCAGCAGCGCGCCTAAGCCCACCGCGAAAACAGGGGTGAGGAGTGTCATCGGCACTACGCGATTTACCGGGTGGCGGCGCAGCAGCGCGTACCAAATGCCGTAAGCGGCGATGGACGACATAATGGCGGTATACGCCACCGCGCCCCAGCCCAGCCAGCTTGCCTGTGTGATCGCCTGCCACTGGTGTTGCTCAAAGAGCCACGAGCCGAGCGCAACCTGAGGCACCGCAAACAGCGCTACCCACCCCGCCAGCGCCAACGGTGCAATGGGTGGCCCGCGTTTGATCAATAGCTGCGAGACCGCCCAGCCAAACGCGCTCAACAGCAGAATGGCTAACGGTAGCGGCGAGGGCAGCGTTGGCCCTCCTGCCAGTACCACGACACCTGCAAACGAGAGCAGCAAGCCTGCCAAGCGTTTAGGTCCCAGCTTCTCTTTTAAGAAGACCACCGCCAATAGCGTCGCAAACGGTGTGCCCATCTGCACAAGCAGCGCGCCTGTTCCAGCTTCCGCTTGCCCCAAACCAATGAACAGTAGCGCAAAGTGAAGGCTGCCAAACGTGATGGAGAGCAGCACTAAAAAGGGCAGCTGCGCCCGGGTAACCGGGTAAAACGGCACCAGCAGTGCGGCCACTAGCACAAAACGCAGCGTAGTCATGAGTAGCGGCGGCAGCTCCGCCACGCCCACTTTGATCACAATGATGTTGAGTGACCAAATGACAATGACCAACAGGCCCAGAAGCACATCACGAAGCGGCACGGCGTTCTCTCGGTGAGGGGTGAGGCGCCTTCATAGCAAAGCGCTTTTATAACGGAAAAAGGTCATTTCGACGATTTAGCAAAACATAGTGTTATAGTAAGACGGCAACAGTCGTTGTATCGAGATCAATAGTAATAACAGAGGAATGATTATGAAGAAAATCTCATCAACGTTGTTAGGCCTGAGCATGGCGCTGGTGGCGGCTTCCGGCCACGCCAACGACAAGCAGTTGGTCATTGGTACCAATAATTGGGCTGAAAATATTGCCGTCGCCAATATGTGGAAAATCGTGCTGGAAGAAGAGCACGGCTACGATATCGAGCTGACCGACGTAGGCAAAAGCGTGCTGTACAGCGGTTTGGCCAATAATGATTTCGATATCTCGCTGGAAATTTGGCTGCCCACCACGGACAAGGAGTTCCTGGCGCCCTATAAAGACGAGATCGATGTGCACGACGTGTGGTACGAAGGCACGGGGCTTGGCATTGTAGTACCGAGCTATGTCGATATCGATACTATCGATGCGTTGCGCGATAGCGCCGATCAGTTCTCTTACCAGGGCCGCCCGACCATCGTCGGCATTGACTCCGGCTCTGCCATTGCCGGGCTGACGGACGAGGCCATCGATGCTTATGACCTGCCGATGCGTCAGCTGTACAGCTCCGACCCGGCGATGATGGCGGCGCTCGATGATGCTTATCAGCGTGAAGAGCCCATGGCCGTGACGCTCTGGAACCCGCACTGGGCCTTTGCTGAGTATGATCTCAAGTACTTGCAAGATACTCAGGGCGTGTTCGGTGAAAGCGACGATATTTTCTGGTTCTCCCGCAAAGGCTTCGCGGAGGACGATCCGTGGCTCACCCAAGTGCTGAACGAGTGGCATATGGATGACGATACCTTAGGCGGGCTGATGGCGACGATTGAACAGCAGGGCGACCCCGTAGAAGGGGCGCGCACCTGGATTGGCGAGAACCGCGAGTTAGTCGATACGTGGCTGGCTGCTGGCGAATAAACGCGACTCTTTATGCCCAGTGGGCGTGCCATCAAGTCCCTCAACGCCTCACGCTTAATGCGTGGGGCGTTTTATTTGTATATTGACTAAGACGAAAGTTTTAGTTTTCTCGATGACTTGATAAATGCTTTATAACCAGTTGCTTATACAGTTGCTGTTAGGAGGTATGGGCTTTTAAAACAAAGAAATGAAGGGACTTGATGAGGCTGGCTTGCACAAGCGCTATCCATGATCTAAAAAAATGTAACCGATTACATTTTGTCTTGTTAAGGCAGTACGGAAAAGGTCGCTAGGCCATTACCTAGCCAATCACCTAATAACCTAACAATGAAATGAGGTGGACATGGATACATTGAACAACCAACAACCCTCACGCGCTTGCGCGTTGCTTGCCGTCGGTGCGGTAACGCTCACAACGCTGAATATGGCAGATGAGGCCCAGGCTCAGCATGCCAGCGCAGCAGCTTTACCCATTGCTGTTCAGATGTATACGCTACGTGATTTTGGCGATCTTGAAGAGCAACTGTCTGTTGTCAATCGAGCGGGCGTCTCTGCCATCGAGACGGTGGGCACTCAGCAAGTAACCGCCGATGCCCTCAATGTATTGTTAGAGAAACATGCGCTTGAAGTGATCTCCAGCCATGTAGCGCTAGAAGATTTACGCCATCGTTTAGACGAAACGATGGCTTTTAATCAGTCGGTGGGTAACGACACGCTAACCATGCCGTACCTAGATGAGAGCGCACGCCCTAATGATGCTGAAGGCTGGGAGGCTCTGGGTGAAGAGCTAGGCAGCATTGCTGCAACCTTAGAGGCCGAAGGTTTCCGTTTGGCCTACCACAACCATGATTTTGAGATGGAGATGTATGACGGCAAAACAGCATTGGAGCATCTGTTTGATGCGGCGGGATCGGGTTTGTTGGCTGAATTGGATCTTGCCTGGGTAGCTCGAGGTGGGCTGGACCCGGTGGAGTATGTCTCTCGTTTCGATGGCCAGCTTTTCGCTATCCACGCCAAAGACAACGCCCCAGAGGGCACGGCTCAGGATCAGGGTGGTTTTGCGACGCTAGGAGAGGGGGAGTTGGATTGGGATGCCATTTTACCCGCCGCCGAAGCTTCGGATGTTGAGTGGTACATCATCGAACATGATATGCCCCACGATGCGGAAGCCGTCATCACCCGTGGAAATAGCTTTCTAGAAGAGAAACTGTCAGCGCTTCGTGAAGAGTAAGCACGCTTAAGCCATCTCTTTCAGATGACGTACGCGAGGGTACCTTATGAAGCGCTATTCTCTTGATCGACGCAGCCTGCTGCGTCACAGCATGACCGGTGCGCTTGGCTTGACGGCTTTGCCTTACCTAGGGGCGCGGTCGTTAGCCGATGATACATCTCACCAAAGACGAGTATTGAAGGGCAATATTCATCACTCGGTCGCGCGTTGGACATTCGACTTTTTGCCTCTTGAGGGGCTCTGTCAGCTTTCAACCGAATTGGGTATTAAAGCGATTGACCTCGTTGGGCCAGAAGAGTGGCCAATCCTTAAGCGCTATGGACTCGACGCCTCGATGTGTCATGGCGCTGAGTTGAGCCTGGAAGATGGCTGGGGCGATACACGCTTCCATTCGGCACTGATCGAGCGATACCGTCAATATATCGATCTGGTTAGCCAAGCTGGCTATACCAACCTCATCTGCTTTAGCGGCAATGCGCGAGGCATGGACCCTGAGCAGGGATTGCAAAATGCCGAAGCGGGGCTCAAGCAAATTCTTGCCCAGGCAGAAGCAAAAGGCGTGGTGCTACAGATGGAGCTGTTCAATAGCAAAATCGACCACCCTGATTACCTTTGCGACAACTCGACATGGGGCATCGAGCTGAGTCGTCGGCTTGGTTCGCCCAACTTCAAACTGCTCTATGACATCTACCACATGCAAATCAGTGAGGGCGATGTCATCCGCACTATCCGTGATCACCATCGTTTTTTCGGCCATTACCACACTGCCGGTGTGCCTGGGCGTCACGAAATAGATGCCACCCAAGAGCTCAACTATCCCGCGATTTGCCGAGCGATCCGAGATACCGGCTTCAACGGCTATATCGCCCAAGAGTTTATCCCTGACCGCGCTAGCCAAGAGGAAAGCATCGAATCACTGCGGGCGGCGATTGAACTCTGCGATGTGTGATTCGCATCGAACAACAACACAACAAGGAAGATGACCATGTCAGATAATCACTACGATGCCATCGTGGTTGGCTCAGGTATTAGTGGCGGCTGGGCCGCTAAAGAGCTAACCGAGAAAGGCTTGAAAGTCTTACTGCTCGAACGTGGGCGGAATATCGAGCATGTGAAGGATTACCATAATGCCCACAAAGAGGCTTGGGACTACCCCCACCGCAACGAACCCACTCAAGAGATGATTGCTAAGTACCCGGTGCTCAAGCGCGACTACCCACTCAATGAAGCTACCTTGGGAATGTGGGCCGATGAACAGGCCAACCCCTACGTAGAGGAGAAGCGCTTCGATTGGTTTCGTGGCTACCATGTGGGTGGTCGCTCACTCTTATGGGGGCGACAAAGCTACCGGTTTAGTCCGATGGATTTTGAGGCTAACCAGCGTGAGGGTATCGCGATCGACTGGCCGATTCGTTATGAAGATCTCGCGCCTTGGTACGACTACGTAGAGCGATTTGCCGGCATTTCCGGTACCCGCGAAGGGTTGGATATTCTCCCCGATGGTGAGTTTTTGCCTCCCATTCCTCTGAACTGTGTCGAGCAGGAGGTCGCCAAACGGATAGAAAGCACGTTCGGCGGGCAGCGGCACCTTATTCACAGTCGAGTCGCCAATATTACTCAGCCAAAGCCGGAGCAAAATCGCGTCAACTGCCAGTATCGCAATAAATGTTGGCTAGGCTGTCCTTACGGTGCCTATTTCAGCACTCAGTCCGCTACGCTTCCCGCTGCGGTGGCCACGGGAAATTTGACGCTGCGACCTTTCTCTATTGTCAGCCAAGTACTTTACGACAAGGCTCGCCAGCGTGCCCGAGGCGTCGAAGTGATCGATGCAGAAACGCATGACGTTCACGAGTACACCGCCGATGTGGTGTTCCTCAACGCGTCGACCTTTAACACCACCTGGATTTTGATGAACTCTGCCACCGATGTTTGGGAAGGTGGCTTGGGAAGTAGCAGTGGTGAACTGGGGCATAACGTCATGGATCACCATTTTCGCTGCGGTGCTAGTGGCGACGTGGAAGGTTATCTCGACAAATACTACTTTGGACGCCGCCCCGCAGGCTTTTACATTCCTCGCTTTCGCAACGTCGGCGATGAGCAGCGAAGCTACGTACGCGGATTTGGGTATCAAGGTGCTGCCAGCCGCCAAGGCTGGGATCGCGAAATTGCGGAACTCAATATTGGCGCTGATTTGAAGCAAGCGCTGAGCCAGCCAGGTGGTTGGACGATCGGCATGACGGGCTTCGGCGAAATGCTACCTGATCACGATAATCGTATCGCGCTGAATCATAGCGTCCGCGACCAGTGGGGGCTACCGGTCCTGTCGATCAACGTTGAACTCAAGCAGAACGAGCACGCGATGCGTCGTGACATGGTCCAGGATGCTATCGATTTGCTCGAGGCCGCAGGCGTGAAGAACGTCAAAGGTGACGTAGGCGATTATGCGCCGGGCATGGGGATTCATGAGATGGGCACGGCGCGTATGGGCCGTGATCCGACAACCTCCGTACTCAATCGCCATAACCAGGTATGGGATGCGCCGAATGTGTTCGTCACCGATGGCGCCTGCATGACGTCCTCCTCCTGCGTGAACCCTTCGCTCACCTACATGGCACTGACCGCTCGCGCGGTGGACTACGCAGTGGAAGAACTGAAGCGGGGGAATTTGTCATGAATCGTCGCGAACTACTCAAAATGATCGCTTTGACGACGGGGACCGCCATGATCGGTGGCAAGTCTCTCTTAGCCTTTAGCGATACAGGCCGCACCCGTCACCTCTTTAGCAGCCGTGATGTGGAACGAATGAGCGAGCTGGCCGAGACGATCCTACCGAGAACCGAGACTCCTGGCGCCAAAGACGCTGGCGTGGGTGAGTTCATGGCGCTGTTCGTGAGTGATTGTTATACGCCTTCGGAAAGAGAGGTGTTCTATTTTGGTTTGGCGCAGCTTGAGGCGCGCAGCCGGGCGGCTTACGAACGTGATTTCATGGCGTTAAGCAGCGATCAGCGGTTAGCGCTCATTACTGAATTGGACCGCGAAGCAAAGGCACACGCCCAACGCCAGCCGCGCAGAGAGCAGCCGACGCCTGCTGAGGCGCTGACGGCAGAGACGCAGACCGCTCAAAATCAAACGGCAGATACCCAGTCATCCCTTGACCACCCGGATAGTGAGGCTTCGCTTCCGCACTATTTCACCATGATGAAACAGTTGACGCTGTTTGGCTTCTTCACCTCAGAAGTGGGCGCGACGGAGGTCCTGCGCTATGAAGCCGTGCCCGGCCGCTACGACGGCTGCGCGACCTATCAGGGCGAACCTGCTTGGGCCACCTAATAAAGAAGGAGAGCATTCATGAGCTTTCGAGATATCCCGCAGCTAAAGCAACGCCACCGTTCACAAGGGTATGCCCCCGCCCTCTGTGTGCTGGCCTTCGCCATGGCATCCGATAGCGTAGCAAAGGAAAGCGCCTCGCAAGAGGCGCTAACCCCCGAACAGCAAGCCGCCAACACCGAAGTGTGGACGCCCGTACCCCGCGCGGTGTCGGTGCCTGAGAATGGCGTACCGTCTGATGCCATCGTACTATTCGATGGTGACGATGTAGATGCCTGGGAGGCCGAGGAGGGCGGGCAGGTCGAGTGGCACGTGATGGACGGCGTCATGACCGTCAAGCGGGGCGCAGGAGGGATACGCACGCGCCAGGACTTCTGTGATGTGCAGCTTTACTTGGAGTGGCGAGCGCCAGCCGATATGGCAGACATGGAGGGCCAGGACCGTGGCAATAGCGGCGTCTTTTTGCAAGAACGGTATGAAGTCCAGATCTTGGACTCCTACGATAATCCAACCTATCCCAACGGCCAGGCAGCGTCCATCTACAAGCAGTACATTCCTCTGGTCAATGCCTCTCGCCCGCCTGGTGAATGGCAGCGTTACAACATTCTCTATACTGCGCCACGTTTCGACGAGACAGGGACGCTGGAGTCACCTGCCTATGTCACCGTGCTACATAACGGTGTCGTGGTTCAGCACCATGTTGAAGTGCAAGGCACCACCGAGTGGATAGGAGAGCCCAGCTACGAAGACGCTCATGACTGCGCGCCTATCTATCTGCAAGATCACGATGCGGACGTCAGTTTTCGCAATATCTGGGTGAGGGAGCTATAAGTCAGCACTTCTTGCGTTAGCTAAAAAGCCCCGCCCGTTTTTGCAATTGAGCACTGACGGGCGGGGCTTTTTGGATCTTAGTATTGCTAATCTATCGATGTAAGCGTCGTTTATCCAACATCATTGACCACGATTACCCACCCACTACCGGGCGCCGAGACAGCGCCCGGTAATGCCAACGTTTAACTTCCTTGCAAGCTGGGTGCCGTCGCTACGTTTTTCTCGTTTTTAAAGGTAAGGAAGAAGAGCGCCAATACCGCGATAGCGAAGATCGCTGGGAATATCCAGATGCCTTGCCAGTCGTGCACGCCATTAGTGGAGAAGTGATCGGTGATTTGACCGGCGACCCAGAAGCCTATCAGCATGCCCACGCCGTAAGTAGCCAGTGTGATCATGCCTTGGGCAGAGCTTTTGAATTTCTCTCCCGCTCGAGCATCAGTGTAAATTTGGCCGGTCACAAAGAAAAAGTCATAACATACGCCGTGTAAAGCAATCCCGATCAAGAGCATCCACACCATCTCATCGGCGTTGCCAAAGGCAAACAGCGCGTAGCGTAGCGCCCAGGCCAGCATGCCGATCAGTAGCGTTTTCTTAATGCCAAAGCGATGGATAAAGACGGGCAGCAGCAGCATGAACAGGACTTCGGATACTTGTCCTAGCGTCATTTTACCGGTCGGGTTAGCAACACCGATCTCAGCCAGAAATGGATTGGCGTTTTGGTAATAAAACGCAAGCGGAATACAGATTAAAATAGAGGCAATGAAGAAGATGGCGTAATTACGGTCTTTAAGCAGGGCCAGCGCATCCAACCCCAGGACTTCTTTTAAGCCGACTGGGCCGTTTGCTTTAGGTGGTGTCGCGGGAAGGCTAAAGCTATACAAGCCAAGTGCTAATGACGCGATAGCGCACATCAAAAAGGTGTTCCTCAGCATGCCGTCCGCAATGCCTTGGGAAGAGTCCCAGGCAAAGAGGTAGCTAATTCCCAGGCCTGCCATAATCCAACCGATCGTTCCCCATACGCGAATTTTGGCAAACTCTTGGCCTGGGTCGCTCATCTGGCGAAAAGAGACCGAGTTGACCAGGGCGAGTGTAGGCATATAAAGAATCATATACATCAGTACCAAGGGGTAAAACGTGCTGAAGTCGCTGGCGATATACAGGCCATACATGAGCCCTGCACCCAAGAGATGCAACACGCCCAATATTCGCTCGGCGTTGAAGTAGCGATCGGCAATCAAGCCAATGATGAAGGGCGCGATGATGGCCCCCCAGGATTGGGTTGAGAAGGCCATACCAATTTGGCCGCCGCTGGCATTGAGATTATTTGCCAAAAAAGTGCCTAGGGTGACGAACCAGCCGCCCCAGATAAAAAACTGCAAAAACATCATGATGCTGAGTCGTGTACGTATCATGGCCATGACGTCGTCCTTTGTTGTCGTTGTATGCGCCTTGAGAAAGGCCGTTAATCGGCCGTTGAGGAAAGGCCGAGGATTCGACGATTGCGCGAGCGACTGCTGCTTACGCTGGCAAAATCATCGAAAGCGTGACCGGCGGGCTGAATCAGATGCGCTTCGATAAAAGGCGCTCCCTCTGTGGCACCCTGCTCCGCATCCTTGAGGCAGCACTCCCACTCCAGCACTGCCCAGCCATCGAACCCGTATTGCGTTAATCGGCTAAAAACAGCGCTGAAATCGATCTGACCATCGCCTAATGAACGGAAGCGACCTGGTCGCTCCATCCAATCCTGATAGCCGCCATACACGCCGCTGCGCGCATTGGGAGTGAATTCGGCATCTTTAACGTGAAACATGCCGATACGTTCATGGTACTGATCGATAAACCCGAGATAGTCGAGCTGCTGTAACAGCAAATGGCTAGGGTCATAGAGAATTTTGGCTCGGCGGTGGTGGTCGACGGCCGCCAGAAAACGCTCGAAGGAAGCACCATCGTGCAGATCTTCGCCGGGGTGAATCTCAAAGCAGAGATCCACGCCTGCTTGGTCGAAAGCATCGAGGATAGGTGTCCAGCGTCGGGCGAGTTCGTTGAACCCCTCTTCGATTAACCCGGCGGGGCGTTGGGGCCAAGGGTAGACAAACGGCCACAGCAGAGCGCCGGAGAACGTCGCGTGTGCCGTCAAGCCAAGCCGCTGGCTGGCTTTGGCTGCCAGCATGAGTTGTTCGATGGCCCACTCGGTGCGTGCCTGCGGCTGACCGTGTAGCTCTTTTGGCGCGAAGTCATCGAATACATCGTTGAAGGCGGGATGCACGGCGACCAGCTGTCCCTGAAGGTGGGTCGACAGCTCGCTGATCACGACTCCCGCGTTCTCGCAGAGGGCGTTTAATTCATCACAATACGCTTGGCTCTCTGCTGCTTTGCGCAAGTCGATAAAGCGGTCATCGATCGTGGGTAGCTGAATGGCACGATAGCCTTTCTCGGCCGCCCAGCGAGCGATGCCCTCTAGGGTATTGAAGGGTGCCTCTTCACCGATGAACTGGGCCAGAAAAATAGCGGGTCCTCGCAGGCCTGTAGACTGGTTGGGCATGATCAAGCTCCTTGTGGATGTGTATCGGGGAGAGGTGTCCATTTCTGGTCGCTTTGTTGACTGGTCGTGACGGCGTCGATAAATGCCATTCCTCGTAGCCCCGAGGCCATGCCAGGCACACCCTCTACGCTTCCTTGCTTGCCCTGCTGGATGGCGGTGGCGAAGTCCCGGTACAGATTGCCAAGTGCTTCCAAATAGCCCTCTGGATGGCCTCCAGGAAGGCGTAAACGCTGCATGACACTGGGAAAAAGGTCGGGCTGGTCGATGCCGGCACGAAGCGTTCGCATCGGAGCCTGCGAGGGGCGATAAAGAAGTGAGTTAGGCTCCATTTGGTGCCACTCAAGCGCTCCTTGGTCGCCGTAAAGGCGTATCTTGAGTGCGTTCTCCTCGCCGCGGCATACTTGACTGGCAATGAGAGTCCCGCTAGCGCCCTGCGCTGTGCGCAACAAGACATCACCATCGTCATCCAGTGAACGACCCTCTGCGTGGCTGTTCAGCGAAGCGCAGAGTTCACTGACGTGGTGACCTGAGATGAACTCGACGAGTCCGAAAGCATGGGTGCCAATGTCGGCCATGCAGCCACTGATACCCGCGAGCTGTGGATCGGTTCGCCAAGCCGCCTGCTTATTTCCTTGTTGCTCCAGACTCTCGCTTAACCAGCCCTGCGGGTATTCCACGTGTATTTTGCGAAGTTGGCCAAGCTGACCGTCTCTCACCATTTCTCGCGCTTGCCATACCATGGGATAGCCAAGGTAGGTATGCGCTAAGCCATAGAGGCAACCGCTGGCCTGCCAACTGACGGCCAAACGCTGCGCTTGAGAGAGCGACACTGCCGCCGGCTTTTCGCAAAACACATGAAAGCCTTTACGCATTGCCGCCTCGGCAATGGGGACATGCAGATGATTGGGAGTGACAATGACCAAGAGCTGCATCCGCTGTGATTCGGGCAGCTGGCTTTCGCTTTCTAAGAGCTGCTCCCAGTCGTCGTAAACCCGTTGGGAGGGGAGGTAGCACTGCTCGCCGGTAAGACGGTTGTTCTCTTTTGAGCGACTGAATGCGCCACATACCAGTTCACAGGTATCATCAAGCCGAGCGGCTAGGCGATGAACCTGACCGATGAATGCGCCTTGTCCACCACCTACCATGCCTAAGCGGATACGTGATGACGTAGGGTGGGACATATAGTCCTCCTTTTTTTTGCTGCATGCATTGGGCTGATCAAGCGCATGCCATTGACGGATCTTTATTGATGTAACCGGTTACATTAAGTTGAAATTAGGTTTCACAACGAGTGACGTCAATGCGACAAAGGTCTATTCGTAACGGGTAAATAGCGCGCTGAGTTTAAAGACGGGATACGGTAAGCTGACGCATGAAACGTCGCATAAGCACCTGCAGGCGACGATGGGCAAGTGATAAGGGAGGCTATGACCAATATACGCAAGGTCGCCGATTTGGCGGGGGTGTCGGTGGCGACGGTGTCGCGCGCCTTGAAATCGCCCGATATCGTTTCTCCCTCCACGCGTGAAAAGGTGCTCAAGGCGGTGGAGCAGGCAGGCTACAAACCGAACTTGATGGCAGTACAGTTTCGCTCTCAACGCACTCACAATCTCGTCGTGCTCGTGCCCACCATTGCGAATACGTTTTTCGCGCGGGTGATCAGCGGTATTCAAGAAGCTGCCCAGGAGCGCGGCTATGGTGTGTTGCTATGTAATACGCTCGGTAATGAAACCATGGAGACCCATTACGCGAGCTTGGTCAGTACGCGTCAGGCCGATGGGGTCATCCAATTGCGAGCGTTCAACCCTTTTGCTGAGAATGCGTTCCCATCCGGCACGCCTTTGCCCATGATCAATGCCTGTGAGGTATTGGATAATGCGCCATGCCCCACCGTGCAGTTGGACAATCGAGGGGCTGCACGGGAGCTGACGGAGCATCTCATTGCCCTTGGCCATCGACGTATTGGCATGATCAAAGGCCCGCGCCGAAGTCCGTTGACGCGCGATCGGCAACAAGGGTACCAAGACGCCCTGGCGGCAGCAGGTATTGCACTGGACGAACGCTTACTGTGTCCTGGTGACTTCACCCCCTCATCGGGATATCAGGCAGCCGATGCGTTGGTCGCCTTGAAAGAGCGACCCACCGCTATATTTTGTGAGAGCGACGAAATGGCGATTGGTGCCATTAGTCGCATCAAAGAAGCTGGACTGCGCGTACCCCACGATATCTCGGTCGCGGGCTTCGATGATATCGCCTTTGCTTACTACAGTGACCCCCCGTTGACGACCATTGCACAACCGGCTGAAGCGTTTGGGCGGACAGCGGTAGACATGCTGATCGATGTGCTGGAAGGAAAGCGCGTTGATAACGTGACTCTGCCCCATGCCCTGGTGACGCGTAACAGCACTGCTCAATGCCGACCTTAGGCGTCTTCCTTTCGCTTGCTAACGGCCTACAATGGGCGGTGTGCCGATGGTTTTGAAAAGCCAGGCACCTTATAAGAACCGATAAAAAAGGATCGATAATAATGACGCTGACACGCTCTATGGCTCGTTTCACCGCTGGCTTGGCTGGCGCTGCACTGCTCTCGGCTGCGTTTTCTGCGCAAGCGCGCGAACTCTCGGTCTCTACCGTGCTTTCAGAAGCCTTTCCTTGGGGCCAAGCCGCCGAGAAGTGGGCGGAATTGGTAGAAGAGCGCAGTGGTGGTGAACTCACCCTGCGGGTTTACCCTAACTCTCAGCTGGTGTCGGGTGACCAAACCCGCGAGTTTTCCGCCATGCGTTCTGGCCTGATTGATGCCGCGGTGGGGTCCACCATCAACTGGTCGCCCCAAGTGCCGGAACTGAACCTGTTCTCTTTACCATTCTTTATTCCTGATGAGGCCGCCGTCGATGCCGTGACGGGTGGTGAGGCGGGGTCTCTGGTGTTCGAGGCGATCGAGTCTCGTGACGTTATTCCGCTGGCCTGGGGTGAAAACGGCTTTCGTCAAGTATCCAACTCCCACGGCCCGATCAGCCAGCCGGAGGATCTGGACGGCTTGAAGATCCGCGTAGTGGGCTCACCGCTGTTCCAGGATACGTTCTCCGCCTTAGGCGCTGACCCTACGCAGATGAGCTGGACCGACGCCCAACCCGCTCTCACCACGGGCGCGGTCGATGGCCAGGAAAACCCGCTGTCGGTCTTTGACGTGGCACGTATCGATCAAGTAGGCCAGGAGCATTTGACCCTATGGAACTACATGAACGATCCGCTGATTTTTGCCGTTAACCAGCAGGTCTGGCAGTCGTTGAGTGACGAGCAGCAAGCGATGCTGCGCGAAACGGCCCAAGAGGCGGGTGCCTGGGAAATTGCCATGACCCGTGAGCAGGAGAGCGAGCGTTTGGCCGCGATCCAAGAGCGCGGAGTGACCGTCACCGAACTCACCGATGAGCAGTATCAAGCGTTCGTGGAAGCCACTCAATCCGTCTACGAAAAATGGGCCCCACGTATCGGTGAAGAGCTGGTCGAGGCCGCTCAAACCGCTATCGACGCCCATTGATGTTCGTGTGTTTTCACTGCCGCCCGCCAAGGGCGGCAGCTTGCTGATGTGAGGCTGCCATGAAAGGCTTCCCCGATGCGCGCGCCGAGCGCTGGCTCGGCGCGCTCGCGCTGATTGTCATTGCGTTGATTAGCCTGGGCAATGTGGTGACCCGCTACCTAACAGGCGGCTCGTTTTCGTTTACCGAAGAGTTTTCCGTTTTCCTATTGGTCGTGTTGACCTTCGCCGGTGCGTCGGTTGCTTTGCGTCGCGACCGGCATATCCGCATTGGCTTTTTAGAGCGCGCCTTGCCGCCACGGTGGCGAGGCGCGCTGATTCTTTTTCAAGCCCTGTGTGGCCTGATCGTATTGGGTTTAATTACTTGGTACGGCGGCAAGCTGGCATGGCAGGAGTATCAGTGGGAGTCACTGTCGCCGGGCTTGGGGCTGCCGCAGTGGTGGTACTTGGTATGGCTGCCCGTATTATCTGCGGCCATGCTGTGGCGCTTGGTGCAGCAAACCCGTGACCGATTGGCGGGGGAGATAAACAGTGACGCCTGATATTTGGATGATTCTAGCCTTTGCCGGACTGCTGATAGCCGGCGTGCCGGTAGCGTTCTCCTTGGCGCTTTCGGGGGCGGTGGGCATCGTGCTGGGTCTATCGCCAGACATGCTCGCCACCCTGGGTACCAATACCTATAACAGCATCGCCAAGTACCCCTTGATTGCCATTCCGCTGTTTATTCTCACCGGGTTGATTTTCGAGCGGGCAGGCGTAGCGCTGCGTTTGGTGCGCTTTGCTCAGGCATTGATTGGGCCACGGCACGGCGGGCTGGCGCTGGTTGCGGTGTTAGTATGTATGATCATGGGCGGCATGAGCGGCTCGGGCCCCGCCGATGCCGCCGCCGTGGCCATGGTGATGCTACCCAGCATGACCAAGGCAGGCTACCCCAAGCCGTTCTCTGCCACGCTGATCGCGGCTTCGGCCTCGACGGCGATTTTGATTCCTCCCTCGGTTGCACTGATTCTCTACTCGATCGTGGTACCGGGTGTCGATCTTCGCGCGCTGTTTGCGGCGGGGTTGTTTCCAGGTGTGTTGGCAGGTTTGGCGCTGCTGGTGCCGGCCATGTTGGTCGCCAAACGCTATGGCTGGGAGGGAGCACCGGTAGAGGGAGCTGAAAGGCTGACGGTACGAGGCACCTTCCGTGAAGCGCTGCCTGCGTTGTTTGCGCCGGTGCTGATTTTAGGAGGGCTGCGTTCAGGCCTCTTTACCCCCACGGAAGCCGCCGTGGTCGCCGTTGCCTACGGAGCGGTAGTGGGCTTGTTCTTGACGCGAGAACTCACGCTACGCGATGTATGGGAGCTGCTAGGGGAGGCCGCAATCATCTCGGGCGTGGTCATGCTGATCATTGCGCTGGCAGGTATCTTTGCCTGGGCAGGCACCATGCTGGGCACCTTCCGTCATTTGGCGGAGTGGATCATTGGCTTGACCGACAATGGAGTGCTACTGCTGGTCCTCGTCATGTTAGCGGTGCTGGTGGCAGGCATGCTGCTAGACGCGATTTCCATTTACCTGATCATGATGCCGATTCTGATTCCGGTGATGCAGCATTTCGAGTGGAACCCGGTGTGGTTCGGTATTTTGCTGGCCATGAACATTGCGATCGGTCAGTTTACCCCGCCGGTGGCGGTGAATCTGATGGTCACGACGGAAGTCGCCAAGATTCGTTTGGAACATACCCTTGGGTGGGCGCTACTCTTCGTGGTGGCGATGGGTGGTGCACTGGCGCTCGTGGCGATCTTTCCAGGCATTGCGCTATGGCTTCCCACGGTGCTGGGTTATAACGTGTGAGCCTCGGATAAACGATGGGTGATAGCCCATGCCGAACAGGCATATGCCTGTCAGGATGTTTAACGCTTACTAAACGTTACAGGCCGCTAAACTAACGAAGAGTGCCAAGCGTGCCTATGGTAAGTGTGATGCGGCCTAAGCGGGCTGCCCGTTTCGTTTTGCCAGCTATGTCGATGGTGGCATTGCCCGCCGATGGAAATCGTGAAACATCGGGTGTGAATGCTGCACTGCACGACACGCTAAATTGCATCGCGCTTCGCCAATTAGCTTTTTTTTCGCTAAAGTAGGAACAGTCGGCACTAAATGCCGAGGTTGATAACAGACTGTCTTGACAACGTTTTGGAACCGAAACACCTGAAGGGAACCGTTCTGCAGGTGGCTTCAAAGCGCATAACGCTCACAACATCAAGATAAAGAGGTGTGTTCATGAAACGCCATGTATTTTCTACCGCGGCCTTCTCAGGCGCGTTCATTGCTGCGGCAACCTTTGCCTCTCCGGCCGTTGCCCAGGAGCGCTACATCACGATCGGTACCGGCGGCCAAACCGGTGTTTACTATGTCGTTGGCCAGTCGGTATGCCGCATGGTCAACCGTGGCAGCGATGAGCACAACATCCGCTGTAACGCCCCGTCCACCGGTGGCTCCGTGGCGAACGTCAATGGCATGAAGAGCGGCGAGCTGGACATGGGCGTTGTACAGTCCGACGTTCAGTACCGTGCTTACCACGGTGAAGCCAACTTCGAAGAAGAGGGCGCTTGGGAAGACATGCGTGCCGTCTTCACCATGCACGGCGAGCCGCTGACCGTGGTGGCCCGCGCGGATTCCGGTATCGAGAACATCAGCGATTTCCCTGGCAAGCGCGTCAACATCGGTAACCCTGGTTCTGGCCAGCGTAACACCATGGATGTCGTCATGGATGCGTTCGGTTGGGACGAAGATACCTTCGCCCTGGCGTCGCAGCTAGATGCTGCCGAGCAGGCGGCTGCCCTGTCTGACAACAACATCGATGCCATGGTGTACGTGGTAGGCCACCCGAATGGCTCTATCCAAGAAGCGACCACCACCATCGACGCGCGTCTGGTCTCCGTCACCGGTGAAGAGATCGACGGCCTGATCGAAGAGTACCCCTATTACACTCGTTCCGTGATTCCGGGTGGCCTCTACCGTGGTAACGACGAAGACGTCGAAACTTTCGGTGTGGCGGCAACCTTCGTTTCTTCCACCGCTGTTGATGAAGACATCGTTTATGAAACGGTGAAAGCCGTCTTCGAAAACTTCGATCGCTTCAAGCGTCTGCACCCGGCGTTCGAGAACCTGAACGAAGAAGACATGATCTCTGACGGCTTGACCGCGCCGCTGCACGATGGCGCAGCGCGTTACTACCGTGAGCGTGGCTGGATCGAATAAGTCGTAAAAAGAGTGACGCTATTGACGGAAGGTGAGTAGCGTCGCTTTGAGTTGCAAAGCGCGGGCACCTTGGGTGTCCGCGCTTCTTGTTGAGAGCGCTGATTGTCAGCGCTGACCATTAGGCAGGGCAAGCGTATGCGTGATGACAAACACCCTTCGGCAGCCGCTGAGAACGACCTGGAGGATATGGTCGCTTCCAGCGATACAGGGGCACGGAAACCCCTAGGCGTACCTGGAAAGCTGCTCGTGAGTATTGCAGCCATCTGGTCGCTGTTTCAGCTATGGATTGCATCGCCACTTCCCTATATCGTTGGCTTTGGCGTGTTTAGCGCCACGGAAGCGCGCTCGATTCATTTGGCGTTTGCGCTCTTTTTAGCCTTCATGGCGTACCCCGCCTTCAAGCGTTCGCCCCGTGATCGTGTGCCGCTGGCCGACTGGGTCCTGGCAGCGGTAGCGGCGTTTTGCGGCGCCTACCTATTCATTTTCTATGCCGATTTGGCCCAGCGGCCTGGGTTGCCGATTACCCAGGATATCGTCGTGGGCGTCGTTGGCATATTGATGTTGTTAGAAGCCACCCGTCGTGCACTGGGGCCGCCTCTGATGGTCGTGGCAGCGGTGTTTATTGCGTACTCCTTGTTTGGCCCTTACATGCCGGGCATTTTGGCTCACCGTGGTGTGAGTCTGGGCGGTTTGATCAACCACCAGTGGCTGGGCACCCAAGGCGTGTTCGGTATTGCGCTGGGGGTTTCGACGAGCTTCGTGTTCCTGTTTGTGTTGTTCGGGGCATTGTTGGATAAAGCGGGTGCCGGTAACTATTTCATCAAAGTGGCCTTCTCGCTGCTTGGCCACTTCAAAGGCGGCCCGGCCAAAGCGGCGGTGGTGGCGTCTGGTATGACCGGCTTGATCTCGGGGTCGTCGATTGCCAATACCGTGACGACCGGTACCTTTACGATTCCGATGATGAAGCGAGTCGGCTTTAGCGCTGAGAAAGCGGGCGCGGTGGAAGTCTCCTCCTCGGTGAACGGCCAGATCATGCCACCCGTCATGGGGGCAGCGGCGTTCTTGATGGTAGAGTACGTCGGTATTCCCTACGTCGACGTGATCAAACACGCCTTCTTGCCAGCGCTGATCTCCTATATCGCGCTGATCTACATCGTTCACTTGGAAGCGCTCAAGGCCAATATGAAAGGCCTGCCGTCCAGCAACCCGGCGCGTCCTCTACTAAATAAAGTGATTGGTTTCATGACCGGCTTATTGCTGCTCATGGGGCTCTCGATTGCCGTTTACTATGGCCTGGGTTGGCTAAAACCCGTGCTGGGTGAAGCGACTCCTTGGGTCGTCTCCGTCGGTCTAGCGATCGTCTATGTGGCGCTGCTAAAAGTGGGAGCCAACTACCCCGAGCTGGAGATGGACGATCCCAACTCCGAAGTCGTGACACTGCCGCAAACCCGCCCGACGGTCATGGTCGGCCTGCACTACATTCTGCCGGTTGTGGTACTGGTGTGGTGCTTGATGGTCGAGCGTCTGTCGCCTGGACTGTCCGCGTTCTGGGCCACCATGTTCATGATCTTCATCATGGTCACTCAGCGTCCGATCATTGCGATCTTCCGCGGTCGCAGCCAGATGGCCGCCGATATCAAAGAAGGCTTTAAAGACCTGTGGGATGGCCTGGTCACCGGCGCGCGCAACATGATCGGTATCGGTATCGCGACGGCCACTGCCGGTATCGTGGTGGGTGCGGTATCGCAAACCGGCGTAGGCTTGGTACTGGCGGACGTCGTCGAGATTCTCTCCGGCGGCAACCTGATGATGATTCTGCTGCTGACGGCCCTGCTAAGTCTGATCCTGGGCATGGGCTTGCCGACGACGGCGAACTACATCGTGGTGTCGGCGCTGATGGCCCCGGTGATCGTGCTGCTGGGTCAGCAAAACGGCCTGATCGTCCCGCTGATTGCCGTTCACCTGTTCGTGTTCTACTTCGGCATCATGGCGGATGTCACACCGCCCGTAGGCCTGGCCTCCTTTGCGGCGGCGGCCGTGTCAGGAGGCGATCCACTGCGCACCGGCTTCCAGGCGTTCTATTACAGCCTGCGTACCGCTGCCTTGCCGTTCCTTTTCATCTTCAACACGGATTTGCTGTTGATCGATGTCACGGTGGTGCAGGGCATTTTGGTGTTCATCGTCGCGACTATCGCCATGTTGATCTTCGCCGCGGGCACCCAAGGTTACATGCTCACCCGTAACCGTTGGTACGAGTCGCTGCTGCTGCTGCTGGTTGCCTTTACGCTGTTCCGTCCCGGCTTCTGGATGGACAAGATCCACGACCCCTACGAGTCGGTGCCGCCTGCTCAGTTCGCTGAGGCACTAGGCCGAGTCGATGATGGAAGCAACCTGCGCGTGCAAATTGCCGGTGAGGACGATTTCGGTGCGCCCATGACCACCTATGTCCTCGTTCCCGTACCGCGCGGTGACACGGGGGAAGAGCGCATGGCGAACCTGGGCATCGAGCTTTACGAAGACGGTGACCAAACGCTGGTCGATTTCGTCGAGTTTGGTAGCCAAGCAGCCGAATTGGGCTTCGATTTCGACCAAGAGATCCTCGAAGTGTTGGCCCCGGTGGATCGCTGGACCAAAGAGTGGATGTGGCTGCCTGCACTGGGCATCTTTGGCTTGGTCGTAGTGATGCAGCGCCGCCGTCGGCGTCAAGAGCAGTCCAACGAAGTGGCCGCTGCCTAAGGAGGTTGCCATGTACCATAAAGTGCTACTGCCCGTGGACTTGAACGAAGAAGCGTCATGGAAGAAAGCGCTGCCTACGGCGGTGACCCTGTGCCAAACCTTTGGGGCATCGCTACACGTGGTGACGGTACTGCCGGAATTCAAAATGCCCATGGTGGGCGCTTATTTTCCGAAAAACTTCTCTGAAAAAGCGCATGTGGCCATGAAAGAGGCGCAGCACAAGTTCATTCAAGAGCAGGTGCCGGAAGGGATCAAGACCCAAAGTGTGATCGTCGATGGCTCGCCTTGGGAGGCCATTATCAAAGTCGGCAAGAAAATCGATGCCGACCTGATCGTGATGGCGTCGCACACCAAACGTAAGTTCGTCGATTACGTGCTTGGCCCCAATGCGGAGCATGTCGTTCATCATGCCAAGATATCGGTGATGATCGTGCGCTGAACGCCGTCTACCCCACGAAGCTCCGGGCCATTGGCCTGGAGCTTTTTTTTGTCGTGAATATCACGACACGCTAACGCATCGAATTAATTGTCGTTAAGTGCGCCAGAGGAGGATTTTTTGTACTGAGTGGCGGGAAAGCCCTTCACGTGACACTGGCTCAGCTACATTAAAAGAACATTAAGCCATTAACGTTGGATTAATGGTGTCAACACACATGGTAGCTATTTACCTTGGTGCTTGGGTCAGTGACAGCCATTTGGGGTAAATCATAGGAGTTACGCCATGAATGCAGTAACAACAAAAACTCACGGCCAATCAGCCGATGCGCCCAACGTTAAAATCATCATCAACAAGGTCGGCATGGACAGGCCCAAAGCCTGGCTCGCTGCAGGCGTCGAAGATTTTCGCCGTGCCTCGGCCATCAGCTTGTCCTACGGCATGTTCTGGGTGGGGTTGAGTATCGCCATTACGCTGGGGGCCTACACCTTGGGCTACTGGCACTGGTTGCTGCCCATGATTGCTGGCTTCATGTTCATCGGGCCGCTCGTGGCGGTGGGCTCCTACGGTATCAGCTTAGCGCTTGAGCGCGGGCGAGTTCCTAACTTGGGCGACGCGTTCGGTAGTTGGCGGCCGCATGCGGGTCAGCTCGCCATGATGGGCGTGATGATGATGATCTTCTTTTTGGCATGGATACGTCTCGCCACACTGCTCTTTGCGCTCTTTTTCGGATTCGAAGTGCCCAGCCCAGCTACGCTCTACACGGCGCTGGTTACAACGCCCGAAGGGCTTAGCATGCTTGCCGTCGGCACCGTTGCCGGTGGCGTTCTGGCCTTTGGTGCTTTTGCCATCAGCGTCGTCGCCATTCCTACGCTCATGGATCAAGACCTCACGTTTATGGAGGGCATCGAAGCCAGCGTGCGCTGTGTGGCCCGCAATTTCCGCCCCATGCTGCTATGGGCCGCCATCCTGACGGGCTGCGTACTGGTGGGCGTCATGACGTTCTATATCGGTTTGGCGCTCATACTGCCCGTTCTCGGCCACGCGAGCTGGCACGCCTACGAAGAACTGGTACGGTTCGAGCCGGTGGAAAAACTCAAAACCTAACGAAGGCAACCTTCGCGTTACGCTCCGCTTACCAAAAAAGTCGACATTCAACTGACCAATGAATCGAGATGGCGTACCCTAACGCCATCTCTTTTTTATTGCCTTGCGCTTGCGACAGCCGTCGCGTCGCTCAGGCACTACGATACGAGGAGTCGGTAGTGAAAGCGTTGTTATTGGGGTGGACTATGCTGGCGTTCAGCATTCCCCATACGGGGCTAGCGGACGCGGCAGAGACGGGAACACTGGCAACGCCTAGTGGGCCGGTGATTCTCAAGATAGAGGGAGAGGTGACAGCGGCCAACTTCGACGACGAGGCCCATTTCGATCGTGCCATGTTGAGCGCTTTGCCTCAGCATGAGTTCACCACCGGTACGCCGTGGACCGAAGGCACGAGCCACTACCGTGGACCGCTGATGCGCACGCTGCTCGAACACGTCGGGGCAGAGGGCGATACCATTAACGTGGCGGCGTTGAATGGCTATGAAGCGGAGATTCCCACCGAGGATTTTTACGACTACGACGTGATTTTGGCCCTTGAGCGAGACGGACAGACCATTCCCATCCGCGAATATGGCCCGTTATGGGTGCTTTACCCCTTCGATCATGACGAAGCGCTGTTGAGTGAGCGTATGCGCTTCAGAGCCGTGTGGCAGGTCATGCACATCCATGTCCACTAGTGAGTCTGCCGCACGGGCGCCCCGCCTGCTGCGCTACCCGCGTCGCCTCAAGCTGGTTGCCATCATTACCGTGCTGCTGTTTGCGGCGGCGTTGGTGGTGGCTGGCTTATCGGCTTGGCGCCAGGACAACTTGACGCAAAGCCTGCGTGAAGATACCGCCTGGGTGGTTTACAAGCTCGATCGTGACGCCGTGCAACTGCTCAACCATTTGCTGGCAGAGACCCGAGGCCCTTTATCACCGGCCGCCCAGGACGAGCTCAATCTCCGCTTCGAGCTGCTCTACAGCCGTATCACCCTGCTACGCGAAGGGGAAGTCAGCTCGCTGTTGCAAAGTATTAGTGCCGCCAGTGAACTGCTGGACCACATTCAGCAGCAGCTCGACACCCTCGACCCCATGTTCGAACCCCACGAGTCCATGGCTCGGCTGCCCGTCACGGCGTTGGAGACCGAGCTACAGGCGCTGACTCGACTGACCGAGCGCTTGGTGATTACGATCAACGGCTATTTAGCGGAGTCTGCCACCGAAGAGCGTGCGCTTCTGAGTACGCTGTATAAATTACTGATTTCTTTGCTGATTGGAATGAGCTTCGCCGTGCTGACGGTCATTGTCTTTCTGGTGCGTGAGATGCGCGAGAGCGCAGCAGCGCGACGGGAGCAAGAGCAGCTCAGTAAACAGCTTCAGGTGACGGCAAAGCAGGCGCAAGCCGCCAACCATGCGAAATCGGACTTTCTGGCCATGGTCAGCCATGAAATTCGCACGCCGCTCAACGGCGTGATTGGGATGAGCGAGCTGCTGCGCGAGCCCGCCAGTCCCGCCCAGGTCGAAGACTACGCCCGTACCATTCACGAGAGTGCCAACCAGCTACTCGCGATGATCAACGAGATTCTCGATTTCTCCAAAATCGAGGCCGGCCATTTGACCCTGGAAACGTCGCCGACCGCGCTTAAGCCGCTGGTAGAAGGGGTCATGGCGCTCTTTGAACCCAGAGCGCAGGCAAAAGGGCTTCAGCTGTCGCTGCACGTGGACCCACTGGTGCCAGCCTGGGTGATGATCGACGCGGGGCGTTTGCGGCAGATCCTGCTCAACCTCATTGCCAATGCGATCAAGTTCACCGACTACGGCAGCGTCTCGATTCGGGTGTCGTCGACCGTCGAGTATCTCTCGTTCGACATCACCGATACCGGTTGCGGGCTCAATAGCGAACAGCAAGAAACGCTTTTCGAACCCTTCCAGCAGGCGGATGAAAGCGTTGCACGTCGCTATGGCGGCACCGGTTTGGGCTTGGCCATCTGTAAGCGGTTGAGTGAAGCCATGCAGGGGCGGCTGGGCGTTAACAGTACGCCGGGCCAGGGCAGTACTTTCTGGTGTGAGCTGCCGCTCGTCGAAGCGACCCCTGTCACGACACCGCTGCCCGCCGAGCCTACGCGGGACTTTGGCGGCACGTCGCTGCTCTTGGTAGAGGATAACGCGGTCAATCGCAAAGTAGCGGTGGGGCTACTATCACGGTTGGGCTGCGAGGTGGTGTGCGCAGAAAATGGCCGCGACGCTCTGGCGATGGTGCAGCGTCAGCAGGTGCATCTCATCTTCATGGACATTCAACTGCCGGATATCGACGGCATCACCGTCACGCAGCAATTGCGGGCGATGGGGGGCTGGTGCAGCGAGGTACCCATCGTGGCGATGACCGCCGGTGGCGCTGAGGATGATCGTCGACGCTGTCTCGCTGCGGGCATGAATGACTACATCACCAAGCCGCTCTCGCTGCTAGCCCTGGGTAACGTGTTGGCGCTGCAGCTCTCGCCCACGCAGACGCCCGTCGCCCCCGCGCGCTTGGCGTCCACGCAGGAAGGGAATGACGCGGCTCTGCTCAATGAGGCGACACTGGCAACGCTCATTGGCTCGCTAGGCCCTGACAGCGTCAACCAACTGGTGGTGCTCTACCACCAGCAGGTGAACGACTACATCCCCCAGCTTGCGGGCTATTTTGCGCCCGGCAGCCAGCCCGATCGCAAACACTGGCATCAGGTCCAGCGGCTGGCGCATCAGTTACGGGGGGAATCCGTGAGCATAGGTGCCGAGCTGCTTGCCGTTCAGGCCAAACGGTTAGAAACCATGGCTGCCCATGATGAGGCATCGTTGGCGTCGCTGGACGCCTGTTTCAACGCGCTCCGCCACTGTGCGGCACGTACTCACGCTGCGCTGGAGACATGGCGTCGTGATCACCAGCTTCACTAACCGTGGCCTGATCGCGGCTGCGAGCCGTGAGGCCGACCCGCAGGTGGCTGCCCATGCGCTGGCGGCCGAGTTGTGTCATGAGCACGCCGGTTTCGTGCTGTTTTTTTGCAGCGCTGAGTACCCGCTGGATCGGCTGGCTGATGCGCTCTGTCAGGCATTTGGTGAGCTGCCCGTCAGCGGCTGCACCACGGCGGGCGAGCTAACGCCCGATGGCTATGACCGTGGTTCGATCGTTGCCATCTCCTTCGATCGACGCTTTTTTGCCGTCGAAACCGCGCTGATCGATGACCTGGATCATTTCGATTTACCCGTCGCGCAGCCGCTGGTCGATGCGCTCTTGGAGCGCTGCCGTCGACAAGCCGTGGCTCTGGTCAACGAACACAGCTTTGCCCTGACACTGCTGGATGGTCTTTCAAGCCGCGAGGAGCAGGTACTGGCAACGCTGGATGCGGCACTCGGGCGTATTCCAAGCTTTGGAGGTTCCGCAGGCGACGATAACCATCTCACCCACACCCATGTGTATGCCAACGGGCGCTTTCATACCCGAGCGGCGGTGGTCGTCATGATGAATACTCGGCTGCCGTTTGACGTCTTCTCTACCCACCATCTTGAGCCGCTCGAGCATAAGCTGGTGGTCACCGGGGCGGACCAGGAGCGTCGCCGCGTCCTTGAACTCAACGGTGTACCCGCCGCCGAATTGTATGCTGCTCTGGTGGGCTGTCCGGTCGAGGCGTTGGCACCGGCGGTCTTCGCCCGACACCCGCTGGCGGTGCACTTGGGCGGCCAGCACTACGTTCGCTCGATTCAGCGGGTCAATGACGACGGCAGTCTAAGCTTCTACTGCGCGGTCGAGAACGGCATCGTGCTCACCGCTATGCAGCCCACGCCGCTGCTGGACGATTTAGCCCGTATGCTGCAGCGCCTAGAAGCCCGTCTAGGCGAACCTGCCGCCATCATTGGCTGCGACTGCTTTTTAAGGCGCATGGCGCTGGAGTCGCTGGATCAACTCGACCAAGCCTCCGCGCTGCTGCGTCGGGCGAGGGTGGTCGGTTTCAATACCTACGGCGAGCAGCACCATGGCATGCATGTGAACCAAACCTTTACGGGGGTGGCGTTTGGCACTCTTCCAGCTCTCTGATTCGTCGCCACGGGACGACGATGTGGCAGCCCTGCGCGAAGAGAATCGGCGCTTGCGCAGCGTGTGTACGGCGCTCATGGAGCGGGTGGAGGCTGGCGGTGCTCCCAACGGCGCGCCCTACGCCGCGTTCGAACGCTCCGTTCTGCTCGCCGAGCAGGTGCGCGAGCGCACCGACGCGCTGCACCGCACGCTGGATGAGTTGAGTCAGGTCAACGCTCGGCTGTTGGCCGCTCATGCCGACGCCCAAGCGGCCAATGAGTCGAAAACCAAATTCCTGGCCGCAGTCAGTCATGATCTGCTTCAGCCGCTCAACGCCGCTCGACTGTTCGCCAGCGCCCTGGAAGCCCATGCACTGCCGACAGCGTCCCAAGCACTGGTCGGCCATATTGGCCGGTCGCTGAAGGATGTCGAAGGGCTGCTGGGAACGCTGGTGGACATCTCCCGTCTTGACGCCGGAGTGCTCCACGCCGATAAAGCGCCCTTTGCCGTCAACACGCTGCTGGATGCGTTGGCTGAGGAGTACCGCCAAGTGGCCGGGGTTCGCGGGCTCAGCCTGCACTACGTCCCCTCCCTGGTGTGGGTGGAATCCGACTTGGCGCTGCTGGCTCGGGTTGTGCGTAATTTTCTCAGCAATGCGGTGCGCTACACCGAACATGGCCACTTGCTGTTAGGTTGCCGCCGCCGCCCCGACGGATTGGAGATCATGGTTGGGGATACCGGCCCGGGTATCCCCGAACCGCAGCGTCAGGCGATTTTTTTGGAGTTTCGCCGCGCCAGCCAGCCGCAGGCGAACCAGAGTCGCGGGTTGGGGTTGGGGTTGGCCATCGTGGATCGCATTAGCACGATGCTGGGCCACCCCGTTCGGTTGGCCTCTCGACTGGGCCACGGCTCTCTGTTCTCCATTTTGGTGCCCTATGCCGACATCGGCGAGGACAGCGCCGTCCCGTCGCGAACGTCCATCGAGTGGGATGACGATCCCTTGCAAGGGTGCGTCGTGTGGGTGGTGGACGATGATCCGGCCATTACCGAAGGCATGCAGGCGCTCCTGGGCAGCTGGGGATGCCGGGTACGCGCGGCCGCGACGGTGAGCGCGTTGGAAGCGGCTAGCGACGGTGAACGTCCCGCCGTTCTATTGGTGGATTACCATCTCGGCGACCATCGAGAGAACGGCATCGACCTCGCTGCTCGACTGCGTCGACGCTACCCTGGGTTAGCCGCCGTGGTGATCACTGCCAACCATGAGGCCGCCGTGAAGCGTGCCACCCGCGAAGCAGGGATCCACTGTCTGCTAAAACCGCTCAAACCGCTGCGCCTCAAAATGCTGCTGGGCACGCTGTTGGAGAGCCGTTAACGCACCGGACGTTTCGTAAGATAACCGCTTAGATCTTCCTCGCCAGCCATGACAATGGCGTGCACTCGGCTGCTCGCGCCGAGCTTACGCAAAATCGCCGATACATGGGTTTTGACCGTGGTTTCAGCGATGGCAAGTTCTCGGGCAATCTGCTTGTTCGACATGCCCTGGCTCATGCAGCTCAACACATCCAACTGTTTGTCGGTCAGCCGAGGTAAGCGACTCTGGCGGTCGTCCGAGTGTGTCGCGCCGGGCGCCGAAGGAGGCCTGGGAGGAGGGCGGCGCATGATCTCGGCGGGCAAATAGAGCTGCCCTTGGAGGATTTGCTGCAGAGCGGCAAGCAGCTGCTCCCGTGGCGTCGATTTTGGGATATAGCCCACTGCCCCTAGCGTAATGGCATCGAGCACGAGCTGGCGCTCCTGATGGGCAGAAACGATGGCGACCGGCAGCCAGGGAAACGTCTCGCGAAGCGCTTTCAGCCCCTCTAGCCCGTCGGCATCCGGCAGGCTCAAATCGAGCAACAGCAGGTCCAGCCCCTCTTGCGCTTCGATACGTGCGATGGCCGCGGCAAGGCTGTCGGCTTCGACCAGCTCCGTATCGGTGAAGCCGCTGCGAATTACCGTGTGCAGCGCATCGCGGAACAGCGGATGGTCATCTGCCACTAACAGCGAGTACATGGCGTCTCCTACCAAGGAATGAGGGTGCGTCCTGCCATCGGGCTATATCGTGAATGGCGTGAGTGGCCAACACTGGGTAGGCACCTTTTAATAATCATAATACTCAGGAGCAGTACCATGATCTACGCCAACCCAGGTGAAGCGGGCTCTGTTGTGTCGTTCGAAAAGCGCTATGGCAACTACATCGGCGGTGAATTCGTCCCCCCGGTGAACGGTCAGTACTTCGACAATATTAGCCCAGTGAACGGCAAAGTGTTCTGTGAAATTCCCCGCTCTAGCGCTGAAGATATCGAAAAAGCGTTAGACGCTGCCCATAAAGCCGCTCCGGCGTGGGGCAAGACCTCGGTACAAGAGCGCAGTAACATTCTGCTCAAAATCGCCGATCGCATCGAGCAAAACCTCGAAATGCTGGCCGTGGCCGAAACGTGGGATAACGGCAAAGCGGTGCGTGAAACCCTCAATGCGGACATCCCGCTAGCCGTCGACCACTTCCGCTACTTCGCGGGCTGCCTGCGCTCCCAGGAGGGCACCGCCGCCGATATCGATGCCAACACCGTGGCGTATCACTTCCACGAGCCGCTGGGCGTGGTGGGGCAAATCATCCCTTGGAACTTCCCGATTTTGATGGCAGCGTGGAAGCTAGGTCCGGCGCTGGCGGCAGGTAACTGCGTCGTTCTCAAGCCCGCCGAGCAGACCCCTGCTTCCATTTTGAAAGTAGCCGAGTTGATTGGCGACCTGCTGCCGCCGGGCGTACTCAATATCGTCAACGGTTTTGGCGCGGAAGCCGGTCAGGCGCTGGCGACCAGCAAGCGCATCGCCAAGATCGCATTTACCGGTTCGACGCCGGTGGGCTCGCATATTCTGAAGTGTGCGGCAGAGAACATCATTCCCTCTACCGTCGAGCTGGGCGGTAAGTCCCCTAATATCTACTTTGCCGACATCATGAACGCCGAGCCGACGTTCATCGACAAAGCAGTAGAAGGGCTGGTGCTGGCCTTCTTCAACCAAGGGGAAGTGTGCACCTGCCCGTCGCGGGCGCTGATTCAAGAGAGCATGTACGACGAGTTCATGGCGAAAGTCATCGAGCGCACCAAAACCATCAAACGGGGTAACCCGCTGGATACCGACGTTCAGGTGGGCGCTCAGGCATCCCAAGAGCAGTTCGACAAGATCATGTCGTACATGGATATCGCCAGGGACGAGGGCGCCGAGTTCCTCACCGGCGGTAACAAAGAGACGCTGGATGACAGCATCAACAGCGGTTACTACATTCAGCCAACGTTGTTGAAAGGCACCAACCAGATGCGTGTCTTCCAGGAGGAGATTTTTGGTCCGGTGGTCGCGGTGACGACCTTCAAGGACGAAGAGGAAGCGCTGGCGATTGCCAACGATACCGAGTTTGGCTTGGGAGCGGGTGTGTGGAGCCGCGATATTAACGTGGCCTTCCGCATGGGCCGTGGCATTCAAGCGGGCCGCGTCTGGACCAACTGCTACCACCAGTACCCCGCCCACGCTGCTTTCGGCGGCTACAAGAAGTCGGGCGTGGGTCGTGAAACCCACAAGATGGCACTCGAGCACTACCAGCAAACCAAGAATCTGCTGGTGAGCTACGATATCAACCCGCTGGGCTTCTTCTAAAGCGCGCGAGTACGGCAAGCACAAAAAACCCCGGTCAATAGACCGGGGTTTCTTATTGGGCGAGTGCCGTTACAGCTGAGCATCCTCTGGCGGTTCGCCAATGGTGCCCGGCATGGCCTGTACGTGGCCACCTGCCAGGGTGAGGAAGTGCAAGTGGCGCTCGTACTCGGCCACCAAATCCCCAATCACCTGACCCCGAGTGTAGCCATTGAGGTCTTTCTCCTGACCGCCTTCGGCAAGGTACACATCCAGACGCACGTAGAAGTCATCGTCTGCCGGGATGAAGCTCGGTGTCCGCATGCGGTGCGGGCAAACCTGGTAAACAAAGCTCGTCGCGTCACCAAAGTCGACCTGAAGGGTCAGCGTGGGCAGCGACTCCCCCTCGACCTGCTCTTCGGTGACGTTAGCGGCCTGACCACGGCTCTCCAGCTCCTGGGCAAACTGTGTCATCGCGGGGCGAATCGAGTGCTGAATGGTCGCCGCGGCACCGGCACGGTTGGAGGTGTCCAGCGCGCGATCCAAACGCTCCCGCCAGTCGCCGCCCGGGGCACCGCCCGCAATCATGCGGCGTGCGTCGGCTTTGCTGCCTTCCAGCTTCAGCGCTTTATAGGTGCCCACCATGATGGCAAAGATCACCACCGAGAAGGGCAGCGCCGTAATCACGACTGCGCTTTGTAGCGCGTTTAAGCCGCCTGCCATGAGCAGAGCCACGGTAATCAAGCCAATCACGGCCGACCAGAAGATGCGCAGCTTCACCGGCGCATCGTGGTTCACGTCGCTTAAGATCGAGGTGAAGTTGGCCAATACCAGCGCACCCGAATCCGCCGAAGTAATGAAGAAGACGATACCCAACACGGTCACGACGGCGGCGGTAATGCCCACATAGGGGTAGTACTCAAGCAGCGTATACAGCGTGGTTTGCGGTGAGTTCAGCGCCTGTTCGCCCAGCTCGACAACGCCCTGGTTGGCGACCAGCTCGATACCGCTGTTACCGAAAATGGACATCCACACCATCATGAACGACAGCGGAATGAACAGCGCACCGGCCACGAACTGACGAATGGTACGACCGCGAGAGATACGCGCCAGGAACAGGCCTACGAAAGGCGTCCAGGCGATCCACCAGCCCCAGAAGAAGATGGTCCACCACATTTTCCACTCTTGGGCGCCTTCATCGGCAAAGGCGTAGGTGTCGAAGCTGGCAGCCACGAAGCCAGAGAGATAGTCGCCCGCGTTGTTGACCACCTTATCCAGCAGCACCAGGGTGTCGCCGGAAAAGAGCACGAACAGCATCAGCGCCAGGGCCAACAGCATGTTGAACTCGGAGAGGCGACGAATGCCTTTCTCGACGCCGGTGACTACCGAGATCGTGGCGAGTACGACCACCAGCACGATCAAAATGACCTGCACCGTCAGCGTTTCCGGCACGTCGAACATGTAGTTTAGGCCGTAGTTGAGCTGAATCACGCCAATGCCCAAGCTGGTGGCAATACCGAACACGGTCGAAATGACGGCAGTGATATCGACGGCGTTGCCAATCGGGCCGTGAATGCGCTTGCCCAGCAGCGGATAGAGCGCGCTGCGAATCGCCAGCGGCAAACGGTGACGGTAGCTGAAGTAGGCCAGGGCCATGCCCATCAGCACGTACAGACCCCAACCGGAGAGCCCCCAGTGCAGGTAGGTTTGTACCACGGCGTTGCGCATGGCCTCTTGGCTTTCAGGAGTTAGATCCGGCGGTGCCAAATAGTGGGCAACCGGCTCGGCAACGCTGAAAAACAAAAGGTCAATGCCAATGCCTGCGGCAAACAGCATGGCCGACCAGGAGAGTAGCGAGAACTCAGGCCGTGAGTGGTCGGGGCCAAGGCGGATGCTGCCGTAACGGGACATGCCGATGATCACCACGAACACCAGATACGCCACAATCGCCAGCATGTAGTACCAGCCAAACGTTTTGCTCACCCAGGCAAGGCCTGCATCGAAGAAAGCGCCTGCTTGCTCGGTGAACAGCATCGTCATGATCAAGAACACGAGAATACCGGCGACGCTGCCGTGGAAAACCACGGGGTTCAAGCGGTCTCGTGAGGGGAGGACGGGGTTGTCTTTCGCCATGGAGGCGGACTCCTGTTGTTAAGACAAAGATGAGAAACACGTTATTTTTGAATGAACGTTCAAATAAAATACGCGCTTTAGGCGTTCACTTCAAGTCGAGCGCCAAGCAGGCCAGCCAGGGTGGAAGCGCATGAGACAGGGCGCGCAAGGGGCTGCGGGAGGAGTATAGAAACAAACGCGCCCAGCTAAGCTGGGCGCGGAGAGCGTGTTTGACGCTAAATAAACGCTTACTCGGCAGCAGCCTCTTCGGTGTCCATGTCGTGGGTGGAATCGTCATGGTGACCGCGTTTGCCGTGGCCACTATGACCACGCTCCTGGCGGTACTCAGCGTGCATGTCGTGCATGGCATCACGCAGCGCCTGCTGCTCTTCGTCGGAGAGGATCTCGGCGACACGGGCTTGATGCTCTTCACGCAGTGCCAGGACGGCCTCACGATGCTCGGCGTGGGCCTCATTGAGGGCTGCTTGCTGCTCCTCGCTCAGTTCAGCGCGCTGGTAAACTTCCTGGCGGCGCTCTTCCATGCGCTCTTTCATGGCCTCACGATCCATGCCTTGGCCATCGTGGTGATCCGCTTGTGCGGTGAAGGCTAACGGTGTCAGGGCGACGGCCAGCAGAGCGGGCGCGAACAGTTGGCGAAGTGACATCTTCATGGCATACCTCATCGGTGAATACATGGTAATTTGACGATGTCAGTATTCATGGGCTTGGTGTAAAACGTTTGCACAAAGTGTGCAACAACCGTGACCTTCTCAGACGAGACGAAACGACAAGATAGAGCACGGGGCGGTTGAGCGGTGAGGGGAAACGCCACTACCGTTGGTCAGAAGGAGAGACGCATGCCAGATATTCGTGGTCTACGCCGAATCGTGAGTGTCAGCGCGCTAGCCGTGTGGTTAAGCGGCTGCGGTGCCACGCATCAAGTCAGCCAAGGGGAGCCTGCCATCGAGCAGGGCACGCTGCGCGCCCCCCAGCCGTTTAGCCGCCTGGCTCCTCAGCCCTACACGCCTGAGACGTGGCCCGAAACCTTACGTGCCCAGGTGCTGCTCCCCGAGACGTCAGGCGACGCACGTCGTCCTGCGGCGCTCGTGGTACACGGTGGGGGGTGGCGTAATCGAGGGCCGGAGGATATGGAAGGCATCGCGGCGCAGTTGGCGGCCCAGGGATACGTCACGGTGAATATCGAACACCGCTTTGCCCCTGACTATCGTTTCCCCGCGCAGCTACACGATCTCCAGCAGGCGATGGCCTGGATACACGACAACGCCACTGACTGGCAGATCGATACCGACCGCATCGTCGGTGTCGGCTTCTCCTCCGGCGCGCATTTGGTCAGCTTGCTTGCCCTGGCTGGCAGTGAAGGCCCGTTGGCAGCGCCTTATGGCGGGGAGCATGCGCGTTTGGCAGCAGTGCTGGCGGGCGGGTTACCCAGTGATCTGTTGAAATTCGACGATGGACGTCTCGTGATCGACTTTATCGGCGGCACACGTGCCGAGCGGCCGGAGGCCTACGCGCTGGCCTCTCCGACCCGGCAAATCACCGCTAAGGCACCGCCGTTTTTCCTGTTTCACGGCAGCTGGGACCAGCTCGTGCCGGTCGATCACGCCACTGACTTCTACGCAGCGTTGAAGGCCCAGGGGACGCCTAGCGAACTCTACCTGCAGCGCGGGCGTGGCCATGTCACGAGCTTCCTGCTGCGCGGAAGCGCCATCGAGGCGGGGATTGCGTTCTTGAACCGCCATGTCGCGCCTGAGTAAGTGGCTTACCCCTCGGGCTGATACTTATAGCCGACCCCATACACCGAGCGGATGATCTCCTGGTCGGGCAGGGCTTCGGTGATCTTTTTACGCAGCTTCTTGATGTGGCTGTCGACCGTGCGTTCGGACACGATGCGGTTGTCGCGGTACATATGATCCATCAGCTGCTCGCGGCTGAAGATCCGGCCAGGCGACTGCATCATCACGCGCAGCAGTTGAAACTCCACGGCGGTCAGCCCTAGGTCATGGCCATTGGCGAGCGCCTGCCAGCCCTCTTCGTCCAGCGTCACCGGGGCATGCTTGGCGGTGGTTGGGGCATCGCCCTGGGCGGCGGCATGGCTTCTGCGCAGCACGGCTTTGACACGTGCCACCACTTCGCGCGGGCTAAAGGGTTTGCAGATGTAATCATCGGCACCCAGTTCGAGCCCGAGGAGACGATCCACCTCTTCCACTTTGGCGGTGACCATGATGATCGGCAGGGTCGGCCACTGTTGGCGAATTTCTCGGCAGAGCGTCAGGCCATCTTTGCCCGGCAGCATCACGTCCAACAGCACCAGCGACGTCGAGTGTTGGGTCAGCCAGGGCATGACGTCACTGCCATGGCTGATAATGGTCGGAGCGAAGTTATTGCTTTGCAGGTAGTCCGCCATGAGGCGGGCAATTTTAGGCTCGTCCTCCACGATCAGTAGGGACGTCTCCTGAGAGAGACCGTCTTGGGCGGGAGCCTCGGGGTGTTCAGCACGCTGGGTCATCGCAAGCTCGCTTAGGGTCGGGTTAAGAGACGGTTAACAGCGGAAACCGCAGGGTCCAGGTCAAGCCGCCAAGGGGCGAAGCGCTGGGGGTGAGGGTACCACCATGGGCCGTTACCAGCGCGCTGGCAATGGAAAGCCCTAGGCCGCTTCCGCCGCTGGCGCGGTTGCGGGAACCCTCCACGCGGTAGAGCCGCTCGGTTAAACGTGACAGCTCCTCTTCAGGAACGCCGGGGGCACTATCTTGCCAGATAATCACCGCGTCGCCCCGTTCGCAGATAAGGGAAACACTCAGCTTTCCAGGCGGCTGGGTGTAGGCACAGCTATTATCCAGCAGGTTGCTCCACAGTTGGCGCAGCCGTTGGGCATCGCCGCGAATCATCACATCATCGGCCAGGGCCGTGGTGAGGGTCAGGCCGCTCTCTTCCAGCCAGCGGTCGGCGTCGTTAAGGCGGCTTTCCAGACTTTCGCTCAGGTTCATGGGGGCAAGCTGGATATCCAGCGCGCCCGCATCGCTTTGGGAGAGCAGGCGTAAATCGGCTACTAAGCGCTCTAGCTGAGCCACTTCCTGAGCCAGCGAACTTAAGTTTTCCTGGTTCAGCGGGCGGATGCCGTCCTGCATGGCTTCAATTTCACCCCGCAGCACGGCCAGCGGGGTGCGCAGCTCATGGGCGGTGTCCGAGACCCAGCGGGCACGGGCTTCACGGCTGGCTTCAAGCGTGGCGGCCAGCACGTTGAAATCTCGGGCTAGGCGGGAAAGCTCGTCTTTGCCACGCTCTGGCAGGCGGGTATGGTAGTCGCCTTCGGTTAAGCGCAGCGTAGCACCGGCCAAGGCGCGGGTGCGTCGACCCAGCCACCAGGAGAGTCCGCCTGCCAGCAGCAGCGAGGCCAGCCCTAGCGAGATCACGATAAGCACTAGGTTACGCTGCTGGCGCTCCAGAAAGCGGCTCTCCATGCGCTCCATCATCTCCTGCGGCGGGCGAAAACCCAGTGCACCAATCGCTTCCCGCTGGCCGCTTTGGGTCATTTCGCTGTATAGCGTCAGCCAGCGCCAGCCCATTGAGCCACGGGGTGCATCCGCAGGTGGTACGACATAATCCCCTTCGCTATCGCGCAGAGCAAAATCCTCAGCTTCGCCAAGGGGAGAGGGGCGGTCGCGATGCTCCTGGCCGAGCTCAAAGCGCACAATATAGGGCCAACGATCAGGCGACGTTTCTAACCACGCCCAGTCGCCCTGGGTTTCCCAGCGGGTAATCAGTCCATCGGCGAGCAGCGTGGCCCGCCGCTCCTGGGCTTGATTGAGATACTCAAGAAAGCCGCGGTCGATGCTGTAAGAGACCGCCAGAAACACGCTGGCGGCAATCGCAACATTGACACTGAGAATCGCTACAAACAGCTTTAGCCCCAGCCGCGAGGGCCGCCACTGACGCAGTCGGGTCCATCTACTCATTAGTTTATGCCCTGCTGGCTAGGCTGGCGTGGGGCGCTTAACCGTTCACGCAGGTTTTCCAGCCCTAAATAGAGGCAGGGCACCACCAGCAGCAGAATCATGGTAGCGAAGAGCATGCCAAAGCCTAGCGAAATCGCCATGGGGATCATAAAGCGTGCCTGGCGTGAGGTTTCCAGAATCATCGGCGCAAGCCCCAGGAACGTGGTCAGCGTGGTCATCATAATCGGCCGCAAGCGTCGGGTGGCGGCGGCCACAATCGCTTCGCGAGGCGCCATGCCTTCCCGTCGCTTACGGTTAGCGTAGTCGATCAACACCAGCGCATCGTTAATCACCACGCCGGAGAGCGCTAGCATACCTAATAGGCTGATGATCGACAGCCCAAAGCCCATCAGCATATGACCGCCCACGGCGCCGACGATACCAAACGGAATCGCGGCCATCACTAACAGCGGCTGCAGGTAGCTTCTGAACGGAATGGCGAGCAGCGCATAGAGGGCCGCTAACATCAGCCACATGGCATTACGCAGGGTGGCGAGGTTGTCGGCGGTATCCTGTTGACGGCCGCCCATGCTCACTTCAAGCCCTGGCCAGGTGTTGCTGAGCGTGGGGAAGACCTCTTCTTGAAGGGTGGCGAGCACTTGGTTAATCGCTTGGTCGCCCTCTGAATCGGCGGTGACGGTGATAATCCGCCGCCCATCGATACGCTGCAGGCTGCTAGAGGCTTGGCTCAGAGTGATATCCGCGACTCTAGAGAGCGGCACGCTCATCCCGTCGGGGGTTCTGACCGGCAGGCGGTACAGCTCGCTAAGGCTGTTGCGCGACTGCTCTGGCAGGCGCACTTCCACGCTCACCTCCTGGCGACCGATAAACTGCTCCACCGCCGTGGCCCCTTGCAGCGGGCCCCGCAGCGCCTGGGCGAGGTCGCTGCCGGTCAGCCCGAGTGAACGCCCTTCGGCGGAGAGACGCATCTCAAGCTGCGGCTTGCCATCGCCCAGGCCGCTGTCGATATCGGTTAAGCCATACTCCCCCAGCCGTTCTGCCAAACTGGCGGCGGCGGCTTCCAGTACTTGGGTATTGGGGTGGGAGAGGCGCAGGCTAAGGGCCGCGCCGCTGCCGGGGCCGCCCACGTCAGACTCGAAACGTACCGACTGCGCGCCTAACAGATCCCCGGTGAGATCCCGCCACTCCCGAGCGATGCGAGAAGGAGGCCAGGCATCGAGGCTTTCCGGCGCGATATCCAAACGTACTTCCAGGTTTTCGCCATCCAGGCTGCTGCGGGTGCTGCTGAAGGTGAGCGTCTCTTCCTGCTCGCTGAGCTGCGCAGCGGCATCGAGGAGCTGTTGGCTTAGCTCACGGCTCACGCTGATATGGCTGCCAATTGGCAGGGTGACGGTGGCTTGTACCTGATCAGACTCGACCCGAGGCATCAGCGAAAAACCTAACCGCCCGCTCATCGCCCAGGCCATGGTCACGCAGAGAATGGCGACGCCCATAGCGACGGTGAGCAGGCGCTGATTGAGCGCGCGCTGTAACAGAGGCTCAAACTGTTGATAGGTAAAATGATGCAAACCGCGCTGCATACTGAGTCGCACCGCTTCGATAGGCCGCTGCCACGCGGGCGTTTGGCGGGGCTTGCTGGCGTGGGCCAAGTGGGCGGGCAGAATAAACAGCGCTTCTACCAGCGAAATCACGAACACCGTGATCACCACCACCGGCACGGTGGCAAAAATCAGCCCCAAAAAGCCCGGCAGGAATAAGAGCGGTAGAAACGCGACGATATTGGAGAGGATGGCAAAGGTCAGCGGAGTGGCAATTTCTTGAGCGCCTTTGACCGCTGCATCTCGCAGCGAGTAACCCTGCTCTCGATAGCTGTAGATGTTCTCCCCCACCATGATGGCGTCATCCACCACGATGCCGAGGGCGATGATAAAGGCGAACATCGACATCATATTGAGCGACACGCCGACCCAGGGTAGAAACAGCATGGCCCCTAAAAACGCCGTGGGAATGCCTAGCGTGACCCAAAAGGCCAGCCGCGCCTCTAAAAATAGCGCCATCAAAATCAGTACCAGCGCTAGCCCCATCCAGGCGTTTTTCAGCAGCAGGCTGAGGCGGTCTTCGTAAACTTCCGAGCTATCCCGTGAAACGTCCAGGCTGACGCCATCGGGCAGGTTGGCCCGCAGCCGCTCCAACTCGCCGTAAACCGCATTGGAAATACCAGTGGGCGTTTGGTCGCCGATTTGATACACGTCCACCGATAGCCCCGGTTGGCCGTTATAAAATTCCTCCCGGTCGGTTTCGGCAAAGCCTTCGCTCACTCTGGCAATATCGCCGAGCATAACGGGCGCGCCCTGGGCGGTGGTCAAGATGGGCAGTTCGGCAAACTCCTCGGCGCTGTTGCGCCGCCCCTGGTAGCGAATCAGCCACTCACCCTCGTCGGTTGTGAGCTGGCCGCTGGCAAGGTCCAGCGCTTCCTCGGCGATGCGGCCCGCCAGCTGTTGATGATCCAACCCGTAGCGCTCAATGGCCTCGTCATCCAAATGAACCTGGATTTCCCGTTCGCGGTTGCCGGAAAGCTCGGCGCGGGAAATGCCGCTGGTGGCCTGCAGCTCGGCGCGTACGTTCTCGGCGGCGTCGTGAAGCGCGGCCAAGCCCACGTTGCCATATACCTGAAGGCTGACCACGCTGCGCGAGCGGCCTGCCAGGGTGAAGCGGGGCGGGTCGGCGGCGGCGGGCAGGGTGGTGATGGCGTTCACGGATTGCTGAATATCCTGATAAGCACGCATCACGTCCACGCCATCAATCAGCGTGGCGCTCACCACGCCACTGCCTTCGCTGGCGCTGGCGGTCAGTTCATCGATGCCTTCCACATCGGCAATCGCGGCCTCGACCGGCAGCAGCAGGCTCTGCTCTACATCCTCCGGCGTGGCACCCGGGTAGCTGATGGTGACCTGAACGATTTCGGTCTCGAATTCAGGGAAGACCTCTTTTTTAATCGCCAGCGATGCCATTAACCCGCCGATGATAAACAGTGCCATCATCAGGTTAGGGGCGACGCCGTGATCCACCATCCACGCCAACGGGCCTTTACGCATCATTGCGCCGCTCCCTCATCCTGAGCAGGGGTATCGCCACGCTGGCGAATCCGCACTTCCTGGCCCTCTCGGGGTTGGGCCAGCCCGGCAGTCACTACCCGCTGGCCGGGCTCCAGGCCACTGCGTATCAGCACTTCTTCCTGGCCGCGATAGGCGAGCGTGACCTGGGTGCTCTGCAGGCGATTATCCTCATCCACCCACCACACCTGCTCGCCGGGGCGAAGTGCGGCTGAGGGCAGCGCAATCAAGGGCTCTTCGGCGGTTGTATGAAACGCCACGCGCAGCACATCGCCCAAGCGCAGGGCGGGGCCGTCCTGGTTGAGCGCCAGCGGATCATCCACGGCGATCAACAGCTGGGCCTGAAGGCCGTTCTCTTCGAGGTTGGGCAGAATAGAGAGCAACGTGCCTTCCCGTGAGGCACCTTCTGGCCAGCCTTGGCTGGTCAGCGTGACGCTCCCCCCCGGCGACAGCCAATTCAGCGTTTCGCCCGGCAGCGAGGCGCGCACCCAGAACTGCTCGACGCCAACCAAACTCACCACGGCGGTGCCTTGGCTCAGCAGGCTGCCAGCGCCCACCAAACGCTCTTGCACCATGGCGCGCCACGGGGCGGTTAAGGTCGCACGTTCTAGGTTGAGCGCCGCTTGGTCACGCATCACGCGGGCTTGGGTCAGTTGAGCTTGGGCCTGACGGAGCTGCGGTTCACGCAGTACCAGCGCGCGGCGTTCGGCGCTGAGCTGGCGGCCAAAGGATTCGTACTCGCTGCGCGCGCGCTGCTGCTCGGCCTGCTCTAAGGCGAGCTGCGCCTGGGCATTCGCCAACTGGGCTTCGGCGTCTTCTAACGTTAAGCGCAGGTCGGCTTGGTCGATGTGGGCCACAGGCTCCCCTTGCTCCACGACTCGCCCAGGCAGCACGCCATCGCCAAAGCGCTCTAGCTGGCCCGCTACGCGGCTGGCAAGCTCGGTGGATTTTTCTGCCTCAACGCGGCCAAAGCCATTCAGCGTGGGGGATTGCACCTGCTGTTCCGTGGTGATGATATCGACCACCGGCGGCGTTGGCGGTGGCGGCGGGCGGCGCTCGACCCGGGGTGGCTGGCTAACGATCCACCAAGCGAGAGCTAAACCACCGACAAACACCAATAGCGCTGCCAGAGCACCGAAGCCGATGCGACCTTGCTGAGAAAAAGCGTAAGAGCGAGAGGGGGTCATGGACGGGCGTTATCCGTTGGCTGAGAGCGAAAATTCCAGAAAAGAGCGCGTATCATGCTAGCATCACCGATTGCCACGCAGCGATTAGGTAAGCTTTGTGCAAAAAGTGTGCAACCCGACGTGACGGGGCTTTTTTGCACCAAACGCTGACGCAGCAAGCAATAGCTGCCATCATTCATATGAAAAGCCATAGACTCCCTGGTCTGTATGACGTTATGAAAAACACCGCCACCCGCGACAAACTCATTGATTCTGGTGCCGAGCTGATTGCCCAGCAGGGCTATAACGCGACGGGTATCAATGCTGTATTAAAAACCTGCGGTGTCCCCAAAGGCTCGTTCTACCACTACTTTTCTAGCAAAGAAGATTTCGGCTTGGCGGTCATTGAGCGCTTCGCCGACGATTACGATGCGTCGTTAGCGGCGCTGCTGGAAGACTCCTCCCTGCCGCCCCTTGAGCGTTTGCGCCGCTACTTTGCCACCGGGCGCGCCCATATGCTCGACTGCGATCACACCACCGGCTGCTTGATCGGTAATCTGGGCCAGGAGTTATCCGGGCAGAGTGATACCTTCCGTGACGCCCTGAATTTGGTGTTTCAGCGTTGGGAAAAACGCTTTGTGGTCTGCTTGAGCCAAGCCCAAGCCGACGGCACGATCAATACCGCCGTTGCTCCTGAGGCGCTGGCCAGCTTTATTCTCTCCGGTTGGGAGGGGGCGATTCTGCGGGCCAAAACGCTTAAATCTCTGGCTCCTATGGAACACTTCGAGGCCATTTTGTTCGATCACGTACTGCCCCCCCGCTAGCCTGCCAAGCATCAATGGCGGGCGCGGAAGTGGTAATCCCCGCTAGGCACGTCGTTGTTAACGGCGGCGAGCAGCGAGGCATCCAGCGACGGGTCATCCAGCGCGACCAAGCCGCACTGTGACAGCGCGTCTCGCAGGCTAATTTGCTCATCCAAGCGTTGATAAACCACGCGCACGCAGCAAGGCATGCGCTCGCTATTATCTGCCACGCCCATTTTCAGGCCCGTTAGCCGCGTGACCTGGCTTTGAAAGCTGGGGAATAGAATGGTCTGGGTGATCTCGTGACCGTTGAGGGTTTCGTGGTCTACCAAAAACAGCCGGTCGGCCAGCTTGACCGCCGCCCCGACATAGCGGTTATGGCAGGGGCGCTTACCCGGCACCACCTGCATTCGCTCTGTGCGCTGATACACCACGCCACCTTCTCGCTCTTCCAAACACACCAGCGTGCGCATTAAATAGCCGGGGCGCGACATAGAGTGATAAAGCTCGAAATAGCGCCCTAGATAGCGCTCCATGCCTTCGCTGCCGCGCTGAATTAGCGCGTTGGGCCAGGGCAGCGAGGTGCTCGCGGTGTCGGCATTGAGCTGGCCGGTTTGTACCAGCGCCCGAAAATCGTGGTGAGGCATGGCAATGTCGTCCGGCGTGACGCCAAAAAAGTGGCAAATACGCTGGAGCGCGGCATGGCTGGGGTAGTAGCGTCCGCTGAGGTAGCGGTTGAACTGCGCCCGGTTGATGGGCAGGCGACGACACACGTCGGCAATGGAAGGGTAGTAGCTGCACAGCAGGCGCAAATTGGCCACAAATTCATCATGCATGGGCGAGACTCGAGGCTCTTGGGCGGTGGCGGTGCGGCTAATGTGCCGCCTTGCGCCCAAGAGTGCAACGGCTCGCTCTTTACGTCCGCTTAAAATAAGCGGTGCGCGTGGTTAGAAGCCCTCTAACACCAGCTTACCCACGGTGCGGTTGCTCTCGATCAGCGCGTGAGCGCGCGTTAGATTGTCGGCAGTGATGGGGCCAAGCACCTCGCCCAGCGTCGTGGTTAAACGGCCGCTATCCACCATGGTGGCGACTTCAGCCAATAAATCGTGCTGCTTGGCAATGTCCTCGGTGGTAAACAGCGGCCGCGTGAACATCAGCTCCCAGTGCAGTGACAGGCTCTTGAGCTTGAGTTTGCGCACGTCGATCAGCTCCGGGTCATCGATCAGCGCCAGTTTACCCTGGGGCTTCAAGGCATTGATGATCGCCTCAAAGTGGTGGTCGGTTTGGTTCAGGCTGATCACCATATCCACCTGCTCGTAGCCTGCGGCGTTGAGCGCTTCATCCAGCGGCTGGTGGTGGTCGATCACTGCATCAGCGCCTAACGACGTGACCCAGGCTTGGCTTTCCGGGCGAGAGGCCGTCGCAATCACGGTGATATCGGTGAGCTGCTTGGCGAGCTGAATCAGAATCGAGCCAACACCCCCCGCAGCGCCTACCACTAACAGGGTTTTGCCTTTGGTGTCGCGCATGCCCAGCTCTAGGCGGTCGAACAGCAGTTCCCAGGCGGTAATGGCGGTTAACGGCAGGGCGGCGGCCTGGGCGTCGGAGAGGCTCTTCGGCGCTAGGCTGGCGATGCGCTCATCGACCAACTGGTACTCAGCGTTGGAGCCTTGGCGTGCGATGCTGCCCGCGTACCACACCCGGTCACCCGGCTGAAAGCGAGTGACCGCACTGCCCACGGCATCGACCACGCCCACCGCGTCGTAACCCAGCACGCGCGGCTCGCCGCCTTCGGGCAGCGCGCTCTTGCGCACCTTGGCATCCACCGGGTTAACGGAAACCGCACTCACCGCGACGCGAATATCGTGGGGCTCGGGGGTGGGCAGCGGTAGCTCGACGGCGTGCAGGGCGTCTGGATGATCGATCGGCAGGCTTTTGGTAAACGCAAATGCTTTCATAGTGGCTCTCTGAGGGATGATGAATGGCGTCATCATGCCTGGGTGTCGTTTTATGAAAAAGAGGGCTAATGTAGCTAACAGTTTCTCATTTTCTTTGAAAATAAGGGCGCCATCGACCCATGCGTACCGATGACCTAAACGTGCTTGTCTACGCCGCCGAGCACGGCAGCCTTTCCGCCGCCGCGCGGGAGCTGGCGATTACCCCGGCGGTGGCTAGCGTGGCGATCAAACGGCTTGAAGACGCGTTAGGCACGCGGCTGCTGATACGCTCTACCCGCAGCTTGCGGCTAACCCCCGCCGGTGCGCACTATTTAGTGCATGCGAAAACGGCGCTGCGTGCCCTTGCCGAAGGGGAAAAAGAACTGCACCGCGAGCGCCAAGATATTGCGGGAGAACTCAGCCTTTCCATGCCGTCTGATCTAGGCCGCAACGTGCTGCTGGGCTGGCTGGATCGCTTTATGGCAAGGCATCCGCAGCTGCGCCTGCGGCTTCGGGTGAGTGACCGGGTGAGCGATCTGTTTCGCCAGCCGGTGGAGATTGCCCTGCGCTACGGCGTGCCGGAGGATTCCAGCTTGGTAGCCCTGCCGCTAAAAAGCGATAACCACCGAGTGGTGTGCGCAGCGCCAAGCTATATCGCGCGCCACGGCGAGCCTGCCACTCCAGATGAATTACGCCAGCACAACTGCCTCTGCTTCAACCTAGGTGAGCGGGTGCACAACCAATGGCAGTTCGGCAGTGAGCGTATCAGCGTGCAGGGTAATCGGGTGAGCGACGATGCCGAGTGTGTGCGCCGCTGGGCGCTGGCGGGAGAGGGCATTGCCTACAAATCTCGCTTGGATGTTCAGGCAGACCTCGATGCAGGCCGCTTGGTGGCGCTGTTGGCCTCGTTTGCTACCGAGCCCGCGCCGCTGTATCTCGTCTGCCCGCATCGGCTGTCGCTCACGCCGGCTGTGGTCGCGCTGAAAGACTTTCTGATCGAACGGTTACAAGAGGACGCCAAGTGAAGAGCATTATCTATCCGCGAGGAGCTAGCCATGTTTGAGGGGTTTGAGAAACAGACACGCCGCGTTAACGGCGTCGATATTGCTTATCGGATGGGCGGCAGCGGCCCGGCGCTGCTGCTGCTTCACGGCCACCCGCAGACCCATATGATTTGGCACAAAGTCGCGGGCACGCTTGCCCAGCACTTTACGGTGATTGCCGCCGACCTGCGCGGTTACGGCGATAGCGGTAAGCCGGATGACGACGCAGAGCACTTCAATTACGCCAAGCGCACCATGGCCGCCGATATGGCCGAACTAATGAGCGCGCTGGGGTTCGAGTGTTTCAAGGTACTGGCCCACGACCGTGGCGCGCGGGTGGCACACCGCTTAGGGGTAGACCACGCAGCACGCGTCGAGCGCATGGTGCTTTTAGATATCGCCCCCACGCTGGCCATGTACCGTGGCACCAACGAGGCGTTCGCCCGCAGCTACTGGCACTGGTTCTTTCTGATTCGCCCTCAGCCGCTGCCAGAAATGCTGATTCAAGCCGATCCCGCTCAGTACTTAAAAAGCGTGATGGGCGCCCGCAGCGCGGGCATGGCACCGTTCGCCCCAGAAGCGCTGGCGGAGTACGAGCGCTGCCTGGCGCTTCCCGGCACGGCCACCGGTATCTGCGGCGACTACCGCGCCAGCGCAACTATCGATTTAGAGCACGATCAGGCGGATATCGATGCGGGTGTGAAACTGACCTGCCCCATCAACGTGATGTGGGGTGCCCAAGGGGCGATTAAAGCCTGCTTTGATGCCCTGGGCGAGTGGCGCAAGGTAGCGACCCAGGTAGAAGGCAAGGCGCTGCCTTGCGGGCACTATATCGCCGAAGAGATTCCTGACGTGCTGTTAGAGGAAGCGCTGCCGTTCTTGCTGGTTCCGCAATAAGCGATTCACGCGACTGCCCAAGACGAAGCGGGCAAAAAACTGGATAATGGCCGCCATTCGCCTGATGCGTTGGCGCTCAGGCACACTCATTACTCCGGACGCCCGCTTATGGAAATCAAAGTTAACTATCTCGACAACCTCCGCCTGGAGTCCAAGTTCGACGATTTTACGGTCATCTCCGACCAGCCGATTCGCTACAAGGGCGACGGCTCGGCCCCTGGCCCGTTTGACTACTTCCTGGCGTCGTCGGCCATGTGTGCCGCCTACTTCGTCAAGGTGTACTGCAACGCGCGCAATATTCCCACCGAGAACATTCGCCTGTCGCAAAACAACATCGTCGATCCGGAAAACCGCTACAAGCAGATCTTCAAAATCCAGGTCGAGCTGCCGGAAGATATCTCGGAAAAGGATCGCGAAGGCATCCTGCGCTCCATCGACCGCTGCACGGTGAAGAAGGTCGTTCAGACCGGCCCCGAGTTCCAGATCGAAGTGGTCGAGAACATCGACGAGGACGCCCAGGCGCTGCTGATGGGGGCGCCGGAAGGGGGCAGCACTTACATCGAAGGCAAAGACCTGCCGCTGGAGCAGACCATTGCCAACATGAGCGGTATTTTGGCCGACCTCGGCATGAAGATTGAGATTGCCTCCTGGCGCAATATCGTGCCCCACGTGTGGTCGCTGCATATCCGCGATGCGGCTTCGCCCATGTGCTTTACCAACGGCAAAGGTGCGACCAAAGAGAGCGCGCTCTGTTCAGCGCTGGGCGAGTTTATCGAGCGCCTGAGCTGCAACTTCTTCTACAACGATCAGTTCTTCGGTGAAGAGATCGCGAACAGCGAATTCGTTCACTACCCTAACGAGAAGTGGTTCAAGCCAGGACCGAATGACGAGCTGCCGAAAGGCATTCTCGACGAGCACTGCCTGGCGATTTACAACCCGGAAGGCGAGCTGGGTGGCTCGAACCTGATCGATACCAACTCGGGCCGCGAAGATCGCGGCATCGTTTCGCTGCCCTTTGTGCGCCAAAGCGATGGCGAAACGGTCTACTTCCCCTCCAATCTGATTGAAAACCTGTTCCTCAGCAACGGCATGAGCGCGGGCAACACCCTGGTGGAAGCCCAGGTGCAGTGCCTTTCAGAAATTTTCGAGCGGGCGGTGAAGCGGGAGATCCTTGAGCAGGAGCTAACCCTGCCGGATGTACCGCAGGAAGTGTTAGCAAAGTACCCAAGCATAGTAGAGGGTATTAACGCTCTGGAAGCCCAGGGGTTCCCAGTGTTGGTCAAAGATGCCTCCATGGGCGGGCAGTTCCCGGTGATGTGCGTCACCTTGATGAACCCGCGCACCGGCGGCGTGTTTGCCTCCTTCGGTGCCCACCCAAGCTTTGAAGTGGCGCTGGAGCGCAGCTTGACCGAGCTGCTCCAAGGCCGCAGCTTCGAAGGCCTGAACGACCTGCCGCTGCCAACCTTCAACTCGCAGACCGTCTCTGAGCCCAACAACTTCGTCGAGCACTTCATCGACTCGGTGGGCGTGGTCTCCTGGCGCTTCTTTAGTGCCAAGCCTGACTTCGAGTTCAGCGAATGGGACTTCTCCGGCAGCAACGAAGAGGAAGCCGAGACCCTATTCGGTATTTTCGAAGAGCTGGGCGCGGAAGTGTACATGGCGGTGCATGAAGACTTAGGCGCGCCGGTCTGCCGCATTCTGGTGCCGGGCTACTCCGAGGTGTACCCCATCGAAGACCTGATTTGGGACAACACCAACAAGGCGCTGGACTACCGCGAAGATATCCTCAACCTGCACCGCCTGGATGACGAGCAGCTCACCGATCTCGTCGAGCGCTTGGAAGAGAGCCAGATGGACGACCACGCCGATATCATCACGCTGATCGGTATCGAGTTCGACGAGAACACCGTGTGGGGCCAGTTGACCATCCTGGAGCTGAAACTGCTGGTCTACCTAGCACTTGGCCGCCATGAAGAGGCGCTGGACTGCGTGCAGATGTTCCTTCAGTACAACGACAACACCGTTGAGCGCGGCCTGTTCTACCAGGCGGTGAACGCGGTGCTGGAAATTGAGCTGGACGACGAATTGGCGCTGGATGACTACCTGCCCAACTTCAAGCGCATGTTCGGCGAAGCGACCATGGAGGCGGTCGTGGGTTCAGTAGACGGCAGCGTGCGCTTCCACGGCCTCACGCCCACCAATATGCAGTTAGAGGGCTTGGATCGCCACCAGCGCCTCATCGAAAGCTACAAGAAGCTTCACGCAGCGCGGGCGGCAAAAGCGGGCCTCTAACGGCAGTTATCGGTGAGCAAAAACAGCGGTGCGTGGCCTTCAGTGGCCCGCACCGTTTTTTATGTGGTGCACTCTGGTGCAGTGATTGGCGCAGTGAGTGCAACCAACTGCACCGCTGCGCCAAATTTCATTGCAGGCTTGGCTTGGTACAACACTCTTCGCGCATCTCAATAGCAAAAAGACGCGGTCGTTAACGACGCAACTTCCATAACGCTCAATAATAACGCGGAGAGTATCCCATGCTCGATATGCTCAATGACCTCCTCTGGGGGAAGGTTCTACTCGTTTTACTGGTGGGAGTGGGGATCGGTTTTACCATTGCCTCCCGCTTTGTGCAGTTTCGCTACTTCGGTGAAATGTTTCGCATCCTGGGCTCAGGACAAGCTTTCAAGCGTAATCAGCACGGCCACTTAAGCTCCTTCCAGGCGCTGGTGCTGTCGGTGGCTGGCCGTGTAGGCGGCGGTAATATCGCTGGTGTGGCCGTGGCGATTACGCTGGGCGGCCCCGGTGCCGTTTTCTGGATGTGGCTGGTAGGCCTGATGGGCATGGCCACCAGCTTTCTGGAGTGTACGCTGGCGCAAACCTATAAAGAGGCCGAGGGCGACGGCACCTACCGTGGCGGTCCGGCGTACTACATCGTCAAAGGCCTGGGTAAGCAGTGGCGCTGGCTGGCGGCGTTCTACTCGGTACTGCTGCTGATTACCTTCGGCTTTGCCTTTACAGCCCTGCAGTCCTATGCCGTTGCCACCTCGTTTGGCGACGCCTTTGGCGTGCCGGTGCTGTACAGCGGTATCGCGCTGGCCATGTTGGTGGGGCTGATCATCTTTGGCGGTATCAAGCGTATTGCCCGTATTTCCGAGTATCTGGTGCCGTTCATGGCCGTGGGCTATATCGCCGTGGCGCTGCTGGTCATTGCGTTGAACATCACTGAGATTCCTGGCGTGATCGCGCTGATCGTGAAGAGCGCGTTTGGCCTGGAGCCGCTGGTGGGCGGCGGTATTGGCGCTGCCATCATGATGGGCTTGAAACGCGGCCTGTTCTCCAACGAAGCGGGCCTTGGCAGTGCGCCCAACGTGGCCGCCGTTGCCTACGTGCCGCACCCGGCCAACCAGGGCATCGTGCAGGCGTTCTCGGTGTTTATCGATACGGTGATTATCTGCTCGGCTACGGCGTTTTTGATTTTGCTTAGCGGCGTATACGACCCGGCCGCCGGAGCGGGCGTAGAAGGCATTGCGCTGACCCAGGCTGCCCTGGCAGACCACGTGGGCGAGTGGGGCCGTACCTTTGTGAGCCTGGCGCTGCTGCTGTTCGCCTTCAGCACCATTCTGTACAACTACTACCTGGGCGAGAACAGCCTGAACTTCTTCAGCCGCGATAACCAGAACCTGTTCAACGCCTTCCGCGTGGCGATTGTGCTGCTGGTGTGCTGGGGCGCGACCACGGATCTAGGCACCGTGTTCGGCTTTGCCGACGTGACCATGGGCCTCTTGGCGGTGGTGAACTTGGTGGCGCTGATTCTGCTGTTCAAATGCGGCCTGCGTATCATGAACGATTTCGATAGCCAGCGCCGTCAGGGCATCAAACAGCCGATTTTCGACGCTAATCAGCACCCGGATCTCGACCTGGATCCTAAAGCGTGGGAACTGGAGCCAGAAGAGGCCGAAGCGCTGAAGCAGCGTCTGGAAAGCGCGCCGGCGAAGTAAGTTCGGTTCTGTTCACTCGACTGTACATCAGGTAAGGAGCGCCCATGCCCCGCGTCCTCATGCTCTACACCGGCGGCACCATTGGTATGCAGCCATCGCCCCAGGGGTACGTGCCCAGCGCGGGGCTGGCCGAGCGCTTAGCGGCGCACCTGGCCTTGGGCGACCCTTATCGGCTGCCTGCTTTCGATGTGGTGGAAATGCAGCCACTGATCGATAGCGCCGAACTGATGCCCGAGGCGTGGAATCGCCTCGTAGCAGCGCTGGAAAGCCACTGGCAGGCTTACGAGGCGTTCATCATCCTGCATGGCACCGATACCATGGCCTATAGCGCTGCGGCGCTGTCGTTTATGCTCGGTGCGCTCAACAAGCCGTTGATCTTCACCGGCTCTCAAATTCCGCTGGGTGAGCCAAGATGCGACGCGCTGAACAACGTGGTCAGCGCGCTACAGCTGGCCGCTCATCCGGCTACCCCCTGCGAAGTGAGCCTGCTCTTTCATGACCGGCTGCTGCGCGGCAACCGCGCCCGCAAGGTGCGCACGCAAGGTTTGGATGCCTTCGACTCTCCCAACTTCCCTTGGCTGGCCGAGATAGGTATTGGCATTACCTTTCCCCAACCGTCGGTGCTGCTCAGCGGGGAGCCCAGTTTTTCACCCCTTCAGCTAGACGACGACGCGGTGGCGGTACTGCCGCTGCATCCAGGAATGTCGCTACGGCGTGCTAAAGCGCTGCTGGAAGATGCCACTCTCAAAGGATTGGTGATCTCAAGCTACGGCGTGGGCAATCCACCAAGCTTTGAAGGTGAACTGCTAAACGCCATGCAAGCCGCTAACGAACGGGGGGTGGCGCTGCTCAACGTCACTCAGTGTGCCCAGGGGGAGGTCGTTCAAGGCGCCTACGCCACGGGGGCGGCACTCAATCAAGCGGGCGTGATCGCCGGGGGCGATATCACGCTGGAAGCTGCCGTCGCGAAGCTTACCGTGCTGCTTGGCCAAGGGCTTTCTGGGCCAGCGCTGCGCAAAGCGCTCAGTGCGCCCATTCGCGGTGAAGCGACGGCCCGTTAGCGGGATGTCACGCTCAGTGCGGTCACGGTCAGTAAGATAATCCCCATGCCGACCATCTGAATCATCTCCAAATTTTCACCCAGCACCGCCACCCCAAACAGAGTGGCGGTGACCGGCTCGACCATGGCCACCATGGACGCTAACGCCGGGGCGGCGTGCTTGATGCCTACCACATAAAGCAGAAACGACAGGCCCGCGCCCAAAATACCTAACGCCATAAACAGCGGAAGCTCTGGTGCGCTGACCACGCTGATGGTTTGAGACAGATCGGCTGGCAGAATCAGAACGACGGCCAGCACCGTGAAGGCAATCGAAAGCACGGCGGAGGGGCTTCCATGGGGCGCGGCGTATTTGAAACCAAAAATGAACAGCGCGTAGGAAAGTCCCGCCAGTAGACCCGTGGCGACGCCCATCAGCGACAGGTCACCTGAGCCAATGGCGTACAGCTTGGTCAGTAGCACCACGCCGACCATGACCAGCGCGATGGCCAGCCACTTTGCCGCTGTGGGGCGCTCAAGCTTGAGCGCAAACGAAGCCAGATAGACAAACACCGGAGCGCAGTACATCAGGGTAGCCGCCACCGCCACGCTGCCGTGTTCGATACTGAGAAAGTAGAAGGTAAAGTTGCCCGCCACCCCCAGGCCCGCCACCACTGACCAGCACCATAGCGAACGGCTGGCCAAGCCGCGACTGCCCCGTTGCAATACAAGCCACACCAGTGCGAAGACGAGCCCGACAAAGCCGCGATAAAACGAGACCACGGCAGCGTCCCAGCCGCTATCTAACAGAATCCCCGCGATGCCTCCAGAAATACCCCAGAAGAGCGCCGCGAGCGCAATTAACATCGTGCTGGCGCCTGGCATGATTCACCTTTCGTCCATGAATGGTTTGGCGTGGCCTTGAAAGGTAGACGCTGTCACCAGTGAACGAAAGCGTGAGAGTCACTTCTTAACCAAAGAACCAGTAACACACAACAATGGCGGTAGTAATGCCCGACGCGTCGGCTACTAACGCGCAGCCCAAGCCGTGGCGAATGCGGGTGATGCCTACGGCACCGAAGTAAACCGCCAGCACGTAAAACGTGGTTTCGGTGCTGCCTTGGAAGGTGGCCGCCAGTAGCCCAGGGAAGCTATCGACACCAAAGGTGTTCATGGTTTCAATCATCATGGCACGGGAGCCACTGCCGGAGAGGGGCTTCACAAAGGCGGTGGGCAGCGCATCCACAAAGCGGGTGTCCCAGCCGATGCCCTCAACCAGCCAGCGGATACCGCCAAGCCCGGCATCCAGCACGCCGCTGGCGCGCAGCACTCCCACGGCTACCAGCATGGCAATCAGGTAGGGCAGTAGGGTGATGGTAAAGCTCAGGCCCTCTTTAGCCCCTTCGATAAAGGCGTCGTATACCTTCACTCCGCGCAGCGCGCCAACGACTAAGAACATGATAACAATGCTAAATAGGGTCAAATTGCCCACTAGGGTTGAGGCCGCCGCTAGCGCCTGAGCGGACATCCCCGCTAAGGTAGTGATCAATAGCCCTAACGCTAACGCAGCCGCCACTAAATAGGCCAACACGACCGGGTGCCAGAGCTTTAAACGCTGCATCACCGCTACCGCCAACAGCCCAGCCAGGCTAGAGGCGCTTGTCGCTAACAAGATCGGTAAAAATACCAGCGTCGGGTCGGCGGCTCCCTGCTGGGCTCGGTACATAAAAATAGTGACGGGCAGCAGGGTGAGCGACGACGTGTTAAGCACTAAAAACAGGATTTGCGCGTTGCTGGCGGTCTCACTGCTGGGATTAAGGCTTTGCAGCGAATGCATCGCTTTAATGCCGATCGGCGTGGCGGCGTTATCCAGGCCGAGAATGTTCGCCGCAAAGTTCATGCTGATTAGCCCCATGGCCGGGTGGCCACGGGGCACTTCTGGCATCAAGCGGCTAAACAGCGGGTCGAGTACCCGCCCCAGTAGTCGTATCAACCCCGCCTTTTCGGCAATGGAAAGAAACCCCAGCCACAGCGTCATGGTGCCCAGCAGCACCAAGATAATATCGACGCTCACTTTTGCCATATCGAACAGCGACTGCACCAAGCGGGCAAACACGTCGCTGTCGCCACCCACCAGCCACTGCCAGAGCGATGCCGCAAAGGCGGCAATAAAGAAGCTTAACCAGATTCCGTTGAGCATGGCGGGTAGGCGTCCTTGGTCATCAAAGAGGGTATGCGCTTGCTGCGTATCCTAACCAAGGAGCGCCCGTGCGTGCTAACTCGAAAGCGAAAGAAAGAACAGAATCAGCGGCGGGGAGAGCAGCGAGAGGATAAAGCCGCTCACCACGGCAATGGGCACGCAGGCCACGCCGCCGTGCTGCTGGATGACGGGCAGGGTGAAATCCATGGAGGTTGCCCCGCCGTAGCCAATCGCCAGCGCGGTGTGGCGGTGAATGACCAGCGGGATCAGGATAAACGCCAGTAGCTCGCGGGTAAGGTCGTTGAAGAACGCCACACCACCCATCAGCGGGCCAAGCTGGTCGCCAATCAGGATGGCTGAGAGTGAGTACCAGCCGAAGCCTGAGGCCATCGCGAGGCCCTCGTTCCAGCTCAGCGCAAGCAGCGGGGCGGCTAACAAGCCCGCTAGCAGCGAGCTAACGGCCAGCGTGACCGCAATGGCGAGCCCCAAGCGGTTGAGCAAAATTTGCTTCAGCGGCATACCGGAGTTGCGTAGCTGGCAGCCAATCAACACCAGCAGCAGGTACAGCACCCACTCGGCTAGCCAGTCAGCGGTGGTGAACAGCGCCTCGCCAACCATTGGCCCAAGCAGCAGCCCCGCAGTGACCCCCGCCGCCACCACGCCCACCAGCAGCAGCGAGCCCTGCATGGCGGCCAGCTTGCTGGTAGGCGCATCTTGCACTACCGGCGAGCCGCCCGCGCTTAAGCGCACTCGCCGAGAAAGCCACCATAGTGCGGCTAAGTTAAACAGCGTGGTGATGCTAAATAGCAGTAGGGCGTTGCCACCCAAGCGGGAGAGCTGGCTGCCCAAATTCTCAAGCCCGGCGAGGCTCACACCCATCAACAGCAGAATCAGGTACACCGAGCCGCTAACGGCTCGGTTGATCAGGTTCAGCAAGCGGGTCGAACGGACACGTACCAAGTAGCCCAAAAATAGCGGCAATAAAACGATCAATAGGCCAGAAAGCATTTAGGGAGCGTTACCCCCGGCGGGGTTGAATTGGGTCATGGTGAGCGTCGTTTGTCTGCGTCCCTCTTTCTCATACGTGGCAGAGAGGATGAGTCCCGGCCATTCGGGATGAAAATTGATCAGCAGGTGACGATCAGGCTTCTCGGCATCGATCAGCGTGACCTGTTTGGCCTCGAACTCACCGGCAGGCACGCGGGCTGTGGTGGGCGCATTCACATAGTACTGAAAGTTTTCGTCCCGCCCGCGATGGTCCACGAAGCTGATATCACAGGGGCTGCTTTCTGTGCAGCCCTCGGTGCCTGCCCGGCGGGAGAGGTCGAAAAGCGCGGCCTGACGGTCGATGGAGCTAATATCGCCCTCGTTGAGCTGATAGCTGTCACCCACACCGAAGAGCGAATAGCTGCTGTTGTAGAGCAGTGAATGAGTGCTGTCGTCGTCAATCGAAAAGCGGCTGCGCTCCTGGCCGCGGGCCACCGCAATGGAGAAGCTCATATCGCTCAACCAGTGCGAGCCCTCGTTGGTGAGCGTATGCGTGATGGTCGCGCCGGGCCAGCCGCGAATCTCTAGCCGGTACTGCGCCTCGAACGGTTGTGGAGACACCAATGACGCGCCGTCATCGGCAAGCGCAGCAGTGCTTGTCATCAGCAGGGCACCCAAAGCAGCGCCAATCAAGCCGCGTTGCGCGGCACGAGCGAGTGTGTGATGCAAAGGCCCTTCCTCCATCCAGTCTGTTGTCCTAAGAGCCTTTAGCGAGCGCTTGGTTCCTTGGGCGAGTATAGCGAGCGCAGGGGGATCCGTCAGTAGCCCATTGCCGGGTTCACGGTGGCCAGTGGCTCCCCTGCATCGAAAGCATGCAGGTACGAGATCACCTGATCGATGGCGTCGTTCAGTGGCGTGGGCGCCGCCATATGGGGTGTGACGAGGACCTTGGGGTGTTGCCATAACGGGTGGTCAGCGGGCAGGGGCTCTTCATGGAAGACATCCAACAGCGCGCCGCGCAGATGACCTGAATGCTCGTCCGAACCCAACGCGTTCAGCAGCGCCTGCTCATCGATCAAGCTACCGCGCCCAGGATTGATGACACTTGCCCCTTTGGGCAGTTGGGCCAGCCGCTGGGCGTCGAGAATGTGCCGAGTCGCTGCCGTGTCAGGCAGGATCGTCACCACGCTTTGCACTTGGCTCAACAGCTCGTTCAACCCGTCATCGCCGTGTAGGCAACGCACGCCGCTGATCTTTTTAGGCGTGCGGCTCCAGCCCAAGACGGGAAAGCCCGCCTGTTGAAGAGCGCTGGCGACATAGCTGCCGATGGCTCCTAGCCCCAACACGCCCACTGGCCAGCTCGCTTTATCGGGCACGGCATGGGGCTGCCACCGAGCAGTGGGCTGCTGCGCGGCGTAGCGATCCATGCTGCGGTAGAAGTGCAGCACGCCATAGAGCACGTAATCGGCCATGAGCTCGCTCATACCCGCGTCGCGCAATTTCACGATGGGCACGTCTTTGGGCAGCCCGGGGGTCTTGAGCAGATGATCGACGCCTGCGCCTAGATTGATAATGCCTTTTAGCTGGGTTTGTTCCTGCAAAAGGTGCGCTGGCGCTTTCCATACGGCCAGGTAGTCGGCGTTGATGCGCTCGCTAGCAGGCGCGTCGCTGGTGAGAACGGTCGCCTGAGGCAGCGCTTCGGCAATGGCGTGTTGCCACTGTTCTGCGTCGTCGATATGCACCACGATTTTCATACCATCTCCTGATCATCTGCCCAATGCCGTTGCCCACTATCATGGGTGAGAGCGATAGGCGTGCGCAACCCGCGCTATGCCTGACGCTGACCTCGTAAAGGCGCTGTCAACATTCGAATGAAGGGGGCGTTAACGGCATATGAAATTTTTGTCATAAAGGTTTTGACCGGCAACCAAGGGTGGGTGCTAGTATCGGCTTAAGACGACATTGGCGGGCCAACAGCGGCGGTGGCCAGGTCGATCCTGTGGCCCAGCGCGGCAAGCCACTTTGGCTTGTGCTGGTTCTTAGTGATCTTTGATGGCGAGTTGCCCGATGACTGAGGTTTCCCTGCCTTTCACTCGTGAAGAGTATGCGAACCGCCTGTGGAAGGTGCGTACTGAAATGGCCGTTCGCGGCATCGATGTACTGATCGTCAGCGACCCTTCCAACATGGCGTGGCTGACCGGCTACGATGGCTGGTCATTTTACGTTCACCAGTGCGTATTGGTGGGGCTGGAAGGCGAGCCGGTATGGTTTGGTCGCCGTATGGATGCCAACGGCGCGCTGCGTACTTGCTGGATTCATCCCGACAACATCACCTACTACCCGGATTATTACGTCCAGAACCCCGATATGCACCCGATGGAGTATCTGGCGCAATCGATTATGCCTGACCGTGGTTGGCATACCGGCGTGGTGGGCATGGAGATGGACAACTACTACTTCTCCGCCAAAGCGTATCAGAGCCTATTGAAAGAGCTGCCCCATGCGCGGTTTATGGATGCTAACGCGCTGGTCAACTGGTGCCGGGCGATCAAGTCGCCCCAAGAAATTGCTTATATGCGGGTTGCGGCCAAAATCGTCGAAGGGATGCATTCGCGCATTCTTGAAGTGATCGAACCTGGCCTGCCCAAGAGCAAACTGGTATCAGAAATTTATCGTGTCGGTATCGAAGGGTTTATCGACGAAAACGGCAAAGTATTCGGTGGTGACTACCCGGCCATCGTGCCCATGCTGCCGACCGGAAAAGACGCAGCTGCCCCGCATTTAACCTGGGACGACACGCCGTTTCGTACCGGAGAGGGCACGTTCTTCGAAATTGCTGGCGTGTTTAAACGCTACCACGCCCCTATGTCGCGCACGGTCTTTCTGGGCACACCTCCCACCGACTTCATTCGTGCGGAATCGGCGCTATTGGAAGGGATCGAAAACGGCTTAGCCGTTGCCAAGCCCGGCAACCGCACGGCAGATATCGCCATGGCGCTGGGGGCTGCGATGGATAAATACGGCTTTGACCGTGGCGGTGCCCGCTGTGGTTACCCCATCGGGATCTCCTATCCGCCCGACTGGGGCGAGCGCACCATGAGCCTGCGCCCCTCGGATGAAACCATCCTGCAGCCCGGCATGACGTTTCATTTCATGCCGGGCCTCTGGGTCGATGACTGGGGCCTAGAAATCACCGAAAGCATCCTCATTACCGAAGACGGCTGCGAAACCCTGGCAAACTTCCCCCGCCAGCTGTTCGTTAAATAGCCGCGCACAAGACAAGGGACACACAATGACGCATCAACCGAACCAACTGCGGCCAAGCCCCATTTCCGCCACCGTTGATTTCGACGCCGACGGCGTGCAGCACGGCTTTTTAAAGCTGCCAATCTCCACCGATGAATCGGCTTGGGGCGCGGTGATGATCCCCGTCACGGTAGTCAAGAATGGCGAAGGCCCCACGGCACTGCTCACCGGCGGCAACCATGGCGATGAGTACGAGGGCATCACTTCGCTGTTGAAGCTCTCCTCAACGCTGAAAGCGGAAGACGTGACCGGTCGCGTGATCATCGTGCCCTGCATGAATACTCCCGCGGTGATGGCGGGCAAACGCACCTCGCCCATGGACAAAGGCAACCTGAACCGTAGCTTCCCTGGCGACCCTAACGGCACGGTGACCTCGCAAATTGCCGACTACTTCACCCGCGTGCTGGTGCCCATGAGCGATGTGGTGCTCGACCTGCACTCCGGCGGCCGCACGCTGGATATCCTGCCGTTTGGTGCGTCTCACGTATTGGACGACAAAAAGCAGCAGCAGGCAGCCTTAGAAGGTGCCAAAGCGTTTGGTGCACCTTACGCCATGGTGATGTTTGAGCTGGATGCCGAAAAGCTTTTCGACACCGCTTGCGAGCGCCAGGGCAAAGTGTTTGTGGCCACTGAGTTGGGCGGCGGCGGCACCTCTACGCCGCAAAGCATTGCCATTGCCGAGCGTGGCGTGCGCAACTTCTTAATTCATTACGGCTTGGTAGCTGGTGAAGTGGAGATGCCCAAAGGCGGGCAGATGTACCTTGATATGCCGGATGCCAGTTGCTACGTGCAGAGCCAACACTCCGGCGTGTTGGAGCTCTTAGTGGCGCTGGGGGATGAAGTGAAAAAAGGCCAAACCATCGCCTACGTCTACGACATGACCCGCAGCGGCACGGCTCCGGTGGCCTACCAAGCCGAGCGTGACGGCATTCTCATGGCGCGCCGTGCGCCGTCGCTGATCAATATGGGGGACACCCTGGCGGTGATCGCCGATGTTGTCGAACGCCTGGAGGCGTAGCCCCCGGCATGATGAAACTGGACCGTTTTGATCTCAAAATCCTCGATATCCTCTCTCGGGACGGGCGCATCACCAAATCGAAGCTGGCCGAGGCGATTAACCTGTCCGTTAGCCCCTGCTGGGAACGGGTGAAACGCCTCGAAAAGGCCGGGGTGATTGAAGGGTATACGGCGCGCATCAATGCAGAGGTGTTGGTGCCGCGCAACCCTGTGTGGGTACAGATTGAGCTCAAACAGCACAACGCCGAAAGCTTTGCCCGCTTTGAAGCCTTGGTGATGCAAACCCCCGAGGTGACCGAGTGCGTGGCCGTTGGTGGCGGCGTCGATTATCTCGTGAAGTTCGAAGCTCGTACCATTGATAGCTACCAGCGCTTGATGGATAAGTGGCTGGTATCGGAGGCGGGCATTGAGCGCTACTTTACGTATATCGTGACGAAGACCGTCAAGCATCAGCCGATTGGCATCGACCCCAGCGCTGCGCTTTAGCCGCTTTGCCTTGCGGCCAAAAAAAACCATCATAAAACGTCTTGCCACAAAAAAAGTGCCGGAAAACACCGGCGCTTTCAAAAACACTTCGTGGCGGTTCTCCCTTACGCTAGGCACATCGATTCAGCGCGGCCATTGGGCCGCTGTGATAACCCTTTTGATGTGCACGGTTTGTCGCCCTCACTTGGCTTCACCGTACTGGCTGCAACCTGGGGAGGTTCCCATGACCACACTATCAACCACGCTTGTGAAACGCCTGGAAGACCCGCGCCTGTTCCGGCAGTACGCCTACGTGAACGGCAAGTGGACCCATGGTGAAGGCGGCCGCGAAGAGGCCGTCTTTGATCCTGCCACCAACGAAGCCATTGGCCATATTCCGTTGCTGGAGGCGAATCAAATCACTGCGGCGGTGGATGCAGCCGAAGCGGCCTTCGTTCACTGGCGGGCACTGCGCGCCGACGAGCGTTGCGAACGCCTGCTGGCGTGGTACGACCTGATTCAAGCCAACCGCGAAGACCTAGCGACCATCATGACCCTGGAGCAGGGCAAACCGCTGCCCGATGCCCGTGGTGAAGTAGAGTATGGCGCAAGCTTCGTGCGCTGGTTCGCGGAAGAGGGCAAACGCACCTACGGCGAGACCATCCCTAGCCACATTCCCAATGCATCGCTCGGCACCATTAAAGAGCCGGTGGGCATTGCCGCGATGATTACGCCTTGGAACTTCCCGCTGGCGATGATCACCCGCAAAGCCGCTGCCGCGCTGGCCGCAGGCTGCCCGGTGATTGTGAAGCCCGCCAACGAAACGCCGTTCTCGGCGCTGGCGCTGGCTGAGCTTGCTGAGCGAGCGGGCATTCCCGAAGGTATTTTCAACGTGGTGCTGGGTGAGCCTGCGGAAGTCTCCAAGATTTTGTGCAGCGAACCGCTTATTCGTGCGCTCTCGTTCACCGGCTCCACCCGCGTTGGCCGTCTGCTCATCGAGCAAAGCGCTAACACCGTGAAGCGTCTTTCGCTGGAGCTGGGTGGCAACGCGCCGTTTATCGTCGGGCCGGATATGGACCCGAAAGAAGCCGCCTATGCGGCGGTAGCGGCCAAGTTCCAAACCGCTGGGCAAGACTGCCTTGCCGCTAACCGGATTCTGGTACACGAATCGATTCACGATGAGTTCGTGGCCCAGTTCACCGAGCGTATGGCGGCCCTCACCGTGGGCAATGGCCTGCACGGCGAAGTTGATCTTGGCCCGCTCATTCACCGCCAAGCGGTCGAAAAAGCAGCCGCGATTGTGGACGACGCGATCTCCCAAGGCGCTACGATGGTGGCGGGCGACCAAAGCCAAGCGCCGGGCGACAACTTCTTTATGCCCGTGCTGCTGACCGGTGTGACACCGCAAATGAAAGTATGGCGGGAAGAGAACTTTGCCCCCGTGGCCGGCATTACCGCTTATAGTAGCGACGACGAAGTGATAGAGATGGCTAATGACACCGAATACGGCTTGGCCGCATACATCTACACCCACGATATTCGTCGTATTTGGAAGCTGATGCGCGCGCTGGAGTACGGCATGGTGAGCGTCAATTCCGTGAAGATGACCGGCCCGCCCGTGCCCTTCGGCGGCGTCAAACAGTCCGGCCTTGGCCGTGAAGGTGGCGCTACAGGTATCGATGAGTACCTGGAAACGAAGTACTACTGCCTTGGGGCGCTAGGCTCCGTATCGGGTAGTTAAAAAAGAGAGCAGATACTTAAGGATCAAGGGAGGCTGGTTAGGTACTAAGCGAACCGTCTTTTTCAGGGCCGGAAAGAGCTCCATGCAGTTCCGGCATTCCCGCCATCCATGGCGGTCAGATGAAAAAGCCGAGCGCCCAGGGAGGGGGTTACAGCGTGTTCGTGTGTGCCTAACCAGCCGGAAGCCTTCACTATTTAAATAACCTCCCCACTGTTTGGGGAGGTTTATCGTACAGAGAGAACGTTATGAGCTTGCATCAGGATCTGATCGAACGCGACCGCAAAGTCACCTTCCACGCCTCTACCCATCTGCGCGACTTCGCCCATGGCGATTTGCCTGGCCGAGTCATCACCGGCGGTAAAGGCATTCATATTGTTGATAAAGATGGCCGCGAGTTCATCGACGGTTTTGCGGGTCTTTACTGTGTGAACATCGGCTATGGCCGTACCGAAGTGGCGGAAGCGATTTATAAGCAGGCGCTGGAGCTCTCCTACTATCACACCTACGTAGGCCACTCCAACGAGCCGCAAATCGAGCTTTCCGAGCGCGTGCTGAAAATCGCAGGCCTCAACATGTCCAAGGTCTACTACGGCATGTCCGGCTCTGACGCCAACGAAACCCAGCTCAAAATCGTGCGTTACTACAACAACGTACTGGGTCGCCCGCAGAAGAAAAAGGTTATCTCGCGCATGCGCGGCTACCACGGCTCTGGCATCGCATCTGGCTCACTCACTGGCCTGAAAGCATTCCACGACCACTTTGATCTGCCCATCGAGACCATTCGCCATACCGAAGCGCCGCACTACTACCTGCGCGCCGCCGAGCAGCACGGCATGACCGAGCGTGAATTCTCTGCCTACTGTGCGGATAAGCTCGAAGCGATGATTCTGGAAGAGGGCCCGGATACCGTGGCCGCCTTTATCGGTGAGCCGGTACTCGGCACCGGTGGTATCGTGCCGCCGCCGGAAGGCTACTGGGAAGCGATTCAGCCGGTACTGGATAAGTACGACGTGCTGCTAATTGCCGACGAAGTGGTGTGTGGCTTTGGCCGTACCGGCTCCGACTTCGGTAGCCACCACTACAATATGAAGCCTGACCTGATCACTATCGCCAAAGGCCTGACCAGCGCCTACCAGCCGCTGTCTGGCGTGATTGTCGGCGATAAAGTGTGGAAAGTGCTAGAGCAGGGCACCGGTGAGTTCGGTCCCATCGGCCACGGCTGGACCTACTCAGGCCACGCTCTTGGCTGTGCGGCAGGCCTCGCCAACCTGGATATCATCGAGCGTGAAAATCTGGTGGGTAACGCGGCTGAAACCGGCGGTTACTTCCAGCAGCAGCTGAAAGCGACGTTTGAAGGCCACCCGCTGCTGGGTGATGTGCGCGGCGTTGGCCTGATGGCTGCGCTGGAGTTCTCCCCGGATGCGAAACAGCGTCTGCATTTCGACCCTGCGTTGAAAGTGGGCCCGCGTGTTGCCGCGGCGGCCATGGAAGAGAACCTGATTGCCCGCGCCATGCCCCAAGGCGACATTCTTGGCTTTGCACCGCCGCTGACCATCAACCGTGGCGAAGTAGACGACATGATCGGCCGTGCCAAACGCGCCATCGACCGCGTGACCGATGAGCTCGTGCGCTCTGGCGATCTGAAAACGGGCCAACAAGAAGCGGCCTTCACGATCTAACGCCAGCGATCACCCGATTGGCGAAACACACACTGCCCGCTTGCTGCGGGCAGTGTCGTGTTAGCGCATCATCAGAAGCGGTAGTTGACGCCGAGACGAATATCGCGACCCGGCTCTGCCAGCCCCACGATGCCCTCATAACCGGGGATGTGCTCGAAGTCGGCGTTGCTAGCATGGTCCAGGTACTGTTTATCCAGCAGGTTATTGACGGTCAGCGTGACGGCGAGGTCGTCGCTTTGGGTGGGTAGCCAGCGAACGTAGGCATCGTGCACGCCATATCCCGGTTTACCGATGGTGCCTACCGAGGTATCCAGCGCGTCGATCCCCTCGACGAACTGGCCCCGCCAGCCTACCTGCCAAGCGCGGTTGACGTGGTAATCCACCTGCGCCGTCCACGTATCGCCCACCGTGTTACCAATACCGTTGTACTCATAGACGGTGAGCGGCTGGCCATTCAGTTCGATATCGTTGTGATGGAAACTGAGCCCGGCGGAGAGTGACGCCCACTGGTAATTCGCACTGAGCACATAACCGTTGGACTCTAGATCTCCCACGTTTTGGTAACGCGTGGGGCGACCCAGCGGGTCGGCAATGACGTCGTCGATAGTAGAGCGGTACAGCTCCGCGCTGAACTGCCAGGGGCCTTGCTCGAAGCGCGCTGCGAGTTCGCTGTTGCGAGCATGTTCACCGCGTAAGTCCGGCGCATTGGTTGCTCCCTCTAACTTGAACGCGTCGTGCGCTTTGGGGCCCCGGAACGCGCGAGCATGAGCGGCACTCAGGGTGATCTGGTCAGTTACCATCCACTGGGCGTCGATATTGGGGCTAATGTCATCCTCGCGGTAGGAGAGGCCGCTGTTATCGGTTAGGCGGTAGCGGTCATAGCGGGCGCCTAGCCCCAATTGAACGTCATCGGTGAGCTGTAGGGCGTTTTGCAAGAAGACGCCAGCGATGTCGCCACTTTCACGCTCCAGGGTAGGGTTATCGGCATAGCCCGCCGTGACCTCGTCGTCACGATAATCAAGGCCGTAAGTGAGTCGATGGCTACCTACCCTGCTGGTGTTGGCGATGGTCAGCCCGGTGGAAGCGGATTCACCAAAGTAGCGTCCCCAGCGGTCGGCAACGTTTTGCTCCACATCGGCGGTGGTGTGGTACAGCGTGGCCTCCAGGTCGAGCCGCTGTTGGCCTTGCGGGCGCAGCCGATAGTTGAGCGTGCTGGTTTGGCGCTCGGCGTCCAGTGTGTAGAGGCGGTTGAAACCGCTCACGATCCACTGCGGGCGCTGGGCGCGTTCGCCCTCGTCCTGACGAATCTCGTGACTGAGCGTAAAACGCTGGGCGCCAAAGTCCCCTAGCAGTTTCACTTGCCCCAACTGTTGATTGGCCTCGGTACCGGCCTGTTCGCTGCCGTTGCCATCTTCATAACGCTGCTGGTCGCGTTCGACGAGCGTGCCCATGGCGCTCCACTGGTCGTTGACGCGTCCAAATAGCGTGGTACTGACACGGTAACTCTCTGGGTTGGTACCCGCGCCCGCTGACAATAGCCCGCCTAATCGCTCGCCGTCGCGTAACAGGTCATCCGGGTCTTTGGTGACGAAGCGGACACTACCGCCTAGGGCACCTGGGCCGTCGGTAGCTCGACCAGCACCCGTGGTGACTTCGACACGCTTGAGCAGAGCTGGGTCGACGCCAATACGTCCCGTATGGTGAAACAGGCTGCCGCTTTGCGCCGCGCCATCAATGGTGACGTTTAGCAGCGGGTCCTCGACGCCACGCACGTAAAGCTTCTGTGCAATACCGAGCGACCCCCCACGCTGATTTGTGGGTCTTGGTCAAATAGATCGCCTAGGTCGTCGGCTTGGTAACGCTCCAGCGTGTCGGCGTCTACCACGCTATCGCTGTGGTGAAGCGCTTCCGCCACGACGTGGACGGTGTTTAGCGTTGGCGACGACTGAGCAAAGGCCGCGCTGCTCATCAGCGCAGCGATCGTCAGGCCGAGGGGGTGACGTAGAAAACGAGCGGTTGACGGCATGATAACGAGGAGGCTCCCAATGTTTTTCTATTTGATTATTATTCTCGTTTGAGAGGGTGTCGTTGGCTACCGTTTTTACAACTGTTACAACTGGCGGCGGGAGGAGAAGGCAACGTGCGGCTGGGCAGCGTTCTTTGGCAACGTGATGACGTGTTCCAAACCGCCGTGGGGATGGTTACGAGTACTGATACCCCCCTGCACTGCCTGGATATGACGCAGTGCCAGCGCTAGTCCCAGCCCGGTACCCTCTGGGCGTGATTGCCGCGCCTCTGCCGTGCGGTAGAAGGGCGTAAACACGTGTGGAAGCTGCGATGCCTCTACCCCCGGGCCGTTATCGCGTAGCGTTAACTGATAGCTATGTGGCCCGGCGCTTAAGGTGAGTGTCACCGTCGGCGGTTTGGCGACCTCGTGTGGCGCAGATGAATAGTGACAGGCGTTGCGCAAAAGGTTTTCCAACGCCTGGCCCAGCGCTCGCTGGTTGGAGTGCATTAGCAGAGCGCTTTCGGGCAGCGACACGCACCAGCGGTGATCGGGATACTCAAAGCGCACGTCATCCAGCAGAGCATCCAGTAAATCGATCAAATCAAACGTGTCGTTGCCCACCGCCGGTGTCTCGTGGGTGAGCCAGGCCAGCGTCAGCGCGTCGTTGACCAACTGACGCATCTGCTGGCTCTCCTGCTCTAGGCGGGCAAGCGATGCCGGTGAGGTAGCGCCCGCTTTCATTTGCTCAATCGCCAAGCTAAGACGGGTCAGCGGCGCACGAATTTCATGGGAAAGGTCGGCCAACAGCTGCCGCTGGGCGGTAATGGTCGCTTGGGTTTTGCTCGCCATGCCATCGAACCGGAGCATCAGTTCGCCTAACTCGTCATGCCGGGGCGGTAGGTTTCGGTTGGCATGGGGCTGACCCTCGGCAATGGCCGTCGTGGCATCTTGCAGGTAGCGCAGTGGTCCGCTGATATGTCGATATAGCAGCCAGCCAATAGCGAGTAGCGTCAACAGAGGAATCAGTCCATTGACGAGCCAAATCACGCTCTTGAGATGGCTACCGGGGCGCATACGCTGGGGTAGGGTGATCAAGAAGTGGCGGTGGCCACCTGCGAAGGTAATGTCCATGATGGGGTTATCGGGAAAATAGAGGTGGATTGGCCATTCGATCAACCGGCCCAACCGATACCCCTCCTCGAACTGGGCGGACAGCGTGCCCCCCGCCACCGGTGTCACGCTGGAGGTCACCACCGCTGCCCAGGTGTTCTCTTGCGCTTGCAAAGCCTCTAACCAGGCGGCCAATGCGGCGTCATCGCCCGCGCGGTAAAGCGCTTCGGCCGTGGCTCCCCAGTCGGCCAAGGTGCGCTGATGATGCGGGGCAATCACGCTCATTTGCCGTTCTGCCCATTTTTCGAGTAGCGACGTCGAGATCACCAAGGCAAGGCCGCCGGTCGCTACGATGCCGCACACCTTCCAGAGCAAACGCCGTTTCATTGTAAGCAGTAGCCCTTCCCGTGTTGCGTTTGCAGTCTCAGCGCATCGAAACCGGCGCCGCTGAGCTTGCGACGAATACGGCTCACATGCATGTCCAAACTGCGGTCATACGGGCTGTAATCGCGCTGAAATAAACGATGATACAGGTACGTTTTACTCAGCGTTTGGCCTCGATGGTGCGCCAGCAGCCACAGTAAACGGAACTGTAGCGGAGTGAGTTCGACGGGCGTTCCTGATACCTTGAGTTCCACCCGTGCAGGGTCGAAAGAGAGGCTATCCACCTGCAAGCAGTGTGTGAGGTTGGCAGACTGCAGCCCCGTGCGGCGCAGCAACGCTTCGATCCGTAGTACCAGCTCCAGTGGGTGAAACGGCTTGGCTAAGTAGTCATCCGCTCCGTGCTGAAGTCCACGAATACGCGCTTCTTCGGCACCGCAGGCACTCAGCATCAACACCGGTAGCGTGGTGTTTTTGCGCAGCGCTGACAGCAGCTCCAGGCCGCTCATGCCGGGCAGCCGAACGTCCAATAGCAGCAGGTGAATGTCGCCCTCTAGCGCGCGTTGAAAGCCGCTGTTGGCATCGAGACAGTGGGTGACACGATACTCCCGCTGGCTAAGTAAATGGGTCAGCTGTTCGCCGAGGATGGGATCATCGTCGATCAATAAAAGATGCTGTGGGGCAGACATGAGGAATTGGAAAACGCATTTTGCCAGTGAATGATAATAATGATTGTTTACATTCTTATTGGCAAGAGGAGACGCGAGGCGCGCGACATGAATGGAGGTTTTCGCTCGGCCCGCTACGCTTAACTCCATGGAGCCATCAACGTTGAGAAGGAGCCCGTTATGCAACCGGTACTCGCTTTTGATGTATACGGTACGCTAATCGATACCCTGGGGGTCACCATCGAGCTGGAGCGCCGCCTGAGCGATGCCAGCAAGGCAGGTGAGTTCGCCAAGCGCTGGCGAGAAAAGCAGTTGGAGTACAGCTTCCGGCACAGCCTGATGGGTGCGTATGTGCCTTTTGCCGAGTGCACCCGAGAAGCGCTGGTCTTTACGGACCGCGCGCTACAAACCGGCCTGTCCGATAACGATCGTGACCATTTGATGGTGGTTTATGCTGAGCTGCCCGCTTTCCCCGATGTGGTGCCAGCGCTGGATCGATTACGCGATGCCGGTATTCGCTGCGTGGCGTTTTCGAACGGCACCGAAGAGGCCGTCAATCAGCTACTGACGCGCGCTGGGGTGAAGAGCCATATGGACGCCGTGGTGAGTGTCGATGCCATCAAGCGCTTCAAGCCCGACCCGGCCGTTTACGCCTATCTCCGCACGCGGCTGGAGACGCGACCGGAAGCAACATGGTTAGTATCCAGTAATCCGTTCGATGTGATTGGGGCCACCCACGCGGGCCTGCGCAGTGCTTGGATACGCCGCCACTCCGATGCACCGTTCGATCCATGGGGGATTGAACCCGATATGACGGTACCCGAGCTTGAAACCTTGGCAGACCGGATGATGCGCTAGGTTGGTATCTCGCGCTACCGGCCCCATAATGGAAGCGAGCCTTACTCTTAACTTGGAAGACGACATGTCGAAAAAAATCTACTGCATCGCGAGCTTCAAACCCAAAGCCGGTAAAGAAGAAGCCGTTTTCAAAGCGCTGCAGACCCTGGAGCCCAATACGCATCGCGAAGATGCCTGTCTGCACTACACGGTGACTCGCCAAATCGATAACCCGTTTGCCCAGGGCACGAGCTACCCGATCGTGTTCCACGAGATTTGGGCCAGTCGCGAAGAGTTCGAAGCCCACTGCCAGCGTAAGGAAATTCAGGACTTCTTCGCCAAGCATGTCGAGTCGCCAGAAGGCGATATCGAAGACGCCAACGTGTGCGTTTACACCGACGAGCCGTGGAATTTCGACGCTCCCAAGGTGTAACTCACGCTCAGCGTGTAGAATAGGCGAATGAAAGAGAGCGACTACGGAGCTAACATGACCGAAAAGAAGATGAACGTCGAAAGCTTTAACCTGGATCACACCAAGGTAAAAGCGCCCTACGTACGTTTGGCCGATATTAAAGAGGGCCAGAACGGCGACCGTATCCATAAGTACGACCTGCGGATCTGCCAGCCCAACAAAGAGCACATGGAGATGCCTGCGCTGCACTCCCTGGAGCACTTGATGGCGGAAATGTCGCGCAACCATACCGATAAAGTGGTCGATATCAGCCCGATGGGCTGCCAGACCGGCTTCTACATCGCGCTGATCAACCACGATGATTACGACGACGTGCTGTCGATCGTCGAGAAAACCCTTAACGACGTACTCACCGCCACCGAAGTGCCCGCCTGCAACGAAATGCAGTGCGGCTGGGCCGCCAGCCACAGCCTGGAAGGCGCCCAGAAGCTTGCCAAAGGTCTGCTAGACAAGCGCAGTGAGTGGACGGAAGTGTTTGCGTAAGCAGCCTTGCGTCGATTCAGAATGCAAAACGCCCCCTTATGGGGGCGTTTTGGTGTAAGGGTGCACGTCCCTGTGCATGAAAATCGGTCGCTCTAAATATGCGTATCCGCCGCCAACTGCTCGATGGAGTGGGCGACGCTTCTGGCGTCTTGCAGAATCTTGTTCACGATGGCGTCGATTTCGCTGACGCTGGACTGGCTGGCCTTGCCTTGTTGAATGACCTGCTGCATGGCTTGCGTGGTGCGTTCGACTAGGCTGCTGTTGTCTTTGAGCACGCGGGTAATTTGGTCGACGGCTTCAGTAGCCCCTTTCGCCAGTTGGCGGACCTCGTTGGCGACCACCGCAAAGCCGCGACCTTGCTCTCCCGCGCGAGCGGCTTCTACGGCAGCGTTCAACGACAGAAGATTGGTTTGGCTAGCGATCTTGGCAATCGACTCCGTGATCGTGTTGATGCTTTGCGACTGCTTATGCAGTGCATCGATTAGCTCTTGCGCCTTTGCCAGGGTTTGGGCAGCTTGCTCGGAGCCTTTCACCATTTCATCCAAGTGGTCCAGGCTATCCTTGGCGGTGCGTTCGATTTGCGAGGTGCTGCTCTGGGCCGAACTGATGGTGCCTGATGTGGCATTGGCTTTTTCGACCAGTGGCGTGATGTCGCTGGCGAACTTGACGACTTCGACGACATTGCCATCAGCATCCGTCACCGGGTTATAGGTTGCTTCCAGCCAGACCGTTTTACCATGGGCATCTACTCGCTCGAACCGCCCTTTATTGAATTCCCCCTTAGCCAAGCGTTGCCAAAAATTCGGCTGTTGACGGTAAAAGTCGGGTCGGCAGAACATCTTATGGTGCTGTCCAATCAGCGTATCGCGACGATACCCCATGACGTTTTCAAAGTTCTTGTTGACGTCCAGTATGTAGCCTTCGGGAGAGAACTCAATCACCGCCATAGAGCGGTGCAGGGCGTGAAGCAAGGCATCTTGATGTCGCGCTTCCTGGTGGCTGCTGGTGACCTCATTGGCAACTTTAAAAATTTCCGTAACTTTGCCAGAGCGCGAGCAAATCGGTAGATAGGTAGCTTCCAGCCATACCTCGTCACCATTCTCTTTGAAACGGCGAAAGCGGCCGTGATGACTTTCACCTCTGGCAAGCTTTTGCCAAAACTGCTGATACTCTGGTCGTTGCGCTTCGGCGGCATCGCAAAAAATGCGGTGGTGCTGCCCCTTAATATCCTGTAACCGACAGTCCATGACGTCCAGAAACGGCTGGCTGGCGTGTTTGATCACTCCCTGCGGTGTAAAGAAGATACAGGCAGTGTGAGTAAGCAGCGCTTGATAAAGAGATGCATTTAAAAAAGGAGTATGCATTGTTGCCTTCTCTATTTTCAGTGTTCCATACAGGAGGAGGCGCAAGGGGAGGCACCTAAGATAAACATGGCATGGTTTTTCTTGGAAAGGTAATTTTTATTAGCCGTGCGCGATGTTTTTTCAAGCCGAGCCTTTATCCACTATAGACGTTTTAATTAAAGCATCGGCCCATGGAAAATGTGAAAAAATGCAAACTTTCTTACTCAAGTGATTGATACTAATAGCCCCCGAAAAAGCAGTGGTTTTTACGGATTGACACTGCTGCTTGCATCGCGTGATAAAGTAAACCTAAGCTCATGATGTGGGCAATGAAGTCTGCGCCACTAGGTTATAACGTGATGCTCAACAAACGCTGGCAACACATCAGTCAATACAAATTATCCCCTGACGTCGATACCGATGCATTGGACAGGCTCATTGCGTCGGTCGCCGATTTTTTTGAGTTCCCCATTGCGCTGGTGTCCGTTCTCGGTCAGAAACAGTGGTTCATCGCCAAGTCGGGGTTGGACGTGGACTTCACGTCGTTAGAGGACGCGTTTTGTCGCCATGTGGTTGCCTTACGGGCACCGCTGGTCATTGAGGACGCCAGCCAGCATCCTGATTTTCGTGATAACCCGCTCGTGCTAGCCGCTCCGCATATTCGCTTCTATGCGGGTGTTCCGCTGACCGCAGGTGGGCGTGAAGTGGGGGCCGTGTGCTTGATCGACAGCCGTCCTAATACGCTCTCCGACAAAGATTTGCGCTTTTTGGAGTCGCTAAGCTATTTCATAAGCGACTATATCCATCTGATTGATAAACAACGGGCGGGAATCAGCGATGGCGATTTCGCCATGATGATCGAGTCCGCAGACGTAGGCGTTTGGGACTGGGAGATATCCAACGACCACAACGTGTTCAACCAGCGTTGGTGTGAGATGCTGGGTCTGGAGAGCGATGAGGTAGAGAGCCGCTCTAGCTTCTGGAAAAGTTTGATTCATTCCGACGACTTTACGTCGGTCAACAACGCCATTCGGCGGCACTTGGCGCAGGAAGACGAGGTATTGAACGTCGAGTATCGGATGCGTCATGCCGAAGGCCATTGGCTCTGGGTGAACACCTACGGCCGAGTGGTCGCCAACGACAGTGCAGGGCGACCACTGCGTTTAACCTGCGTGACTCGGGATATTTCGGACAAAAAGAGCGCCGAGCTGCGTGAGCGAAAGCAGGTGCAGTTACTCAACTTCATGAACCGCGCCCAGAGCGTTTTTCTTCACGAAAAAGACATCCGCCACTCCTGCGAGCTGATCTTCGACGAGCTATTACATCTCGCAGAGAGCCAGTTTGGGCTGATCGGCCAGGTGCAAGTGCGAAGCGACGGAGAGAAGTCCCTGTTCATCCACGCGCTTTCGAACATCAGCTGGAGCGAGGAGACCAATGAGCAGTACCGTGCCTACCAACGGGGCGAGCTATTTTTCAACAACCTAGACAATCTGTTTGGCCATGTGGTGACCAGTGGCCATGTCGTGTTAGCCAATCGCCCTCGCCAGCATCATGCGTCTCGCGGGACACCCGCAGGCCACCCTCCCTTGCTGCGATTTTTGGGTTTACCGATCAAAATTGCCGATGAAACCGTTGGGATGATTGGGCTTGCCAATAAAGAAGAAGATTATACCGAAGAGGATGCGCTGTTTTTACAGCCCCTTTTAGATACATTGGGTGCGCTGTTTTATGCTTTGGACGTCGAAAAGTCACGTCACCATGCAGAACAGCAGTTGCGCTATCTTGCTGAAACGGATGTATTAACGAAATTACCCAATCGGCGTGCTTTTATAGAGCGCACATCGGCGTTTTATTCTCAGCTTAAATTTACTTTTTCTATTGCAGTTATTGATATCGACTATTTTAAATCGATTAACGACCAGTACGGGCATCAGGTCGGTGATGAAGTGCTTCAAGAGGTAGCGTTCCGCTTAAGTCACTCGCTGCGCTCCGATGACTTGGTCGCGCGGCTTGGGGGCGAAGAGTTTGGTATCTGTTTATACGATACCCACGATGCCCCGACGTTGGAGCTACTTCGACGAGCGATCGCCGAGACCCCCATCTTGACCAGCGAAGGCGCAGTACATGTCACAGTAAGCATTGGTGCCTGCCAAGTGAAGCCGAGAGGCAGCGCGGAGCACTGGGAGGAAGACCTACGCCGTGCCGATATGGCACTGTATCGCGCCAAGAAAGAGGGACGTAATCGCGTTCGATGGCATATGCCGAGTAAGGAGACCAGTTTTACATAGGTGGGCTGGCGGCGCAGCGGTGAGTTGCCTAGGCTAGTGATTGACACCTGATGATCGAGTCTCTATAACGCTATTTCACCCACTACCTAGAGCTTCCATGTTCCTCCTCATCACGATTGCTACGTTCTCAATCGCGTTCTCCTTTCTGTGTTCTATTCTAGAGGCAGCGCTGCTGTCGATTACGCCGAGCTATATTGCCAAGCAAAAAGAAGACAATCCAAAGCTGCATACAGCGCTGACCAAGCTGAAAACCAATATCGACCGGCCGTTAGCCGCGATTTTGACCCTCAACACCATTGCCCACACGGTTGGTGCAACGGCCGTTGGTGCCCAAGCGGCGGTCGTATTCGGCGAGTCTTCCATCGCGATCGTCTCTGCCGTCATGACCATGCTGATTCTGGTCCTGTCAGAGATCATTCCCAAAACGATCGGCGCCACCTACTGGCGCGGCCTGGCTCCGCTGTTGCCGAAGCTTTTGAACCCGATGATCATTGGGCTGCTGCCCTTCATCTGGATGTCGGAGCAAATTACGCGTCGTTTAGGCAAATCTGAGCACGATGTGGACCTGCGTGACGAAATCAAAGTGCTCGCGCGAGTGGGTCTCGAAGAGGAGGTGCTGGATGCTGACGAATCACGCACCATCATCAACATGCTCAACCTGCACGATATTCTGGTGAACAAGGCCATGACGCCGCGCACCGTGTGCGAAACCGTGCCACCGAACATGACCGTCAGCGAATTCGACGAGCAGTACGGGAAAGCACCGTTCACCCGTTTCCCGGTGATGGACAACGGCGAGCAGGCGTTTGGGTATGTGCATAAGGCTGATATGTACCACGCCGACGACACCAAAACGATGCGTGAGTTGATGCATCCCATTGGCAGCGTCGACGTCTCCAATAATGTGGAGCAGGTCTTCACCTCCATGTTGAAAGATCACCTTCATATGCGAGTGGTCTACGATGAGCACGGCACCTTCGTGGGGCTGATCACGCTGGAGGACATTATCGAGACTATCTTGGGTCAAGATATCGTCGATGAAACCGACAGCGTGGCGAACCTGCGCCACTACGCGAAACAGCGCTGGGTCAAGCGAATTAAACGCGAAGAGAAAGACGTGAAACCGGCAGAGTGAACGCCGCCGTCATCTCATTGTCTTTAGCGCTAAACGTTCTATAGTGAAGGCGTTGAAAGTCATATAAGGTATGAGAACCACTTCACGTTAACGAGGAGCAACGATGTCATTACGTATCAATGCAGTCGTGCCTGATTTCGAAGCAGAGACGAGCCACGGTCCGATCCGTTTTCACGATTGGATCGGCGACAGCTGGGCGATTCTGTTCTCACACCCAAAAGATTTCACGCCGGTATGCACCACGGAGTTCGGCGCCGTCGCAACGCTGAGTGCCGAGTGGGAGAAGCGTGGCACCAAGGTCATCGGTGTGTCCGTCGATGGTGTAGAGGATCACAAGCGCTGGGCTGGCGACATCGAAACCGTGAGCGGTAGCAGCGTCGGCTTCCCGATCATTGCGGATGAGAGCCTCAACGTCTCCAAGCTGTTCGATATGCTGCCGGAAGATGCTTACCTGCCCGATGGCCGCACCCCCGCCGACAGCGCTACGGTGCGTTCGGTCTTCATCATCGGTCCGGACAAGCAGCTCAAGCTTTCCATGACCTACCCGATGACCGTTGGCCGTAACTTTGCGGAAATTTTGCGCGCGTTGGACGCGCTGCAAACCACGGCAAAGCATGGCATTGCCACTCCGGCGGATTGGACGGTTGGTCAGGATGTCATCATCCCGCCCAGCGTCTCAGACGAAGACGCCAAGCAGAAATTCGGTGAGTTTGATGCCGTACTGCCTTATTTGCGCAAGACCAAGCTGCGTTAAGCACGCCGATAGTACGCGTTAAAGATAGTACGCGTTAAAAAAGCCCCGTCAGCACAAGCTGGCGGGGCTTTCGTGTTCCTAGGGCGTCACCGTTAGGCAGGTTCGAGCGTCAGACGTTCAATGGAGTGAGAAACGCTCTGTGCCCCTTGAAGAATTTCGTTCACGATCGACTCGATCTCCTGCACGCTGGTCTGGCTGGTTTGTCCCTGTTCCACTACCTGCTGCATCGCCTCAGTGGTGCGCAACACCAAGGCGCTGTTCTCTTTGAGCACTCGGGTGATCTCGTTGACGGCGTCGCTAGAGCCTCGGGCGAGCTGACGCACCTCGTTAGCTACGACTGCAAAGCCGCGCCCCTGCTCGCCCGCCCGGGCCGCTTCCACCGCCGCATTGAGAGAGAGCAAGTTGGTTTGGCTGGCAATTTGAGCAATCGTGTTGGCCGTTTTATTGATCTGCTCTGCCTGTGTATTGAGATCGCTAATCAAGCGCTGCGCGTCTCCCAGCGTGCTGCTGGCATGCTGAAAGTGAGTGATGACTTTACGCAGGTGCTCAAGCCCCTCTTGTGCAATGCGCTCGGTCTGATTGGAAGAGGTACGAGCGCTGCCCACGGTGGCGCGAGCGGCTTCGGATGCTTCCATGGCGCGAGTAATGTCCGTGGCGAATTTCACCACCTTCACCACCTTGCCATCATCGTCCACGATGGGGTTGTACGTGGCTTCCAGCCATACCACGCGGCCCTTTGCATTCAAGCGCATGAACTTGCCTTGCTTGAACTCACCCTTGGCGAGCTGCTTCCAGAAGTCTGGGCGCTGCTGGTAGAACTCCTTCGTACAGAACATACGATGATGCTCGCCACGGATGTCATGTAGCGAATAGCCCATGGCCTGCTCGAAGTTGCGGTTGGCGTCCAGAATGTAGCCATCGGGGGTGAACTCGATGACCGCCATCGAGCTATCCAGCGCCTGTAAGATGGCACGTTCACGAGCGGCGCGCTGATGCTTCTCGGTGACGTTGCTGGCCACTTTGAACACCTGCACGACGTTGCCTCGGCGATTTTTGATAGGAACGTAGGTGGCCTCTAGCCAAACCTCTTCACCGTAGGCATTGATACGGCGAAAACGTCCTTGCTGACCCTCTCCTGCGGCCAGCGCTTTCCAGAAGGAGGTATACGCTGCGCTCTGGGTGTCTTCTGGATAGCAGAACATACGGTGATGCTGCCCTTTGATCTCGTCCAGAGAGTAGCCCACCGTTTCTAGAAATAGCGGGCTAGCATCCTGAATGATGCCCTCGACAGAGAAGTAGATACAGGCCGTGTGCTGGGCCAGGGCGCCACGTAAATTTCCAGAGGAAAAGGGGCTGAACATGGGGGCAGACTCTCAAACGCAGTATTTTAAATGCGCTTAGAATAGACCAGTTTCTTATAGAAAACACTGTTTTGTATCGGTGTGGCACAAAATGTCACAATGGTAAGGTTAAGTATCTGTTTTAACGTAAGTTAACGATTAGGGGCAGGTAGGTGGGGTCGCCGTGGCGGAAAACCCGAGATGAGTAAACCAGGCGCTGGCGCTGCCGCCTGCGTTGTCCCCGTCGCTCATCAAGGCGATGCCGTGAATCTCGTCGGGCGCACTGCCAAACAGCGTTCGGTAGTCGGCGCGCACATCACGGACTTCTGCCTGCCACTGGCCGACGTTGTGTTCGCCACTTTGTAGGGCCAGAAGATGGGCGCGGTCGGTGAATGCGTTGGGCCAATGAGTGCCTTGCGGCTGTTGGGACGCCCAGACGTAGTTTACGGATTCGACTTGCCAAGGCAGCAGGCCGGTTTTCCGGGCGACGTACACCCTCGCCGGATAGTCGTCGCCCGCTTGGGTGGTTTCGTCCAATCCTGGGTAGATCCCGCTTACTTGCCAGCACCAGTGCAGATACGGTGTGGCGTTTAGGTCGATGGTTCGCTCAAGATAGCGAGCGGAGGCTTGCCCCAAGGCATCTGCTTGAAGCACGCGCTGGCCGGATTTTTCCACCACCCGGTACTGCGTTTCTCCAGCGAAGCTACGCGTTGGCCATGTCATCATTCGCTCCGGTGTAAAGCGCACCTCCTGTGCCAAGGCCGCATGCGCGATGACGCTGCTGACGCCCAGGCCCATGAACAAGCGTTGCCAAGCCGCATAGGACAGCGTGTGGTTCGGTCTTTGGCTACGTGTCATGGCGGTCATCTCCGGCGGGGGCCGCAGGGTGGCGGTGTCCTAGGTCGTGCATGAGATCGAACTGGCGCGCGCAAGCTCGGCAGGCGCTGCAAATGGAGAGGTGTACACGCAGCGCCGTGCGCTCTTTGAAGGTCAGCTTTCTATCCAACTTGAGCGACATCAAGCGCGTCGCTTCTCGGCACATCAGCATACGGATTTACTCCTGCTCGCGAATCCAGCCGCGCTCTAAGCACTCTCGAAGGCGCAGCCGAGCCCGGTGTAAAATAACCCAACAGTTGGTTTCGGAGACGCCGGTTTCCTTACAGATATCGTCAGTGGAGAGCCCCATCAATTCCCGCAGGCTGAAGATACGGGCAATGTTCTCGGGGAGGGCGAGCATGCAGGCGTCGAACACTTGCCAAAAGCGCTGATTGTCGAGCACATGCTCAGGCTGTCCCCAGTCGTTGGGTCGCGCGTTGGGTTGCCAATGCCCATTGGCCTCGAACAGGCGGTCTAAGGTATCGTCATCGAGATCCTCGTTCAGCGGCTGCCAGCGCCCCTGCTTTTTTTGATGGCGCAGCTGATCGAGAATTTTGAATTTCAAAATGCCGAATACCCAGGTTTCGAACTCTGAGCGGCCCTCGAAGGTGGCGCTTTTTTCGAAGGCAGTCAGCAGCGTTTCCTGGACGGCATCTTCAGCGGCGGCGGCATCTCTGAGCTGCAAGCGCGCAAAGGCGACTAGGCGAGGGCGCATGTGGCTGAAGTGCGTAGCGGCCAGCGAAGCGGTGATGGTCACGGTGTCCCCTTGTCGTTGTTCATTCCTTCTCATCGCACATCGAGTTTACGATATTCATGGAAAATACGCTGTTATTAGGATTTTTAGGCAGTTTGGTGGCTGGGCTATTGACCGCCGTGGGGGCGTTGCCCGTGCTGCTGGGCAAAACGCCAAGTCGGGGGTTTCGTGATTTAGCGCTGGGCTTTGCGGCCGGGGTGATGCTGGCGGCTTCGTTTTTTTCCCTGATCATTCCTGCCCTGGAGGCCGCAGAAATCTACTACGCCGGTGGTCCGGTGCCCGCAGCGCTGGTATGCACTGCGATTTTGCTCGGCATGGGGGCCATTGCGCTGCTCAACGAAGGTTTGCCGCACGAACACTTCCAGCAGGGGAGAGAGGGGCCGGAAGCCGCTTCGCTGCGTCGCGTATGGCTGTTTGTGTTTGCCATTGCGATTCATAACCTACCGGAAGGGCTGGCGGTCGGTGTGGGTTTCGGTGCCAATGGCTTAGAGGGTGGAATGCCGCTGGCGCTTGGCATTGGATTGCAGAACATGCCGGAAGGGTTAGCGGTGGCCGTCGCGCTGATGGGGGAGGGCTACTCCAAGTGGCGCTCCTGGTCGATCGCGGCGCTGACCGGGCTCATCGAGCCGATTGGCGGGCTGTTTGGCGCCAGCGTCGTCACCGTGTCTCAAGTGCTGCTGCCTTGGGGGTTGGCGTTTGCGGCAGGGGCCATGCTCTACGTGATCAGCCATGAGATCATTCCCGAAACCCACCGCTGCGGCCACCAGAAGAAAGCGACGTTTGGCCTAGCGATGGGCTTGGTGATCATGCTGTTTCTCGATGTGTGGCTGGGCTAGGCTCAGCCTTTTAAGTGCTCCACCAGCGCCTGGGCGAAGGTATCGGTGGTGCCGGTGCCGCCCATGTCGGGCGTGACCATATCGCGGCGATTCTCTAGCACGGCGCGAATCCCCTGACGAATGGCATCCCCCTTGGCGGTCATGCCGAGGTGGTCGAGCATCTGGGCGGCGGCGAGCAGCAGGGCGCAGGGATTGGCAATTTTCTTGCCTGCAATGTCCGGCGCCGAGCCGTGTACCGCTTCGAAAATCGCCGCTTTTTTACCGATGTTTGCCCCTGGGGCGAGGCCCAAGCCGCCTACTAGGCCAGCGCACAGGTCAGAAAGAATATCGCCGAACAGGTTGGTGGTGACGACCACATCGAACTGATGAGGGTTCATGACCAGCTGCATGCAGGCGTTATCCACGATCATCTCTTGGAATTCGATTTCGGGATACTCGCTGGCGATGTCGCGGGCTACGTCTAAAAATAGGCCGGAGCTGGTTTTGATAATGTTGGCTTTGTGAACGGCGGTGACTTTTTTGCGGCCATTCTGCTTGGCCAGCTCGAAGGCGTAGCGCACGATGCGCTCGGAGCCTTGGCGGGTCACTTTGATCACCGAGATGCCGGTATTGCCGTCATCGATCATTTCTTGACCGTCGGAGAGGTAAGCCCCTTCAGTGTTTTCCCGCACGGTGATCATGTCGATATCATCGTAGCGGGAGCGGGTGCCCGGAAAGCTGATGGCGGGGCGCACGTTGGCATAGAGGTCAAAGTGGCGGCGTAGCTGCACGTTAATCGATGAAAAGCCCTTACCAATCGGCGTGGTGAGCGGGCCTTTCAGGGCAATGCCGTGCTTTTCGATGGCATCCAACGAGGCTTGAGGAATCAGCGTGCCGTGCTTGTCGAGTGCGACCAAGCCCGCATCGATGAATTCGTAGGTCAACCCGCACTCGAGTGCGTCGAGCACTTGCAGGGTGGCGTCCATGATCTCAGGGCCGATGCCGTCACCTTTGATCACTGCGACTGTCTGGCTCATGTGCGGGTCCTCTCGTTCGGTAGCGTGGGGAAGATCAAGATGTCGAGAAGGCGACGGTAGTATCGCCGTGTGGGTGCCATGGTAAGCCAAGCTTGGGGGAAAGGTCATCGTCTAAACGTCTAGGGCGACGGGTGCGAACGGGCCTGTTTGCTGGTAGAATATCGCGCTCAAGAAGACTGGAGCGCACTTGGCTGCCGCTCCTCGCCTGAATAACGATGATAGAACAGTAAGGTTTATCTGTAATGAACAATGTCATGGCAGCCGTTGCTCTGCCGACACCAGGGCTGATGACTCCACCCTAGGTTTTCCCCTCCTTATTAGCGCCATAACGCTCTTCGCGTTATATCGGTGCTATGGCACCCCGTTGCCGCTATTTAGCTATCGGCGCATGTGCGTCTTCGATTGGTAGCATTCATCCGACAATCTATTCCTAACGTGCGCTCTTGTGCTGCCTTTGTGTGCGGCTGCGGCGCGCAATGTCTTTAACCCCCTAACCATGGACTCCCTGAATGGCACTTTTCAGTAAGCATGAGTGGTTCTCTAACATTAAGGGCGACACGCTCTCAGGTATTGTCGTCGCGCTGGCGCTAATTCCTGAAGCGATCGCCTTTTCCATTATCGCGGGCGTGGACCCGAAAGTGGGGCTGTATGCCTCGTTCTGTATTGCGGTCGTTATCGCCTTTACCGGTGGCCGCCCCGGCATGATCTCTGCGGCCACCGGGGCGATGGCGCTGCTGATGGTGACACTGGTGAAAGAGCACGGGCTCGAGTATTTGCTGGCCGCCACGCTGCTGACCGGCGTGCTACAAATCATTGCGGGTTACCTGCGGCTGGCGGAGCTGATGCGCTTCGTCTCTCGCTCGGTGGTCACTGGGTTCGTGAATGCGCTGGCGATCCTGATTTTCATGGCGCAACTGCCGGAGCTGACCAACGTGACGTGGCACGTGTATGCCATGACGCTGGCAGGCCTGGGGATTATCTATCTATTCCCTTATTTGCCGATGATTGGTAAATCGGTGCCTTCGCCGCTGGTATGCATCGTGGTGCTGACGGTGGTGTATATGGTGAGCGGTATGGATATTCGCACCGTGGGCGACATGGGCGAACTGCCCGACACGCTGCCGGTTTTCCTGTGGCCGAACGTGCCGCTGACTCTCGAAACGCTGATGATCATCTTCCCTTATGCGATCATGCTGGCAGTCGTGGGCCTGTTGGAATCGATGATGACCGCCACGATCGTGGACGATCTGACCGACACGCCCAGCGACAAGAACCGCGAGTGTAAAGGCCAAGGGGTGGCCAATATTGGTGCGGGTTTAATGGGCGGTATGGCTGGCTGCGCGATGATCGGACAGTCGGTCATCAACATAAAATCGGGGGGGCGTACGCGTTTATCGACGCTGATTGCGGGCGTGGTGCTGCTGCTGATGGTGGTGTTCTTGGCCGATTGGGTATCGCAAATCCCCATGGCGGCACTGGTGGCGGTGATGATCATGGTCTCGATTGGCACCTTTAGCTGGGCCTCCATTCGCGATCTGAAAAAGCATCCGATGAGTACCAATATCGTCATGCTGGCGACCGTCGCGGTCACGGTGGGAACGCATAACCTCGCCATTGGGGTCTTCGTGGGCGTACTGCTGGCAGCACTGTTCTTTGCCAACAAAGTCGGCAATATCATGTACGTGGGGTCGAAAGAGGTAGAGGCCGGCACACAGCGCGAGTATCAAGTGGTAGGGCAGGTGTTCTTTGCCTCGTCCGAGCGCTTTATGGCGGCGTTCGATTTCAAAGAGAGCATCGATAAGGTGACCATCAATCTTTCCAAGGCGCACTTTTGGGATGTCACCGCCGTTCAGGCGCTGGATCGCGTGGTGATCAAGTTCCGCCGTGAAGGAACCGAGGTAGAGCTGATAGGCCTGAATGAAGCCAGCGCTACCGTGGTAGACCGCTATGCCGTTCATAACGACCCGGTCGCAGTCGATAAACTGATGGGCGGCCACTAACTCTCACGTGCACCCTGTCATCGCCGACGCTTACTTGCCGTAAGCGTCGGCTTTTTTGTGACCTGAGCTGGGGATTAGCCGCTTCGGCACCCAGCGAAGGTATGCGACCATACCCAGCAGCTCGACCAGCGATTGGCATACGATGATGACCACCGCAGCTTGCCAACCGTTGGGCAGGGTGAGCGCAATGGGTAACATGACGAAGGAATTACGGGTGCCGAAGCTAAACACCAGGGTGCGAGTACTGGTGGGCGGCAGGTTAAAGAGGTGGCCAAGCGCTTTGCCCAGCCACGCTGCAACGATCAAGAAGCCTACGAAGATCAACACTGCCTGCCAGAGAAGCTGACGCAAGGCCAACACTTGAGCGACTTGAGTAGCCGCAATGATCAGCACCACGCATGCCAAGAGTGGTACCGGCATCCAACCCAGTGCACGGGTAGCCCGTTCGATGGTGATGAATTTCTGCGCTGCGCGCTCGGTGAACCAGGCGAGCAGCAGGGGCAGCACCATCAAGCTCAAAAAGGCGCTCAGTAGCGCAGGGGAGAGTGTCAATCGCAACCATTCGCTGCCTAGCAATAGCCATAGATAGGCCGGTAGTGCCGCCATCTGCACGAGCAGCAACAGGGGCGTCGCGGCAATGGCTCGGGCAGCGTCGCCTTTACCTAAATGTGCAAAAGTAACAAACCAGTCGGTGCAAGGCATCAGTAGCACCAATAGGATGCCCGCCAGCACGGGTGGCGGGAGGGGAAGCCACACCACTAACACGCCCAGCAGCGCAGGAATCACAACAAAGTTGCCTACCAACAGCGCCGTCATGAAGCGCGTATCTTGAAGACTTTGCGTTATTTGCAGCAGCGGGATTTGGGTGAAGGTGGCGAAGAGCAGGAAACCGAGCAGCGGCCATAGCGCCTGCCCAAACGCTGCCATCGCTTCTGGCGCCAGCAGGCCAAGGCAGAGCCCAAGCGCGATAAACGCTAGATAGATCCATGACTGCTGCTGTTCGAGCTGTTCGCGTTTCAAGAGATTAGGTCACGGTTGCTTTCAAAAAGGCCAGGCACTCGCCCACCCAGGCGGCGGCGACGCACAGTGGTAAGCTGCCTACGCCGTAAAGCAGCGCCAGCCCTAGGTGGCTCTGCTGCGTCAGGTGCAGCGTTTCCAGGCTAAAGAGCGAAAAGGTAGTGAAGCCGCCGCAAAATCCTGCTATCAGCAGCGGTTGATGTCGTGCCAGCGCGCCTCGAGGCAGGCGGGACGTCGTCGCGGCTAGCCAGCCGATGAGGCAGGACCCCAACACGTTGACCAGCAGCGTCCCCCAAGGGAAGTGACTACCTAGCACGGCCATCGACACCAGCGAGACGCCATAGCGCAGCACGCTCCCCAGAGCGCTGCCAAGGCCGACGGCGAGATAGGCGTTAACGTTCATCGAGGGCTCCTCTTCAACCCTGGGCCAGCCACCAGCCCAATGCTGCCATGGCGATGCCCAGCAGTAGCGTAGCGACCATGTTGAGCGCGGCACGCATCGCCTGGCCGCGCTGGAACAGCTCAAGGGTCTGTAAGCTAAACGATGACACCGTGGTATAGCCACCGAGCAGGCCCGCTATCGCAAATAGCCAAAACGGCTGTGCGTTAGGCACGCCGTAAATGCCTAGCAGCCCTCCAGCAAGAAATGCACCGCTGGCATTTACAAGCAGCGTGCCCCACGGGAAGACTTTACCCAGTAAATGGGCCATGGCATTGGAGACGGCAAAGCGTGCCATCCCGCCCAGTGCGCCGCCCAAGCCGACAAGTACGACGTTGGTGATGCCATGTCCCATATGACGCCTCGCGCTGTGTTGGTGAAAATCGCTAGGCGGCTAAGTGTAACACCGCAAGGGAGCGCGCGCAGACAGCGGCAGTCGAGCAAAAAAGCAGGCGCTACGGTGTTGCCGATCCGCCTCTTCGTGTACAAAAGAGTCAGAATAACGATAACTTTTCATGCACCCGCGCAAGGAGACGCCCTTATGTCTGATTACGTGTTAGCAGCCATCGACGGTTCTCACTACTCAGAAAGTGTGTGTGACTATGCGGTGTGGGCCGCTACGGCACTCTCAGCCCCGCTCCGTTTTCTGCACACCGTCGACAATCACGCCCAGGTCGCAGAGCCTGACCTGACGGGCCACCTCGGCCTAGGCACCCGGGAGCACCTGTTGGAACAGCTCTCGGACATCGAAGAGCAGCGCGGAAAACTGGCCCGCGAACAGGGGCGGTTAATGTTGAATGCCGCGAGGGAGCGAAGCGAGGCGGCCGGCTTTTCAGAACCTCCCTGCATGCAGCGCAACGGCACCCTCGTGGATACTCTGGCGGAACATGAGAAAGAGATCCGACTGCTGGTGCTTGGTAAGCGAGGAGAAACGGCGCATCAGGCCAGCGGCCACCTTGGGTCTAACCTCGAGCGTGTCGTTCGCGAGCTTCATCGGCCCATTTTGATGGTGCCCAAAACGTTCACCCCGCCCAAGCGCATTCTCATGGCCTTCGATGGTAGCAACACGGCCCGCAAAGGGGTGGACATGCTGGCCAAAAGCCCGCTCTTTGACGGTGCAGAGTGTCACGTGGTGATTGTCGGGGCGGACACCGCAGAGAACCGCTCCCAGCTTGAGTGGGCTACCGAGACCCTTCGCTCTGCGGGGCACCAAGCCGAGGGGGCGATTCGTGCGGGGGAGGTCGAAGAAGCACTACGTGCTTATAAAGAGGAGCAGGGAATCGATCTTCTCGTGATGGGCGCATACGGCCACTCGCGCATTCGTCATTTGCTAGTGGGCAGCACCACCACGGCGATGCTGCGTCACGCCCACTTGCCGGTCTTGATTTTACGCTGAGCCATGAGGGCCGCATGGCGTTGGCCGCTGCGCCGTCGGGCGGCGGCCAACGGTGCGATTCAAGCGAGGCTGGTCGCCACTTGCTGGGCAGCATGAGCAGGCTGTGCCGCATTGATCCCAGAAAGCACGGCTTTGAGTGACGCGCTCACCGTGTCGCTATCTTCCGCGACGGCGCATACGCGCTGACCATCGATGTTGAGCTGCACAAACGCGATGGCGTTGGCCTCACTATCGCCGCCCAGCGAGTGCTCGCTGTAATCGAGTATGGCGACGTGGCTGCCGGTATGGCGTTTCCAAGCGTCGGTGAAGGAGGACATCGCGCCATTCCCCGTGCCGGATAAACGCAGCGTGTCGGCACCTTGCCACAGCGTGATATCGATTCCCTCCTGCTGCCCCTTCGACAGCCGATAGTCGGCCAGCGCGAGCGGCGCACCATGGGAGAAATGATCGAACATCACTTGGCGAATCATCTCGCTGGAAAGCTCGCTATTACGGCGTTCGCTCTCTTTTTGCACGTAGGGAGCCAGCGCGAGCATCATCCAACGAGGCAGGTTGATGCCGTAGTCGCGCTCCAGCAGAAAGGCCATGCCGCCTTTACCCGACTGGCTGTTCACCCGAATGACGGCCTGATAATCCCGGCCAATGTCGTGAGGGTCGATGGGCAGATAGGCCACTTGCCACGGTTCGTCGGGTTTTTGATGTTTGAGCGACTTACGAATCGCATCCTGGTGGCTGCCAGAAAAAGCGGTATACACCATCTCACCCACCCAGGGGTGGCGGGGGTGCATCGCAATCCCGGTGCACTCGTGCACTACTTGAATGATCTCGTCGGGATTGGAAAGATCCAGCTCAGGGTCGATACCCTGGCTATAGAGGTTCATGGCCAGCGTGACGATGTCCATGTTGCCGGTGCGTTCACCGTTACCCAACAAGGTACCCTCGACCCGGTCGGCCCCCGCCAGCAGCGCCAGCTCCGCGGACGCCACGGCACCGCCCCGGTCATTATGGGTATGCACCGAAATGATCACGCTGTCGCGGCGGCTAATATGCTGGCAGAAGTACTCGATCTGATCAGCGTGATGGTGGGGGCCTGCCACTTCCACGGTGGTGGGCAAATTGAGAATGCACTTGTTGTCTGGGGTGGGCTGCCAGACATCCATCACCGCTTCGCAGATGGCCAGCGAGAAATCGATTTCGGTGCTGGAGAAGCTCTCCGGCGAGTACTGAAAGCGCCAATCAACCTCGGGATACTGTTCGGCATACGTCTTCACCCACGTCGCCCCCTGAACGGCGATATCGGTGATACCGTCGCGGTCCATCTCGAACACCCGCTCCCGTTGGATCGTGGACGTGGAGTTGTACAGGTGGATGATGGCGCGCTTGACGCCCACCAATGACGCGAACGTTTTTTCGATCAGGTGTTCCCGGCACTGCACGAGCACGGCGATGGTCACGTCGTCAGGAATTTGATCCTCTTCGATCAACCAGCGCACGAAATCGTAATCCGGCTGGCTAGCGGAGGGAAAGCCGACCATCACTTCCTTGATACCGACCTTGATGATCTGATGCCAGAAGCGCTGTTTCTGTTCGACCGTCATCGGCTCGAGCAGGGCCTGATTGCCATCGCGTAGGTCTTCGCTCACCCAGATGGGCGCTTGGGTCAGCTCCCGGTCGGGCCACTGACGGTCAAACGTGGGCACCCGAGGAGCAGGACGATATTTGCGATGATCAAAAGCAGGCATGGTGAGTTTCCTGAAAACGGTGAGTTGTTGGGGGCGGCCGCTTGTGGCGCAAGCCGCTCGAGCGTGCTCTGTCAGGGTAAGAAGAGCCTTGGGGGACGCCTGGGTAAGGCGTCAATCGAGGACCGCTTGTGGCAGTCAACACAGTCTAAGGCATGGGCCGCGACAGGTTATTGCGAAAATATGGCTTTTACAGGATTTAATGGCAGAATATATCAATAACTATTTTTAAATTGGCAGGAGTTACCGACATGGCTACCACGCCTTTGACGCTCGACCGTTTCGACCGCCGTATTCTGGAGGTCCTGCAGCAGGAGGGACGCATCAGCAATCAGGAGCTTGCCGAGCGCATCGGGCTATCGCCTTCGCCCTGTTTACGGCGCGTGCGGGCCTTGGAGGAGCATGGGCTGATTACCCAATATCGGGCAGTGGTGGATGCGCGCCCGCTCGGGTATCAGCTCATGGCGCTTTTGCATATCTCGATGGACCAGCACACGCCCGAGCGCTTCGATAACTTCGAACGTCATATCCGTAACATTCCCAACGTGGTGGAGTGTTTGATCATTACCGGACAAGCGGCGGATTTTCAGCTCAAAATTCTGGTGAAGGACATGGATGATTACCAACACCTGCTCCTCCACGTGATCAACCGTATCGAAGGGGTCACCGGGGCCCACACGAGCTTCGTACTGCGCCGCGTGTTTGAACACCGCCCCGTACCCACTTAAGGTTCGCTGGCTAAGAAGCATAGGCAGCGGCTGGGTAGCGGTTTACACTGCCTTTTTGCATCGACCTAGGAGAACGAACCATGAGCATTCAGCGTCATGATACAAAAGCCCGCATGAGCCGTGCGGTGATTCATCAGGGCGTGGCCTATTTGTGCGGCCAGGTGGCGGGCCCCGACGCGCGCCATGGCGATATCACCGCCCAGACCGAGAGCATGCTGGCGCGGGTCGATGCACTGCTGACAGAGATCGGCTCCAGCCGTGAGCAGCTGCTGAGCGCCACGATTTACCTGAAAGATGGCGGTGATTTTGCCGCCATGAACGCGGTATGGGATGCCTGGGTACCGGAAGGTCATGCACCGGCACGCACCTGCGTATGCGCGCCAATGCCTGCCGACGAGTTGAAAGTCGAGATTACCGTGACGACGGCGGTGGACGCGTAACCCTAGCGACGCTTATTTGGTGGGTTTTTCCACTGGAAACCGAGTATCGCGCAGGCTGTCCTTGATCTTTTTTAGGTGCGGCAAGAAATCTTCGCCGCGCCTAAGCGTCACCCCAGTGGCGAGAGCATCGATCAGCGTAAGTTGAATGACCCGCGAAGTCATCGGCATGTAGTGGTCGGTATCTTCGGGAGTGGCGACTTCCAGCGTGGCCGTGCACTCCTGCGAGAGCGGAGAGTCTGGCGCGGTAATCCCCAACACCACGGCGCCAGCCTCTCTGGCTACCTTGGCAATGTCGACCAGCTCACGCGTGCGCCCGGTGTAGGAGATGATCACCACCACATCGCCGGTATGGCAGGCCGCTGCCACCATGCGCTGCATCAGCACGTCGACGTACGCCATGACCGGCAGGTTGAAGCGGAAGAATTTATGCTGGGCGTCCTGCGCGACGGCGCCGGATGCCCCCAACCCAAAAAAGTGAATCTGCTTGGCTTGCGTCAGATAATCCACCATCCGCTCGACGGCCGCCATGTCCACTTCCCGCTGAGCTTCATCAAGCGCGGCAATGGTCGCCCCAAAGATTTTATGGGTGTACTGCGTGGCGGTATCGCCGGGTTCGACGGCGCGGGTTACATAAGGCGTGCCGCCTGCTAGGCTTTGGGCCAGTTTGATTTTGAAATCGGGATAGCCCTTGGCGCCGAAATTACGGCAGAACCGGTTGACGGTAGGCTCACTGACGCTCGCCGCTTGGGCGAGGCTGGCGATGCTCAGGCTGGTGGCCGCTGCGGGATCTTCCAAGATGACGTTCGCGACTTTACGCTCAGAGCGGTTCAATTCTTCCAAGCGTTCCCGTAAGCGTTCTAGCAGGTCATGCGCCATTAACTGACTCCGTGGCAAGCGTTAGATGTGAATGGGGTGTCCACTCCCTGCACCAGTGATAGAACTCATCGGCGGGCAGCGGACGAGCATAGTAATACCCTTGTGCAGCTTCGCAACCAATTGAACGTAAGTAGTCGGCCTGGGCGGCGGTTTCGATGCCTTCGGCCACCACGTCGCAGCCCACGGCATGGGCAAGCTGGGTGATGGTGAGCGCTAGATGCCGGTCGATTGGATCTTTTTCGATGTCCATGACGAAGGCACGGTCGATTTTCAACGTCGAGAACGGCAGCGTTTTGACATATGCCAGCGACGAGTGCCCGGTACCAAAGTCATCGATGGCCACGGCTATGTTCACCTCGGCCAGTTGCGCTAGCTGAATGCGCGCATTGTGCATATCACTAAGCAGGCCCGACTCGGTGACTTCCAGGGCGAAAAAACGCTCCGGTATGCCGTGCTTGGCCAGGCGAGCTAGCAGGTTTTCGGCAAAGTCCTTACGCGCCAGCTGGCGCGCCGCCACGTTCACGGCAATATGGAAATTGTCGTCCAGCAGCCCCTTGGCCCGCCAGTCGGCAATATAGCGCATGGCTTCTTCCAGCACCCATTCGCCAATCGAGAGGATATCACCGCTCGCCTCTGCCAGCGGAATGAAATCGCCGGGAGAGACGTGGCCCAGCTCTGGGTGATGCCAGCGCAGCAGCGCCTCAGCCCCAATCACGCGCTGGGTCTCGAGCGAGAGCTTGGGCTGAAAGGCGAGCGACATTTCCCCGCGCTGGGTCGCGCCACGAATGGCCTGCTGCAGATGCAGCCGATGGCGCTGATGGTTTTCCAGGGTTTCGTTGTAGCTTTGCAGCCTGAGTGAGCCGCTTTGCGGCAGCGCCAGGGCGGCCATGTGCACCAAGCGCTCGGTCTTGAAATGGCCTTGAGACCAGCTGATGCCGATGCGGGCGTTCAGCGGTAGCAGCAGGTCGCCCAAGGTTTGATCGTGCTCGAAGCAGCTCAGCAGTCGCGAGGCCAACTGGCGCAGCTCGCTCAGCTCGGCCGTTGGGGTGATCACCAAGAGCTCGCTGCCGCCCCACAGCCCGAGCGTGCTGCTCGCTTCCAACTGATCGTCGAGCCGATGGCTGATATGCACCATGAGCTGGTCGGCAATGCCGTAGCCATGTAAACGGACGACATCATCGAGGTGATCCAGCGCGATGAACAACAGCCCCGTGGGGCGGCCCTGTCGCGCCGCGTCGGCCAGGTACTGCGTTAGCGCCCGCCGGTTGGGTAGTTGGGTGATGGGGTCGGTACGCGACTGGCGGTCCAGCTCTTCGGTGCGCTTGGCGACCATTTGCTCAAGCGTTTCGGCCTGCTTGTCGCGCACCTGATAGCGATGCTCCACGCTTAGGGTGTTGCGTATCCGCTGCAGCACTTCGTCATGCTTGAAGGGTTTGGTCAGAAAGTCGCGCACTCCCATGCTTAACGCTCGGTGACGCGTTTCGTCATCGATTTGTGCGGTCAGCACGATAACCGGCGGCGTATGTTCGGCAAACGTTGACTGCAGCTGCTCCATGACGCCGTAGCCATCGAGGTAGGGCATACGAATGTCGAGCAAGATCAGGTCGGGGAGTGCCGCTTGGCAGTGCGCCAGCACAAGCCGCGGGTCGCTGAGGCCGTGCACATTGTCGAATCCCTGGTCGTCCAGCAGGTCCAGCAGTAACTCGACGTTGATGCTGTTGTCATCCACTACCAGTAGATACTTGTTCATAAACGTCATGGCGCCTTCCTTGGTGTTTCTGTGACAGAGGCTGCCGATACGTAGCGACTCAGTGTCGAGGAGAGTTGGTCGATATCAATCGGCTTGGTGAGATAGTCGGCAAACCCAGCGGCTAAACCGTGCGCTCGGTCGCGCTCCATGGCGTTCGCGGAGAGTGCCACCACCGGAATATGCTGCAATCGCGGATCGTGCTGAATCGCATCCAGCGCTTGATAGCCGTTCATGCCGGGCAAATGAATGTCCATCAGCACCAAATCGGGGGGAGAGTGGCGCATGATGTCGAGCCCCAGCTCGGCACTGGTGACGGTCTGCAGCCGCACTTGATCAAAATCCTCCATGATATCTTCCATCAAACGCTGGTTAGTGGGGTTGTCTTCGATATACAGCAGGTGTAGGCGACGTGGGTTCGCCGCGGCGTTGGATAGCGTTCTCGCCACCGATGATTCATTCGGGGGGCTGGCCTCGGTGAGCGGAAGCGTGAACCAGAAGGTGGCGCCCTGCCCAGGCGTGCTCGTCACACCGATCTGCCCCCGCATGCGCTCCACCAGCTCACGGGTGATCGCCAGCCCAATACCGGTGCCTTCGATGGTGCCATGCTCGGCATCGAGCCGATTGAATGGTTCGAAGAGTTCGTGTTGGCGCTCCGGCGCGATGCCATACCCAGAATCGGTCACGCGAACGCACAGCTCGCTGCCCTGCTGTTCGACGGTCATCCGTATCGAACCTTGCGGGCGATTGTATTTGATGGCGTTGGAGAGCAGGTTGAGCAGCACCTGCTTGGTACGGGTGTAGTCAGCGGCCACCTGCCATGGCTTGGCCAGCGGCGGGCGCTGAAGCGTCAGCCCGGCGGCATCGATACTGGCTTCCAGCGTGCTGCAGGCGTCGTCGATCACGCCCTCCATTGCAATGGGCTCGATGGAGAGCGTCATGTGGCCTGACTCGATTTTGGCCAAATCAAGCACTTCGTTGATCAAGCTCAGCAGGTGCTGCCCGCTCTTTTCGATTTGATTGACCTGGCGCTGCTGCTTCTCGCTGAGCGGGTCGCGGCGCCCTTTGCCCAGTAGCTGTGCAAACCCGAGGATGGCGTTAAGCGGTGTGCGCAGCTCGTGGCTCATGGACGACAGGAACTCGCTTTTCGCCTTATTGGCCTGTTCGGCCTGATCTCTAGCGGCAGCAAGATCCCGGGTGACCTGCTCACGCTCGGCCATCTGCCGGTACAAATTGATCAGCAGGGCACAGGTGTCGGTAAACGGCTGCAGCCAATCCAACAGCGTCTGGCTGAGCGTTTGCTGGCTGTTGGCAATGGCGAACATGCCAATCAGCTTATCACCGCTGAAAATCGGCGCACCCAAGTAGTTGTCGATTCGCGGATGGCCGGGAGGGAAGCCGCCACGTTGAGCGTGGTGATACACGTCGTCGGTGATCACCACGTCGCCGTGTGCGAATACGCGTCCCAGCAACGAGTCGGGGTTGGTCAACCTCATATCCCCGCTGCGTAGCTGCTCCATCAAATGGCGCGATTCATCGCTCCAGGAGAGATCGGTGATGGCGTGAATTTTGAGGGCGTTCGTGGTGCTCGTCGGCAGTACTTCGCCAATCAGCGCATAATCGCTGTCGGTCAGCTCACGCAGCGCTTCCATGAGGAAGGACCACAGCTGCTCGCCGGACATCAAGGCTTGGTAGTCGGTAATTCCCTGGTGCAGCACCTTCAACAGGCTCTGCTCTTTATGCATTCGGTGGTTGGCGTCGTACACATCGCTCAGGTTAGTGAGAATGCCGAGAAACTCCACCACCTCGTCCTGTTCGTTGTGAATGGCGTTGACCGCAAGATGAACGGGGACGAGACGCCCCTCTTTATGCAGCGCCTCCACTTCCCGGCCTCGACCGATCACCTTGGGGTCGCTGCCCGTCAGAAAGCGCGCGATAAAGTGGTCGTGCTCCGCGCGAATTGTAGGCGGTGTTAGCATCGAGACGTTACGGCCAACGACCTCCTGTTTGGTATAGCCCAGCATCGTGAGCGCATAGGGGTTGATGCCCAGCACTTTGCCTTCGCGGTCGATACGCACGATGCCGGTTGCGCTCTCATTGAACAACGCCTCGTAACGCCGGGTGACCTGCGAGAGGGTATGACGCATTTGGTGCTGGCGTAGCAGCTCGTCCACTTGTCCTGCCAAGCGAGCCAGTATCTGCCTGTCTCGCGCCGAGAAAGTGCGAGGCCGGTCGCTGATCAAGCACAGGGTGCCCACGGCCAGCTCTCCGGTGGGTCTGAGCGGATGTCCGGCGTAAAAGCGGATATGGGGCATCCCTTGCACCAGCGGATTGTCGGCAAAGCGTGGATCATCGCCGGTATCTTCGATGACCAACGGCGTATTGGCAGCGACCGCATGGGCACAAAAGGAGATCTCGCGACGGGTTTCGCAGGCATCAAGCCCATGATGCGATTTGAACCACTGACGCTCCTCGTCCACGAGCGACACCAGCGCGGTCGGAACGTCGAAGAGATCGCAGGCAAGCTGGGTCAGCTGCTCGAAAGCGTCGTCGATGGGCGTATCGAGGATGCGTAACGCATGCAAGGCTGTCAGGCGCTGTGATTCATTCTCCGGTCGCTCGGCGGCTTGCATGGCGTTTCCTAAACGTGAGGGGCTTATGAAAAAAACGTATTAGAGAAGTATCGGACATTAGCCCGCTAGCTTTAGCCAAGGCGAAGTAATTTTAGCAGCCAGCGATGATAAGGCGGTCGTAGCCAGCGGCTGCTAGGGCGCTTGGACTGGTAAAACATGCTGCGAAGATGGCTAAACCGTTCGAAGCCGTGTCGACCGTGATACGCGCCGCTGCCGCTCTCGCCCACGCCGCCAAAGGGGAGCGAAGGGACGGCGTGGTGGATCAGGGTGTCATTGAATACCAGCGCGCCGGAGCGGGTGCCGCGGCGCAGGGTTTCCTGCAGCGTCGTCTGGTGTGTAAAGGCATACAGCACCAAAGGGTGGGGACGTTGATTGATCAGCCGCACGGCGTCGTCAATTCGCTTGACGCTGATGACAGGCAGCGCACGTCCAAAAATCTCTTCTTGCATCAATGGCAGGCGCTGGTGCGGATCGATCACGAGGGCCGGTGCATGGTCGCCATGCTCGATCACGCGGCAGCCGTGGTCACGGGCGTCGTTCAGTAATGCGTCGATCCGCACCCGGTGGGCCTCACTGACGTAGCCGGTCGCCTCGATGTCTGTGGGTCGCTGGCGGCGAATGGCACGCTCCAGGGCATGGGTCAGCGCATCCAAGCGGCGGCTCTCCACGATCACGTAATCCGGCGCGATACAGGTTTGTCCGCCGTTGAAACCCTTACCGAAGATAATCGCGTCGGCGGCGCTGTCGAGATCCGCATCGCTGGCCACCAGTGCCAGTGACTTACCGCCCAGCTCCAAGGTGACGGGGGTAAGGTTCGCAGCGGCGGCCATCGCCACCTGACGGCCCACGTGGGTCGAACCCGTAAACACCAAATGATCAAACGGTAACGCGCTGAACGCTCTGGCCACCTCGATTCCGCCCTGAATCACGCAGAACTCCTCTGGCGTGAAGTATTGAGGCACCAGCTTGGCGAGCAGCGCGCTGGTGTGGGGCGTCAACTCGCTGGGTTTGAGCATGACCGTGTTGCCCGCTGCCAACGCATCGATGACCGGCATCAAGCTGAGGCTCCATGGGTAGTTCCAGGGAGACATCACGCCCACGACGCCTAGCGGCTGCGGGGCAATGCGGGCGCGAGCGGGCCAGAGCCGCAGAGGAACGCCCGCGCGGCGAGGTCGCATCCAGTGCCAAAGGTGTCGGCGGGCGTGGCGCGCTGCGTGGAGTACCGGAATGATCTCGGCCAGGTGGATCTCGGTCTCGCTGCGTTGACCAAAATCGCGCTGGATGGCCCGTACGATCGCCTGCTGGTGGCGTTTCGTCATACTGGCGAGGCGTGCCAAGCGTTCACGACGAACGGCCAGCGTTGGAAAAGGCGCGGGGCCGGCTGCTTGGCGCTGCGCCTGTAAACTATCCGTCAAGTCGCGAGTCATAGCCTCTCCTTGGAGTCACGGGTGTCGGTACAGCGTGCTTGTGAGCGGTGTTGGCGCACTTCTGCCCAGCATCCCCGCTGGTTGATAAATGAAGGCGGTTCATACGCATAGGCGGCCGGAGTGGTACAGTAAGCCATCCGCCATTTGTGCCAGTGTGCCCGGGAGATGTTATGCCTCTACGTCCGCTCTCCTTCTCCATTCTACCTGCCATTGAGGCCGTTGCGGCAAGTCAGTGGGATGCGCTCGTGCGTGACGATCAGCCTTTCCTGCGTCACGACTTTTTGCATGCGCTGGAGGTTAGCGGCTCTGTCAGCGCGGAGACCGGCTGGGAGCCTTGTCATCTATGTGTTTGGCAGGGCGAGACGCTGGTCGGTGCGCTGCCAATGTATCGTAAGCATCACTCCTACGGAGAGTACGTGTTCGACTGGGGGTGGGCCGAGGCGCTGGAGCGTGCGGGTGGGAAGTATTATCCGAAAGCACTGAGCACCATTCCCTTCACGCCAGTGCCAGGTCCGCGCACCTTGATCGCTCCCGAGGCCGATGCTGACGCTGTTCGAGCGCAGTTGGCGATGGGCTGGCGGGAGCAGTGTGACGCCATGGCGCTGTCGAGTTGGCATCTGCTGTTTGCCGACGAGCCGGAGGTCGAGGCGTGGCAGCGCCACTGTCCGGACTTGATCGCTCGGGAAGGCGTACAGTTTCAGTGGCGGGATCGCGGTTTCGGTGATTTCGACGGTTTTCTTGCCAGCCTCACCGCCAAACGGCGGAAAATGATCAAGCGCGAGCGGCGTTTAGTGGCCGACCAGGGGATCACCCTGCACCGCTTGGAAGGCGCGGAGATCAGCGAAGTGGACATGGCGCATTTTTACCGCTGCTACACCATCACTTACCACGAACGCGGACGCCCGCCCTATCTCAATCACGCCTTCTTCGAACGGTTGCGCCAAGTGATGCCCGAGGCGCTGATGCTGGTGCAGGCTCGGCTGGAGGGGCGCCCCGTCGCTGCAGCGCTCTATTTTCAGGGAGGGAGCACGCTCTATGGCCGTTACTGGGGAAGCGAAGTCGTGGCCGATTGCCTGCACTTCGAAGCCTGTTACTACCAGGGCATCGACGCCTGCTTGGCCAAAGGATTGACGCTGTTCGACCCTGGCACCCAGGGCGAACATAAGCTCGTGCGAGGCTTTGCCCCCCAACGGGTGCGTTCGCTGCACTATGTGGCACACCCGGGGCTGGCCGCTGGCGTGGCGCAGTTTTGTCAGCAAGAGGGTGTCCATATCATGGCCTATCGCCACGCCGCCGAAGAGGCGTTACCGTTTAAGTAACTCCCACCGCGTCGCGGCTCGCTGGACTCAGCCCTTAATGGCATAATGCGCGCCGTTTCCGCTTTCACAAAGGATGTCCGTGATGCACAAATGGCTCGTAGGCCTGCTGCTGGCCGTGCTGGGGTTGCTGCAGTACCAGCTTTGGCTGGGAAACGGCGGCTGGCAGGACCTGCAGCAGGTAGAGCAGCGGGTCGCCATTCAGGAAGCTGCCAACGACCCGCTGCGTGAGCGCAATGCGCGGCTGGCGGCGGAGGTCACCGACTTGAAAACCGGGCTGGATGCCATCGAAGAGCGGGCCCGCAGCGATATGGGCATGGTGCGTACCGACGAGCAGTTTTTCTGGGTACCGGGCGTGGCCATCGAAAATGAGCTGGTCGGCATCCATGCCGGGCTCGTGGCTCAGCCTGGGGTCATTCCGCCAGACGAAGGTGAGGACGTGCACCCATGACGTCGCGACTCTGGCTCGTCGTGCCCGCTGCCGGGCAGGGTAAGCGCATGGGGGCCGACAAGCCCAAGCAGTACCTCCATCTGGAGGGCCAACCGATCTTGGCACATACTTTGGCGCGTTTGCATGACGCCTTTCCGCAGGCGTGTTTAGTGCTCTGTTTGGATCCCGAGGATCGCTGGTTTCAGCCAGACTGGGTGCCGTTTGCCCAGTGGCAGCGGGTGCCTGGGGGCGAAGAGCGCATGCACAGCGTCGTGAACGCCCTGCAGGCCATGGCCGCCGATGACGACGATCTGGTCATGGTCCATGACGTCGCACGGCCCTGCATCACCCGCGACGATCTTCGCGCTCTGTATCATGCGGCCCAGGCCCACCGGGGTGGGGCTTTGTTGGCCATGCCGGTCGCTGACACCATGAAACGCGACCGGGGCGATCATTTGAGCCACGCTACCGAGCCGCGCGATGGCCTGTGGCACGCGCTGACGCCACAGGGGTTTCGCTATGCGCTGCTGCATCACGCGCTGACCCAGGCCCAGCAGCAGGGCACCGTGGTCACGGACGAAGCCTCCGCCGTCGAGGCGCTGGGGGAGGCCCCCAAGCTCGTCAGCGGGCGGCGCGACAACATGAAGGTCACCCACCCTGACGATTTAGCGCTGGCCGCTGCCATCATGGCTGCCCAGCGCAGCACGAGTAACAGGAGTTTCTAATGCGAATTGGCCACGGCTTCGATGTACACCGCTTTGGGCCGGGTGATCATTTGATGATCGGCGGCGTCAAGCTGCCGTTCGACCATGGGTTCGTTGCCCACTCCGATGGCGATGTTCTGCTTCACGCCATTAGCGACGCGCTGCTCGGTGCCTGCGCGCTAGGCGATATTGGCCGCCACTTTCCCGATACCGACCCGGCATGGAAGGGCGCGGACAGTCGCGGCCTGCTTCGTCATGTGGTCGCGCTGGTGCGGAGCGAAGGGTTCGAGGTCGTGAATCTGGACGCCACGATCATGGCACAAGCCCCCAAAATGGCGCCGCATATCGAGGCCATGCGCGCCGCGATTGCCGAGACACTGGGCGTGACGCTGGGGCAGGTCAACGTCAAAGCCACCACGACCGAGCGTCTTGGTTTTACCGGACGAGGGGAAGGAATCGCCGCCGAAGCGGTGGTGCTGCTGGCCGCGCAAGAGGCGTCGAATGCTTAACCTCCCCGCGTGGCAGCGCAGCTTGACGCCCACGTTGGGCGCGCCCGCCCCCGGCCAGTATCGCGCGCAGCCGGAAGATTTCATCGTCGATGAGCAGCTTGATTTCACCCCGGAAGCCCACGGTGAGCACCTGTGGCTACGTCTTGAAAAGCGCAATCAAACCACGTTAGATGTGGTGAAACTGCTCAGCCGTTTGTGCGGTGTCACCCCGCGCGATATCGGCTACTCCGGCATGAAAGATCGCGTGGCGGTGGCGCGCCAGTGGCTGAGCGTTCACTTGCCTGGTCGCGAAGCGCCTGAGAATTTATCCGCCGCCCTCGGCGCGGCGGGCATCACGGTGCTGGCCAAGGCGCGCCATCCGCGTAAATTGAAGCGGGGCGTGCACCGTACGAACCATTTCACGCTGCGCCTGAGCGGTGAAGCGGTTCGGCCAGACGCCTTACTCCCGCGCTGGGAAGCACTCTGTGCCCAGGGGGTGCCCAACTATTTTGGCCACCAGCGTTTCGGCGCCGGAGCGCGCAACTTGCAGCGCGCCGCTGCCGTGCTGGCCAAAGGTTGGCGTAAACGGGACGACCGCCAGGGGATGATGCTTTCCACGGCACGCAGCTTTCTATTCAACGAACTGCTGAGCGCTCGGCTGGCGGATGACAATTGGTGCCAGCCCATTGCAGGCGATACGCTCATGCTCGACGGCACCCAAAGCGTCTTTACCATCGATGACGTCGAGGAGAGCCTAGTGGCGCGTGCCGCCGCGCTGGATGTTCACCCCACGGGCGTCTTATGGGGCGTGGGGGAGGCGGCCGGCGGTGACGCTGGCCGCTACGAAGCGCAACTGGCGGCCCAGCACCCTGCGCTGTGCGCTGGGCTCGAACAGAGTGGCGTCAAACGCGGCCAACGTGCGCTGCGTGCCCGGCTGATCGCACCCCAGGCCACGTTCGAGCAAGAGGCCGTGCTACTCTCATTCGCGCTGCCCCGTGGTAGCTTTGCCACGGCGGTGATTGGCGAACTAATTCATCATCCCGATACGGCATGATGCTGAGGTAAGGAGATTCTGATGCGGCGACTGCTGCTTTCCAACGATGACGGTGTTCACGCTCCCGGCCTGCGCGCGCTGTATGATGCGCTCTTGCCCCACGCCCATCTTCGCGTGGTCGCCCCGGATCGAGACCGCAGCGGCGCGAGCAATTCGCTCACGCTGTCGCGTCCGCTGTCGCTGAGCGCCTTAGAAAACGGCTTTTACAGTGTCGATGGCACGCCCGCGGACTGTGTCTACCTGGGTGTCAACGGCGTGTGGGACGAGCGGCCGGATCTGGTCATGTCGGGTATTAATCACGGCAGCAATCTGGGTGATGACGTACTCTACTCGGGCACGGTAGCCGCCGCAATGGAAGGACGTAACCTCGGCATGACGGCCATTGCCATGTCGCTATGCGGCACCCAGCACTTTGCCACGGCGGCCAAATTCGCCGCGAGCTTGATCGGCGCTGCCGACCAGCTCTCGCTGCCGCCGCGCACGCTCCTGAACGTGAACGTGCCGGACGTGCCGTGGGAAGCGATCAAAGGTGTGAAGGTCACTCGCCTGGGCTATCGCGGGCCAGCAGAAAAGCCAATACCCGTACAGGATCCCCGGGGGCGGACGCGCTACTGGATTGCGCCGGTCGCCGCCAATGCGGATGACGGCGAGGATACCGATTTTGCCGCCATCGAAGCAGGCTATGTATCGATCACGCCGCTGCAAACCGATTTAACGCGCCACCCGGCTCGTCGCGATGTGCAGGATTGGTTGGATGCCTTTGCCTGATCTGTCCCCTGGGGAGCTGCGCGGTAGTGGTATGACGTCTCAGCGCACCCGAGATCGTATGATCGAGCGCCTTGTGCAGCAGGGCGTAAGCGACCCGCGTGTGCTGGACGTCATGGCCAGCGAGCCGCGTCATCTATTCGTCGATGAAGCGCTTGCCCACCGCGCCTATGAAGACACCGCGCTGCCCATCGGCTTCGGTCAAACGCTTTCGCAGCCCCTGACGGTGGCGCGAATGACGGAATTGGTGCTGCGCGCCTCGCCACGTCGCGTGCTGGAGGTGGGAACCGGCTCAGGTTATCAAACCCTGATCCTATCGCGTTTGGTAGAAACGCTTTACTCCCTGGAGCGAATCTATACCCTGCACGAGCGCGCGGCCGAACGGTTGTGGCGACTGCAGGCACCGGCCACCCTGGCCGTGGCGGATGGCGGTGAGGGGTGGCCGGAGGCGGCGCCTTTCGATGTCATTCTGCTCACCGCCTGTGCGCAAACGCTGCCGGAAGCGCTGCTCGAGCAGTTACGTCCCGATGGTGTGATGATCGCACCGTTAGAAGCGTCAGACGGTAGCCAGTGGCTGACGCAAATCAAGCGGATTGGCTCCGCCTTTGAAAAGCGCCGACTAGAACCCGTGCGCTTCGTACCTTTATTGCAAGGAGTGGTGGATTGAAGCGTCGACCCCTAGGACTGTTTTTAAGAGGCGCCGGGATGGGCGCTGCCGATGCAGTTCCCGGCGTATCGGGAGGCACGATTGCCTTTATCACCGGTATTTATGAAGAACTCATCAATACCATCAAGCAGTTTGGTCCCAGCGCTCTCGGTGCCTGGCGCAGCGGCGGCTGGACAGGGCTGGCGCGGCATCTGAACGTAGCGTTCTTGATCCCCCTGCTGTCGGGCGTGGCGGTGAGCTTGGTCAGCGTAGCCCATCTCGCGCTGTGGCTGATGGAGGCCTATCCGCTGCTGCTGGAGGGCTTCTTTTTTGGGCTGGTTGCCGCGTCGGCACTGGTCGTCGGTCAAGCCGGTGAGCGGTGGAAAATGTGGTACTTGCTGCCGCTGCTCATTGGTTTGATGCTGGCCAAGCTGCTGCCGGGAATGATGCCGCTAGTGCTGATGGTGGGGAACGAGTCGCTGGTCGTCATCGTGGCGGGGGCCATAGCGATCAGCGCCATGCTGCTGCCTGGGGTGTCGGGCAGCTTCTTACTGCTGACCATGGGGCTCTACGGCACCATCATGGGGGCTATTCGCAGCTTCGATATCGGTATTATCATGCTGTTTGGAATGGGCTGTGTGGTGGGGTTGGCGCTCTCGTCGCGTCTGCTGTCATGGCTGCTACGGCGGTATCATGGCGCAACGCTGCAGCTACTGCTGGGCTTCATTATCGGCTCGCTGCCGGTTCTCTGGCCCTGGCGGGAGCTGTTACGCTACCAGTTAGGTCCTGATGGGCAGATGATTCCGCTGGCTTACCGCTATTTGTTACCCAGCGATTACGCCGTGCTGACAGGGGCGTCGGCGCAGGTAACTGGCGTGATAACGTTGATGGTCGTCGGCGCGCTACTCGTCGTAGCACTCAACCGTCGCGCGACCACTCATGCCCAGCATCACTCAACAGACAGTCATTCCATTGATCGCTAGCACGGCGTTGAACAGGAGTAGGGTTTGCATGCGTAAGGTTTTCATGATGACGGTACTCGCACTGGCGGTGAGTGGCTGTGCCAGTCAGCAGTCCAACACCCCCCAGGTGCGCGACTTGAGCGACGCTCGGCGCGCGGTGGAGAACGCGCCGCAGTACACGGTGAAAGCGGGCGATACGCTCTACGGCATCGCATGGCAGCACAATCTGGACTATCGCCAGCTCGCCGCCATCAACAATATCGATGCGCCCTACCAAATTTACCCCGGCCAAACCATCGCGCTGCGGGAAGGCGCGGGAGGCGTGGCGGCGTCGTCTGGCGGCAACGGGTCCCCCGCTGCCACCAGCGGTGCCGTAGCCACGGGGCTACAGCCCCAAGCCACCGCCGTGGCGAGCAATGACCAAGAGCTCGACTGGCTGCTGCCGGACGAGAGCGCCATCGAGCGCAACCAGCGGTTGACGGCAGAGCGTGCCGAGCGCACGGCGGTCGAGGCGTCTCAACAAGTCGCTGCCGCTGCCGAACCGTCTGAGGAGGCAGCTCCTCAGACGCCAAGCGCTCAGCCTGAACAAGAACCCGCGCCCGAGCCTACCCCAGAGCCGGAACCTGAGCCGACCCCGGCCGCCGCACCAGCGCCTGCCGCTGAGCCTACGCAGACGGCCCGCACCGATCGTTCGACACGGACCTTCACGCCGGCCGAAAACATCGACTGGCGTTGGCCCACCGATGGCCAAGTGACCGGTGAATTCGGGCAAGGAGGCAGCATCACCGCCGGGATTGATATCGCCGGGCAAAAGGGGCAACCTGTTCGTGCTGCAGGCCCGGGCATCGTGGTCTACGCCGGTAGCGGCGTGCGCGGCTACGGTAACCTAATACTACTGAAACATAACGATCAGTTTCTCAGTGCTTATGCACATAATGATAGCTTGAACGTCAAAGAGAATGATGTCGTCGAGGCAGGAGAAGTCATTGCCACGATGGGCGATAGCGATGCAGATGCCGTCAAACTGCATTTTGAGGTGCGCCGCGATGGCCAGCCGCAAGATCCGTTGGACTATCTGCCATCTCGCTAGCCATCCCTTGGCAGGTGTAGAGTGATGCCTGCTAGGAGTACCCGAATAGCTGAACCAGGGCGTCATATAACAATAAGGTGCACGCGCACAGGGAGTGCGACCACCCTTACTTTTTTACATGGCGGATAGGCGAGACCACGGGGGTATGACCATGAGTATGCTGGAGAAGGACCTACAGGAGATTGACCTGGATGAAGTTGAGGAGGCGTTGGACGACGCCGACGACGACGTTACGGCCGAGGAGGATGCGTTTGAAAAAGCGCTGGGCCGTGAAGACCGTCAATCGACTCAAAGCTTGGATGCGACACAGATCTACCTTAACGAGATCGGCTTTTCTCCGCTGCTGACGCCGGAAGAAGAAGTGTATTACGGCCGCCTGGCACGCAAGGGCGATGCGCTTGGTCGCTCCAGGATGATCGAATCTAACCTGCGCCTGGTGGTCAAGATTGCCAGACGCTACCTGAACCGAGGCTTAACGCTGCTCGATTTGATCGAGGAGGGGAATCTTGGTTTGATCCGTGCCGTCGAGAAGTTCGACCCCGAGCGGGGGTTTCGCTTCTCTACGTATGCCACCTGGTGGATTCGTCAGACCATTGAGCGTGCGCTAATGAATCAGACGCGCACCATTCGCCTGCCCATTCACGTGGTAAAAGAGCTCAATATCTATCTGCGCGCTGCTCGTGAGCTGACGCAAAAGTTGGATCACGAAGCGACCGCCGAGGAGATCGCCGAGCATCTCGACAAGCCGGTCGAGACGGTCAAGAAGATGCTGGGGCTCAACGAACGAGTGTCGTCGGTGGATTACCCCATGGGCGGTGACAGCGACAAGCCGTTGATCGATACGCTCACTGACGACGAAGTCCTCGGTCCGGAAGCGTGTTTGGTGGATGGCGACGTGCGTGAGCACGTGGACCATTGGCTGGATGAGCTGAGCGAAAAACAGCGCGAGGTCGTGGTACGCCGCTTTGGTCTACGCGGCCACGAAGCCGCGACGCTGGAAGAGGTTGGCGCGGAGATTGGTCTCACCCGTGAGCGGGTGCGCCAAATTCAGGTAGAAGCGTTAAAGAAGCTGCGCCGCTCGCTGGAAAAACAGGGACTCTCCCTCGACGCGATTTTCGAGAGTTAATCCAGGGTCGTGCGGTACGTCAGCCATTCTGGCCGAGCTTAGCGACGTTAACAAAGGCAACACCCATAGCGCACCGAGTTATCCACTCGGTGCGCTGTTTTTGGGCAGACGGTTTTTCACCCCCCGCTGTTGGGCCGCTGACCGTCCCAATGTGGCGAGCCGGCTGAGCCACTGCCCATCTGAGCCTGAGTGAATGAACGCGTGACGGACAGAGTGACGAAAAGAGTCAATGAAACAGTCAATTGGAGAGTGAGAACGCTATGCGCCCGCTAGTGGCCCATATTGATTTGGACGCGCTGCGTCACAACTATCAGCTGGCGTGCCGCTGCGCCCCGCAAAGCCGCTCAGTGGCCGTGATCAAAGCCGATGCTTACGGTCACGGTGCGCTGGCCTGCGCTCGCGCGCTTGAAGCCGACGTGCCGGCCTTTGCCGTGGCTTGCATCGAAGAGGCGCTGAGCCTGCGAGAAGGCGGTATCCAAGCGCCCATCGTACTGCTCGAGGGTATCTTCAGCGCTGAAGAGCTGGCGCTGGTCGACCAGCACCGCCTCTGGATCAGCGTCCATAGCGCCTGGCAGGTGGAGGCGCTGCTGGCCTATTCGTCTCGGCAGCCAATTCCCGTGTGGCTGAAAGTGGATTCCGGTATGCACCGGCTGGGGTTCTCGCCGGAGCAAGCGCCCAGCGTGTGGCAGCGGCTGGTCGATGCGCCTCAAGTGACGGCGCTGCATCTGATGAGTCACTTTGCCAATGCCGATGCGCAAGATCCCAGCTACTTCAACCGCCAGATGCGCGTGCTGCAAGGACTGGCGGCCGAGCTGAAAGCGCCGCTCTGTTTGGCCAACTCCCCGGCAACGCTGGCGTGGCCAGCCGCTCATGGGGATTGGAACCGTCCCGGCGTGATGCTCTATGGCAGCGACCCGTTGGAAGTGGCCAACGACATCACCCGCCAGCTACGTCCGGTCATGTCGCTACGCTCAGAGATCATCGCGCTGCGCGAACTCGATACCGGCGAACAGGTGGGGTACGGCGGGCGCTGGAAAGCAGCACGCCCATCGCGCATTGCAGTGGTTGCCGCAGGCTATGGCGATGGCTATGACCGTCATGCCGTCGATGGCACGCCGGTACTGGTCAACGGCCAGCGCTGCCCGATTGCCGGTAAGGTCTCCATGGACATGCTGACGGTGGACGTGACCGACGTCCCTGACGCGGCCATTGGCAGTGACGTGGTGCTATGGGGAGCGGCCAGCAACGGTGCCGTGTTGCCCGTGGATGAAGTGGCTCGCTACTGCGATACCATCAGCTATACGCTGCTGACGGGGGTGCTGCCTAGAGCCCCACGGCGTTATCATGGGGCTCACGTTTAAACGGTTATCGGTATGTCTAAAGCGTCTTATCCGCGCTCCTTTGCGCACCCTCGTTACTGGCCGACATGGCTGGCGATTGGCCTGATGTACGTGGCCGCATGGCTCCCCTGGCGCGTGAAGCTCTGGGTGGGGAAAGCGATTGGCCTGCTGGCGTGGCGCTTCGTAAAGCGTCGTCGGCACATCACCGCCACGAACATCGCGCTCTGCTTTCCAGAAAAAAGTGCCGATGAGCAGCGCCAACTGGTCAAAGAGACCTTCATTGCCAACGGGATTGGTTTGGTCGAAACCGCAACCGGCTGGTGTCGGGATGCCGAAGGGCTGCGTCATCGAGTGGCCTATCACGGCCAAGAGCACCTTGCACGCGCCAAAGCCCAGGGCAAAGGCGTGCTGGTGGTGGGTATCCACTTCTCGACGCTGGACCTAGGCGGGGCGTTACACTCGCTTTTTTTCCCGGCGGATGTGGTTTACCGCCCCCATAACAACCCGCTGTTCGAGCGCTTCATGACCCGTGCGCGTTCACGCATCTTTGGCCAAGCCATCGATCGCCATGACTTGCGCGGCGTGGTACGCCGCATCAAAGCGGGGCATATCGTGTGGTACTCACCGGATCAGGATTTTGGTCGCGATGTCAGCGTCTTTGCGCCGCTGTTTGGTCAGCAGGCGGCGACGATTCGTCTCACCTCGAAAATCGCCCGCATGACGGGCGCTCCTGTGGTGCCGCTGATGTTCCACCGCAACCCGGATAATCACACCTACACCATCGAGTGTTTGCCTGCCTTCGAAGATTTCCCCAGTGGTGATGAAATGGCCGATGCCACGCGGGTGAATGCCTTTATCGAGCGGGCGATTCGTAAGCACCCAGAGCAGTATCTGTGGCTGCATCGACGGTTCAAGACCCGCCCGGAGGGTGAAGAGGGCGTTTACTAGCGTTAGCCCGTATAGGTAAGAAAAAAGCTGCCCGTGGGCAGCTTTTCATTGGCATCGACGCGGCTGCAGGCCGTGCCTCAGTCGAAGTTACGGGAGTAGAAAATCTCCAGCATCTCTTTGCGCAGACGACTTTCGATGTCGCGCGCTTCTTCGAAGGTGATGTCGCGGCGCGAGGTGCCGAACAGGTAGTTATCCAGTTCGAAGTCCTTGAGCAGCATCTTGGTGTGGAACATGTTCTCTTGATACACGTTCACGTCGATCATCTGGTAGGCCTGCTTGGTGTCTTCTGCCAAGTAGTCCTGAATCGAAGTGATGTCGTGGTCGATGAACAGTTTTTTGCCGTCCACATCCCGCGTGAAGCCGCGCACGCGGTAATCCATGGTCACGATGTCGGAGTCGAAGCTATGGATCAGGTAGTTCAGCGCTTTCAGCGGGCTGATATGACCACAGGTCGACACGTCGATATCCAAACGGAAGGTGCTGATGCCGTTGTCCGGGTGGGATTCTGGATAGCTGTGCACCGTGACGTGGCTCTTGTCCAAGTGCGCCACGACGGTTTCAGGCAGCGGGCCCGGGCCTGGCTCGGTTTGACCCGGCGTGGGGTCATCCAGCTCGTGCTCGGCGATCAGGATGGTGACGCTCGCACCGTGCGGCTCGTAATCCTGGCGTGAAATATTCAGCACGTGGGCGCCGATGATATTGGTCACGTCCTTGAGAATCTGCGTCAAACGTTCGGCGTTGTAGAGCTCATCGATATAGTCGATATAAGCCGCACGCTGCTCCTCGGTTTTGGCGTAACAGATGTCGTAAATATTGAAGCTCAACGAGCTTGTCAGGTTGTTGAACCCGTGGAGTCGGAGATTATCTGACACGTCCGAACCTCCCTATGGCAGATGAAGACACCCCGACGATCCAGCGCCGGAACCGATAAACACTTGTTACCGTGCTGACGCAGCCGCTGTGCATGGAGCGGCCCCGCACTACGCAGTAGGGGGAAAAACAAGCGGGCGTATTATGCCCGCCCGTGGCGCGGGTTGCATCCGGCCACACTACTTTTTTTGAACCTGAGCGAAAGTGTCGCAGCGTGGGGCTCAAGCGTCGACGATCTCGAAAGAGTGGGTAATCTCAACGCCGCCGTTGACGAGCATGATCGAGGCGCTGCAGTACTTCTCTGCCGAGAGCTCCACGGCCCGCTGTACCTGCTTCTCTTTCAAGCCACGCCCCGTCACCACGAAGTGCACGTGGATCTTGGTGAACACGGACGGCACCTCATCGGCGCGCTCGGCGTCCAGCTCTGCCACGCAGTCGGTGACATCGGCGCGGGCTTTGTCGAGGATGTTTAAGATATCGAAGGCAGTGCAGCTACCCATGCCCATCAACAGCATTTCCATCGGCCGTGGGCCAGTGTTACGACCGCCGTGGTCGGGCGGGCCATCGATCACAACGCTGTGTCCGCTACCCGATTCTGCGACGAACTGACGACCATCGGTCCATTTTACCCGTGCTTTCACGTTGCTCTCCTCATCTTGGCGACGAAAGGTAAGTCGCGCAGCATAACATTTCTAGGCGACAGCGCACGGCTTCATCGTGCGCTGGTCATGGCGGTCAAACCTGAGCCAAGTGCTGCTCCAGTTCGGTGAGCCGTTCTGGGGTGCCAACATCGACCCAGTGGCCGCAGTAATGTTCACCGCTGACGCGCTGTTCGGCCATGGCGCGCTTCAGTAGCGGAGCCAGTGCAAACGCTCCTGGTGGCTCTTTTGCGACGAGGTCAGGGCGCAGAACGCTAATACCCGAGTAGGTCAGGCGTGACTCGCCCGTCTGCGTAACGCGGCCCCGGTCGAGCGCAAAATCGCCGCCAGGGTGGTGGTTAGGGTTATCCACGAGGATCAAGTGGGCGAGGTCGCCCTCTGCCAGCGTGGCAGCACTGGGTAGGTAGTCGCACCATACATCGCCATTGATCAGTAGAAACGGCGCTTCGCCCAGCAGAGGCAGCGCTTTCTGAATGCCGCCGCCGGTCTCGAGCGGGCTAGCCTCCTGGCTCCAGTGAATGCGCAGTTGGTGGGCAGAGCCGTCGCCCAGCGCGGCCATGATCTGCTCGGCGCGGTAGCTCACGTTGATCACCACCTCCTCGATACCCGCACGCTTCAAGCGCTCCAGATGATGGACGATCAGCGGCTTGTCTGCCACGGGCAGCAGCGGTTTCGGGCAGTGGTCGGTGAGTGGGCGCATCCGTTTGCCTAAGCCCGCCGCCAGGATCATCGCTTTCATGGCGCTGATGCCTCCAGTCGCTGGAGAATGGCCGGGCGCAGTACCCCGCGGACCCAGTCGGCAAAGTCACCGTGCTCGGGTAGGGCTACCAAGCTATCGTCCAAGTGGGTTAAAAAGTGTGGCAGGCGGGCCAGGTAGCCCTGTTTGCTGTCACGCAGGGTCAACCGGCAAAAAATGCCCAACACTTTCAGCGAGCGCTGAGCGGCCATTGCGTGGCACTGGGCCAAAAAGGCGGCCTCGCTCACCGAGCGGGTCAAACGACCCTCTTGCCGGGCTTGCTGATAGAAGGTGCTCACAAATGTGGCAAACTGGTCAGGGCTGAAACGGCAGTAGCGGCCTCGCAGTAGCGAAATAACGTCGTAGCTGAGCGGACCTGCCACGGCGTCCTGAAAATCGATCATGTAAAGCGTTTGCTGGTGGAGCATCAGGTTCATCGCATCGAAATCACGATGAACGCTCACCACCGGTTGTTCCAGGGCGCGCTCGATCAATGCGCAGCGGAGCGCCTCCCAGCTATCCGGAACCGGCAGCGACAGCCAGCGGCCCAGGCACCATTCGGGAAAAAGATCCAGCTCCCGGCCAAGTAGGGCGGCGTCGTAGGCGGGCAGGGCGGCTGGGTTGGCGCGGTTTTGCAATTCGGCAATCAGCGACAGCGCGGCGTGGTGGTGCTCCTCCGTGCGCGCCGGGTCGGTAAAGGTGGCTTGCAGGGGCGTATCGCCCAGATCATCCAGCAGCAAAAAGCCGGCGTCCAGATCACAGGCGTGAATGGCGGGCACCGGCAGTCCGGCGGCATGCCAGCGCTGGCCTATGGCCACAAACGGCGTGGAATCCTCCTGATCCGGCGGTGCATCCATGACGATTTGCGTGTTGCCATCCGGCAGCGTTAGTCGAAAATAGCGCCTAAAACTGGCGTCACCGCCCGCAGCAGAGAGGCGAAGAGTGGCGTGATCAAGGCCGTGTTGTTGCGCCGCCCACTGAGTGAGGGCGTCGATCCGAGAAGAGGACATGCAAGCTCCTTGCTGGTCGGGCATCATGCGGGCTGTATAATACCGATTCTGGATGCCAAGGATAACGAACATGGGCAAGCGAATCTCGCGCACCGTACCGGTTGCGCATACGCTGCTGGGCAGTTTGCTCGCTGGCGCCTCGTTTTCAGCGGTGGCGCAGGACCGAACCCTGCCCGCAGAGGCGCTGGACTGGCAGGCCTGGAGCCAAGACGAAGCGCCGCAACAGCTATGCCGGGGGCGCTATGTGATGCCCGGCTACCGCTTGCCAGCGGAACAGAACCCGGAAACGCTTTCGGTCGAAACCGAAGAGGTGGACTACGCCGCTGACGGTGAAGCCCTGCTGCGTGGCGATGTGGTACTGCGCCGGGGCAATACCGAGCTAGAGGCCGAACGCGTCTTTCTCCCGGCAGATCGCCAGCGGGTAGATGCCGAGGGCAACCTCGCCATTCGCGATGGTCAAGCCCTCGTGCGCGGCGAACACGCCACGTTGATGCTGAACGAAGATCGCGCCTCGCTACGTAACAGCCACTATGTGCTCTACGAGCAGCACCTGCGTGGGCAGGCGCGTGAGCTGCAACAGACCGGAGAGGAGCAGTACCGTCTGCAGGAAGCCACCTTCACGACCTGCGACCCCGGTGCTAACAGTTGGCAGTTGGTAGGTAGCGACATTCGTCTCGATCAGGCGGCAGGATTCGGCACTGCCCGCCACGCGCGGCTGGAAGTCAAAGACGTCCCGGTATTTTACTGGCCGTGGCTGCGTTTCCCCATCGATGATCGCCGTCATACGGGGCTGCTCTCGCCGTCAGTGAGCTTCTCAAGCGATGGCTTCGATTATACGCAGCCGTTCTACTGGAACATTGCGCCGAATCAAGACGCCACGATTACCCCCCGCTGGATGTCGGACCGGGGGCTGCTGCTCAATGGGGAATACCGCTACCTGCTCGAAGAGAGTCAGGGCTTGGTGGAGGGCGGCTACCTCGATAGCGACGGCGGCACCAATAACGGTGATAACCGCTTCGAGGGGGACGACCGCTGGTACATCGACGCCCAGCATGCAGGACGGCTCACGCCGCGCAGCGACTACCGGCTGCGCTACGGCGCGGCCAGCGACGGGCGCTACTTCGATGACTTTGGTGGCGAGTTCGGCAACAGCGACCGGGTCAGTATGGAGCGTCTGGCCCAGGTCGATTACCGCGGCGAACGCTGGCAGCTCGATGCGCGGGCCCAGGGCTTTCAGCGCCTGGAAGACCCGCTCAGCGACACCGATCGCCCGTTTTACCGCCTGCCTAGCCTGACCGCCAACTCCGATTGGCAGCTAGGCAACGGCCTCTATACGCAGTGGCGCTCCAACGCCACCTATTTCTGGCGCGATGTGGACGAGCGGCGGGTGCCGGAACGTGAGGCGGCCATTGGGTCGCGCCTGCACCTCACACCGGCGGTGGGCTGGCGTTACGAGCAGCCCTGGGGCTATATCGAACCCCGCACCGAGCTTTGGCACACGGCTTACGAGCTGGATTACGGCGACCGAGTGACCGATCGCACCACATCGCCTTCGCGCAGCGTCGCGATCACCTCCATCGACAGCGGCCTTGTCTTCGAGCGTGAACTGGAGCTTGGCGGGCGCGATTATCGCCAAACCCTCGAACCCCGCGTGAACTACGCCTACGTACCGCGCACCGACCAGACTCAGCTGCCCGATTTCGATAGCCGTGAACGGGCGTTTTCATGGGATCAGCTCTGGTCGCCGCACCGTTTCTCGGGGGCTGACCGCGTGGGGGATCTCAATCGCGTATCGCTCGGTGTCGAATCACGGTTGATCGAAGATAGTGCCGGGCGTGATCGTCTGACCTTTGGTGTCGGCCAGAGCTACTACTTCTCCGAGCGGCGCATCGATAGCGAAGGCGATCCGGACACGCTGCCAGCGCGCCCCAGTGAAGACCCTTCGGTGAATCCGGAAAGCCGCTATCAGGCCACCCGTGACCGCTCCCCGCTGGTCACTCGCCTGGATTGGCAAATATCGGATCGCTGGAGTACGGGCTACGAATGGCTCTACGATGACGAGCGTGAACAGACCGAGCGCTCTAGCGTGGACGTTCGCTACCGTCATCCGGAAGGGCACGTAGTGAACCTTGGCTACCGTTGGGAGATCGAAGGGTTCGATCCGAGCGTGGTGCCGGGCGACGACGGTTTCCGCGACTACAGCCGCGAAGAGTGGGATCTCTCGCTGGCGTGGAAAGCGAGCCCAAGGATTGATTTGATTGGCCGCTACCTGCACGATCAAACCAACAACCGCCCCCTGGAACAGCTCGCGGGCCTGCAGTGGAACGACTGCTGCTACGGCGTACAGCTGGTATGGCGTGAATGGATCGACGACAACGATACGGCGCGGGTTGGCGATGACTTCAACGACCGCGGGCTATTTTTGCGCTTCGTGTTTCGTGGTCTAGGTGGCGTGGGTCAAGAGGCCGACGGCTACTTTGAACAGGCGATTCCCGGCTACCGCCCTACGCCCCTATGAACGACCACTTTAAAATAGCGACTGAAAGAGACTTTTTATGATGATCAGAAAGACCTTGCTGAGCTGCGCGCTGAAGAAACGAGCCACCCAGCTGTCCGCAGGCAGCCTGATGGTGCTCTGCCTGGGCACGGGTGCGGCGCTGGTTCCGCTGACCGTTCATGCGCAAAATTTCGAGTCGGCCCAGCGTCAGCAGTTGGATAGCGTCGTCGCAGTCGTCAATGATGGCGTCATCATGCGCAGTGAGTTGGATGACCGCATTGCCCAGGTGGAGCAGCAAGCAGCGGCTCAGGGCGGCAATTTGCCGCCGCGTAATCAGCTGGCCCAGCAGGTGCTGGAGCGCATGGTCATGGATGAAATCCAGCTGCAGATGGCCCGCCAAGCCAACCTGAGCGTGGATGACACCGAACTCAACCGCCAGCTGCGCAGCATTGCCGAATCCAACAACATGACGTTGGACCAGTTTGCCGATGCGGTAGAAGCCGACGGCATTACCCTGGCCGACGTGCGCGAAGACGTACGCCGCGAAATGCTGATGCGCCAGGTACAGCAGCGCCAGATTAGCCAGCGCGTCACGGTTTCCGACCGCGATGTGGAGCGTTTCCTGAGCCAGCAGCCAAGCCAGCAGCAGGGGCAGGCGTTTATCGAAGAGACCCGTGCCCGCCACGTGCTGGTGGAGCTGACGCCTACGCGTAACGAGAACCAAGCCCGCGCCCGCGCAGAAGAGGCTCGCCAGCGTTTGCAGCAGGGCGCAGACTTCGCGTCGGTGGCCCGCGAGTACAGCGACGACCGTGGTAGCGCCATGAACGGCGGCGACCTGGGCTGGGTGCGCCCTGGCCAAACGGTGCCTGCGTTCGAAGAAGCCATGACGTCTCTCAGCCCGAACCAGCTCTCCGAGCCAGTACGCTCTCAGTTCGGCTATCACGTCATCGAAGTGCTGGAGCGTCGCCGCCAGGACGTGACCGAAGAGAGCCGTCGTGAGCAGGTGCGCCAAGCGATTTTCCAGCGTCGTGCCAACGAAGAGCTGCAAACCTGGCAGCGTGAAATTCGCGAACAGGCCTTCGTGGATATTCGTCTCTAATGACGCGGCCGCTGCTGTTAACCACCGGTGAGCCTGCGGGCATCGGGCCAGAGCTGACGCTGATGCTGGCCGCTCGTGGGCAATTAGCCAACACGGTGGCGGTGGGTGACCCGCAGATGCTGCGCCAGCGCGCCGAGCTGCTCGGGCTGGCCGTAGAGGTCGTCGAGGCCGCGCCGGGTAGCTTGGATATATCCTCTCCAGGGCGTTTGGTGGTGTGGCCCGCCGCACTGCGCGCGCCTGCCACGCCTGGGGTGCTCAATCCTGCCAATGCCAGCTACGTGTTGGAGACACTGCAAATCGCCGTAGACGCCTGCCAAGCAGGGCAGGCCGCGGCGATGGTCACCGCGCCGCTACATAAAGGGGTCATCATCGAAGGGGGCTTTCCCCACTTCACCGGCCATACCGAGTGGCTGCGCGATGCCTGCGGCGTGGATGACGTAGTGATGCTGCTGGCGACCGATGCCGCGCTGCATGCCAAGAACCCGCTGTGGCAAGGCAGCGGCGATTTGCGCGTGGCGCTGGTGACGACTCACCTGCCGCTGCGTGACGTGGCCGATGCCATCACGTTTGAGCGGGTCACCCAGATCAGCCGCTTACTGGCCGCTGACCTGCGGCGCCAATTCGGCATCTCGCATCCGTGCATTGCGGTATGCGGCCTCAACCCCCATGCGGGGGAAGAGGGGCATTTGGGGCGCGAAGAGCTGGATATTATTATTCCTGCCCTCGACGCGCTGCGTGCCGACGGGCTGGATATCCAAGGGCCGCTGCCTGCCGATACGCTGTTCACCCCGCGTCACCTAGCCGGAGTCGATGCGGTGCTGGCGATGTACCACGACCAGGGCTTGGCAGTGCTAAAATACGCCGGCTTTGGTCAGGCCGCGAACATTACCCTGGGGCTGCCGCTGGTGCGTACCTCGGTGGACCACGGCACCGCGCTGGATTTGGCGGGCCATGGTACTGCCGACCCCAATAGTCTGGGCGTCGCGCTTGCCCTCGCGCAGCGCCTTGCTGCTCAGCGTGCCAGCTCCCTGGCCGCTTCATGAATCAACCCTCCAAGGAACACTGTTAGATGTCTCAAGTGCCTCAGCAGCACCGTGCTCGTAAACGCTTCGGTCAAAACTTTCTGCGTGACCTCGGCATCATTTCGCGTATCGTCCGCGCCATCGGGCCACGCGAAGGCGACCGTCTCGTCGAAATTGGCCCCGGGCAAGGTGCACTGACGGCGCCGCTGCTGGAAGCGGCGGGGAAGCTGGAGGTGATCGAGCTGGACCGTGATCTGATTCCAGGCCTGCGGGTGCAGTTTTTTAACTACCCTGAGTTCGTGATTCATGAAGGCGACGCGCTGAAGTTCGATTTTGCCGAGCTCAAGGGCGATGGCCCGGCGCTGAGGGTGGTGGGCAACCTGCCTTACAACATCTCGACACCGCTGATCGTGCACCTTCTAAGCATGGGTAACGCCATTGCCGATATGCACTTCATGCTGCAAAAAGAGGTGGTGGAGCGCCTGGCCGCCGAGCCGGGTAGCACCGACTGGGGGCGCCTGTCGGTGATGGCGCAGTACTACTGCCAAGTGGACCAGCTGTTCATCGTACCGCCGGAGGCCTTCGTGCCGCGCCCGAAGGTGGACTCCGCGATCGTGCGTCTCACGCCCCATGAACATCTGCCCCACACCGCCGATGATCCGGCCCTGCTGTTCGAACTGGTCAAGCTGGCCTTTGGGCAGCGGCGTAAGACCCTGCGCAATAACCTGAAAGGGCGAGTCAGCGCCGAGACGCTGGAAGCGTTGGGCATCGACCCGGCGCGACGCCCGCAAACCCTGACGGTGGCGGAGTACGTCACCATCGCCAATCAGGTCGCGGCCAACGAGGCGGCCACTGCGGACGACGGCAACCAGGGGGGCGACGAGGCGTGAGTGGCTTGGAGATCGAGGTCAGCGTCACGCCCGAATTTCGTGATGCAGAGTCGAGCGACAGCGAATCCCGCTACGTGTTTAGCTACACCGTAACGGTCCATAATCAAAGCCCGCACAGCGTGCAGCTAATGGCGCGTTACTGGAAGATCACTCAAGGCAGCGGCGATAGCCAAGAGGTGCGTGGCAAAGGCGTGGTGGGCCAGCAGCCGCTGATTGGCCCTGGTCAGCGTTTTCGCTACACCAGTCGGGCGATTCTGCAAACGCCGGTCGGGGTGATGGAAGGTGCCTATACGCTACTCAATACTTACACGCAGCGCGCCTTCGATGTGCCCATTGCGCCGTTTCGTTTGGCGGTGCCGCGTCAACTGCACTGAACTCTGTTAGTCGGGAATGCCCATGAGTACCTATGTCATAGGCGACCTGCACGGCTGCCATGCCGAGTTTGTTCGCCTACTGGACGCTGTGAATTTCAGCCCCACCCACGACACGCTCTGGCTGGTGGGCGATGTGATCAATCGAGGCCCCGGTTCGCTTGCCTGCTTGCAAGAAGCTCAGGCCCTCGGTAGCGCCGTGCGCTGCGTGCTGGGGAACCACGATTTTCACCTGCTGGTGGTGGCTCGTGGGGGCGGCAAGTTGAAAAAGAATGATACCTTGGACGATATTCTGGCCTCCTCCCAGCGGGAGTCGCTGCTGGATTGGCTGCAGAGCCAGCCCCTGGTCGTGCATGAGGGCAATACGCTTATGGCCCATGCCGGACTGCTGCCCAGTTGGAGTGCCGAACAGGCGCTGACGCTAAGCGGTGAAGTGCAGTCGGCGCTGCAAAGCGAGCACTCAGGCGCATTTTTAAGCCAGCTTTTCGGCAATCAGCCGGACCGTTTTCGGGACGACTTGGAAGGTATGGATCGCCTGCGCTGTATCGTCAATGTGTTGACCCGGATGCGCTTCATCGACGCCGAGGAGCGCCTCGATTTTGCGGCCAAAGAGGGACTCGATAGCGCCCCTGAAGGGTTCGCTCCCTGGTTTCAGTTTCCACGCCAGGATGATCTGCGCCTTCTGTTTGGCCACTGGGCCGCGCTGGAAGGGCGCACTCCCCACGCCAAGGTCAACGTCGAGGGATTGGATACCGGCTGCGTATGGGGCGGGGCCTTGACGGCGATGAACTTGGAGACCGGCGAGCGCACCCGCGTCCCTAGCCAGCAAGGAGGTCGTTAAGTGTTTCAACAGGATGCGCTCACCCAAGGGTTGTCGGTATACCGCGTAGGCGGCGCGGTGCGGGATGCGCTGCTGGGCTGGCCGGTGGTCGATCACGACTGGGTCGTGGTGGGAGCAACGCCGGACGACATGCGCCAGCGGGGCTTCAAGCCCGTAGGTCGCGACTTTCCAGTTTTTTTGCATCCCCATACCTCAGAAGAGTATGCACTGGCGCGCACCGAGCGGAAATCCGGGCACGGCTACGGGGGGTTCGAAGTGTATGCCAGCCCGGATGTAACGCTGGAGGAGGATCTCTCCCGGCGTGACTTGACGATCAATGCCATTGCCCAGGGGCCCGAGGGGGAACTGACGGACCCGTTTCACGGCCAGCAGGATATCCGGCAGCGACTTTTACGCCACGTATCGCCTGCCTTCAGCGAAGATCCGCTGCGGGTGCTGCGCACTGCGCGCTTTTTAGCCCGCTATGCGCATCTGGGCTTTACCATCGCCCCAGACACCCACGCGCTGATGCGCCACGTCAGCGGCAGCGGCGAACTTGGCCACCTAGCCGCAGAGCGAGTGTGGGTAGAGACCGAAAAAGCGCTGGGAGAACCCAATCCAGAGCGCTATTTCACGACGCTAAACGAGTGCCAGGCGCTCGCCACTTGGTGGCCGGAACTTGACGATGACGACACCTTGGCCGCTGCCCTCGACGCGCTAGCCAGCGCGCCTGAGACCTCTTCACCCGCGCTTGCCCACTGGCGCTATGCGCTGCTGGTCTCGGTGCTCAGTGACGAGCAGCGCGACGCGTTAGCGGGCAGGCTGCGGCTGCCCAACGCGGTGGCGCAGTTAGCTCGCCATACCGCGCTGACGACAGCGCTGCTCGATGCACCGCTCAACGATGAGCGAGTGCTGCACTGGTTGGAGCGCTTGGATGGCTGGCGCAAACCTGCGCAAGTCGCTGCGCAGTTGCAGCTCGTCGGCCGTTTGGCTCCTGAGTACCAAGCCCTGCTGGAGGCGGCATGGCAGGCAGCCCAGGCAGTGAGCCCCCAGGCGCTGCTCGGTGAAGGGTACCGTGGTGCCGCTTTGGGAGATGCGCTGCGCCAGTATCGCCAGAGGGCGGTGGCAGGTGCGCTAGGCGAAAGGGCGTCGCACTAGCGCGCTATGGCCGCACGAAGCTGCGGGTCGGCTTGGGAAATCCAGCGGCCCCGCCAGTGAAAATCAATGGGCCAAAGGCGCTGGTCGCCCAACGCGAAGCGTTTCCAAAGCGTGGCATAGGAGGTGTGGCAGGCGGGGTGACGCGTGTTGGGTAGTAGCTCGGCCAGTGGCTGAAGCACGAAGGCATTGCGGGTGATCTCCCCGCGGGGCAGGGTGACATCATCGATGATCCCGCAGGCATCGCCGACGGTCAGTAAATCGATATCCAGCGCGCGGGGGCTGCACTTCTTCATGTCTGGCGTTCGGCCGTGGGCAATTTCGAGCGCTTTGGACCACGCTTGGAGGTCGCTCACCGACCAATCACTGTAAAATGCGACCACCAGGTTGTAGAAGTTACGGCTATCTTTAAAGCCTACCGGCTCGCTTTCAAAAATTCGCGAAATCTGCAGCGGGCCAAACGTCTCTTCCAGGGCATCCAGACAGAGCCGGATATGGGTGTCGGGGTCGATGTTGCTGCCCAGGCTCAGGGTCACCAGATTCATAACGTCGTGTCCTGCGTGGCCTCCGGCAGCGTGCCGCGGGTGATTTCCAGTCCGACGCTGGCCGCTTGAGGGACGGCACCGGGCTTGCGGACGGTCATGCGCAGCCAGCGAATCGGGAATTCATGTTGCAAGCAGGCCGCGAGACGCTCCGCGAAGGTTTCCACCAGGGCAAACTGATGCTCGTCGGCGAACTGCTGGATTCGTTGGCAGATCGCGGCATAATCCAGCGTCAAGCGTAAATCATCCGTGGCGGCTGCGGGCCGAATGTCCGTTGCCAGCGATAGATCCAGGCTCAGCGATTGCGTTATCGTGCGTTCCCAGTCGTACACACCGATGACGGTGTCTACGGTGAGTGCTTCGATCAAAATGCGGTCCACAGGCCTTCCCCCAGGGTCAACAAGCGGGCGATTGTACTTGAGGATGACCAGAAACGACAGTAAGGCAGCGGCGTTGGCCGCCAATGCCAGGGTGGGCAGGCCATGATATGGATAGTGATCGGCTACTTGAGCGGCAGTTGGCTGGCGGCAGTGAGCGTGTGCCGCTGGGCAGGTGTCGACGATCCTCGGTTTTGTGGCTCCTACAACCCAGGGTTTTCCAACGTACTGCGCCTGTATGGCCCGCGACTGGCCGCCGCCACGCTGCTGCTGGATGCGCTAAAAGGCGTGCCCGCAGTGCTGGCGGCCAAGTGGCTAACGCTGCCGGTATGGCTCCAGGGAGTCGTGGGGCTCGCCGTGCTGCTGGGGCATAGCTACCCCCTTTGGTATGGCTTTCGCGGGGGAAAGTCGGTGTCCAGTGCGTTTGGCGTGCTGCTGGTGCTGGTGCCCAGCGTGGCGCTGCTGACGGCGCTCGGTTGGACGCTGCTTGCGTGGCGGCTGCGCACTGCCGCAGCGGCATCGCTTGCCTGTGCGCTGCTGGCGCCGCTGCTGTGCCTCTGGCTGGCTCCCGGTTACGTGAGTGTCGTAGGGGGCTTTAGCCTACTGGTGCTGGCTCGACACGGCCTCAATATTCGCCGCTTGCGCCGAGGGGACGAGCCGCACCTGCGTGGGTAGGCGCGGCGATTAATCGGGGGCGTTCAAGGTATCCAACGGCCATCGGGGCGTGGCCTGCATCACGCCGTTGTCATCCCGCTCGCCTGCCGCCAAGCGCTGCGCCCCGACATAGGCAATCATGGCGCCGTTGTCGGTACAAAAACGCCCGCGAGGGTAATAAGCGCGGGCTTGGCGCTTTTGAGTCTCCAACGCTAGCCGTTCACGCAGGCGGGTGTTGGCGCTCACGCCACCTGCCATCACGATGCGCTTTAGGCCGGTTTGATCGAGCGCACGGCGACATTTGATCACCAGCGTATCCACCACGGCCTCTTCAAAGGCCCGTGCAATATCGGCTTTCGACTGTTCATCCAGCTCACCTGCGGCTTCTAGCTGGCGAATCGCCGTTAGCGTATGGGTTTTGAGACCAGAGAAACTGAAGTCCAAGCCCGGACGGTCGGTCATCGGGCGCGGAAAACGAAACCGTTTCGGGTCGCCCTGTTCGGCGAGTTTGGCCACCAGCGGGCCGCCAGGATAGGCAAGGCCAAGCATCTTGGCGGCTTTGTCGAAGGCTTCTCCTGCCGCGTCATCCACCGATTCACCCAGCAGTTGGTAATGCCCTAATCCTTGTACCTCCACCAACTGGGTATGACCGCCCGAGACCAGAAGAGCGACGAACGGGAATTCGGGGGCATCGTCTTCCAGCATGGGGGCCAGCAGGTGGCCCTCCATGTGGTGAACGCCCAGCACCGGTATGTTCAGCGCTTTGGCCATGCCGTGGGCAGTGCTGGCACCCACCATCAGGGCGCCGACGAGGCCCGGTCCGGCAGTGTAAGCGATACCGTCCAGGTCTTGGCGGGTGAGCTGGGCGTCTTTTAGTACTTGCTCGATCAACGGCAGCAACTTGCGGGTGTGATCTCGGGAGGCCAGCTCCGGCACGACGCCGCCGTACTCCGCATGCATGGCGATTTGGCTATACAGCGCATCGGCCAGCAGGCCGCGCCCACCGGTAAACGCGGTATCGTAAATGGCGACGCCGGTTTCGTCGCAAGACGTTTCAATGCCCAGTACGCGCATAGCAAAAGAACTCGTATAGGTGGTAAGGCAGAAGCTTGAAACCGGCTAGTTTAGCATTATGGCAGTGAAGGGGCGTAAGCATTTGCAAAGATCGCCAACCACGACTAGACTACTGTGCGCTGTAAAACTGGGTCGTACACCGTCGTGTTCGGTGTGCGTACTATCCGAACTCAAGACTCCTTAAGGTAGGTGAGTGCTTAATGCCTTCTGTAAAAGTACGTGATAACGAGCCGTTTGACGTCGCCCTGCGTCGCTTCAAGCGTTCTTGCGAAAAAGCTGGCGTTCTCTCTGAAGTACGTCGTCGCGAGCACTACGAGAAGCCGACTGCTGAGCGCAAGCGCAAAGCGGCAGCTGCCGTAAAACGTCACGCTAAGAAGTTGCAGCGTGAGCGTAAGCGTTTCGAACGGCTCTATTGATCCGTACCTGGGGATAGCCTGCGCTGTTAGCCGGTTATCTCAAGAGGGATGCCAAGCGGCCGCCACTAGGTGGCCGTTTGTTTTTCGTTCTGTGATGTGTGTTTTGCGCGGTTTAAGGTGATCAGGCGCGTTGCCTGATGACGTTAGGCCCGCCCATAAGCGCTTCGCGCGAGGATGCCCGCAGTTCATGGCAGGCCAAATTCCACAGCGTTTCATTGACGACCTGCTTGGCCGCGTTGACGTGGTGGAAGTGGTCGGTGAGCGCGTGCAGCTCAAAAAAGCGGGCCGTAACTTCTCCGGTTTGTGTCCTTTCCATCAAGAAAAAACGCCGTCGTTCACGGTGAGTGCCGACAAGCAGTTTTATCACTGTTTTGGCTGTGGCGCTCACGGCAACGCGCTGCGCTTTTTGATGGAGTATGACAAGCTGCCGTTCCCCGAAGCGGTAGAGCAGTTGGCTGGACGTCTAGGGCTCGACGTACCCCGTGAGGGAGTGGATGACCCGCGTGCCCAGCAGCGCGAGAAGAAGCGTAAAGAGGGCGTCAATCTGCTGGAAGTGGCCGCCAGCTTCTATCGTGAACGGCTGAAAATGCAGGAGGGCCAGAGTGCCCAGCGCTATCTGCAGGGTCGCGGTCTATCGCCGGAGGTGATCGACACCTACGGTATTGGTTATGCGCCGGGTGGCTGGGAAGCGCTCAAACAGCACCTGTCGGCAAAAGGTATCGGTGAGCCGGTACAAGTCGAGTACGGGCTGCTGATCCATCGAGAAGATACCGGGCGCACCTATGACCGCTTTCGTGATCGGGTAATGTTTCCCATCCGCGACTTGCGTGGCCGTACGCTAGGCTTTGGTGGCCGAGTCATGGGCGATGAGCAGCCCAAATACCTCAATTCACCGGAAACGCCTGTCTTTCATAAGGGGCGAGAGCTATACGGTTTGTACGAGGCGCGCCAGGCGTCCAGCAAACTTGAGCAGCTGGTGATGGTCGAAGGCTATATGGATGTGGTGGCGCTGGCCCAATTCGGCATTCATAACGCCGTCGCTACCTTGGGTACCGCGACCACGGAAGATCACTTGAGCCGCCTGTTTCGTCTGGTGAGCCGAGTGGTGTTCTGCTTCGACGGTGACCGGGCGGGTCGTCAGGCGGCAAGCCGCGCTCTGGAGACCGCTCTGCCGCAAATGATCGACGGTCGTGAGGCGCGTTTTCTATTTCTGCCTGACGGGGACGATCCAGATTCGCTGGTACGGCGAGAGGGGAGCGAGGCGTTTCAAAATCGCGTTACCTGCGCGATGCCGCTGTCGGAGTTCCTCTTCGAGCAGGCCGCCCAAGGGCGCGATTTGAATACGGTGGAAGGGCGCGAGCGCTTTGCCAGTCAGGTGTTGGAGGCGCTGAACAAAGTGCCAGACGGCATGCTGAAATCGCTGCTGCTCGAGTCGCTGGCCAAACGCAGCGGGCTGGCGCAGTCGCAGCTCCAAACACTGTTGGAGAAACGCACGGCTGCCGCTCAGGCGAGCCCCCAATGGGCGCCAGTGGACGAGACAGCGCCTGAGCCCATGCTGGCAGAGCAAGCCTCCTCCCGCCCGGCTGCTCGCGGCCGTCGCCAAGGGACAACGCTGCAAACGCTATCAACGGTGGGCCGGATCGTGCAGCTACTGCTGCATGAGCCGCGTTTGGTAACGGCGCTGCCCGAGACGCTGGATTGGCTGCCAGATAGTAGTGAAGAGGCCCCGCTGTGCCGCGAGTTGATTGCACTACTGCGTGCCGGACGCTATCGCAGTCCACAGGTGGTGCTGGCGCACTTCCAGGGCAGCCATGAAGGGCAGGTATTGGCCGAACTGGCCCAGCGCGAGCTGCTGATTCCCAAAAGCACTCGGGAAGCAGAACTCAGCGGTTTGGTTGAACACTTGATAGAGAAGCAGCGTAAGCGCTCACCCCAGGAAGAGTACGATGCGCTATTGGCGCTGGAGCGCTCGGGGCAGAAGCTGGATAAGGCGCAGCGGCAGCGGTTGGCGAGCCTGATGATGGAGCTGATTCAGCGCACATGACGGCCGTTAGCCAAAGCAATTCGCACTACGGGGTTGAATTACCACGCTTCAGCACCACATACAGGGTTAGTCGCCAGGCGCTGGCATAACCGAACAACCTAACACACCTGAATGACCGCGCAAATACGTTTCGCTGGAAAAAATCCAGCTATTTACGCTATACTGTTCGGCTTGTTGAGTTTAATCGATTCAGCGCCCCAGGTGTTTCATTCTTCTTCGTCGAGATAGGGTTTCTATGGCTGGAAATGCGCAGCAGCAGTCACGTCTGAAGGAGTTGATCGCGCGCGGCAAGGAACAGGGCTACCTGACCTATGCCGAGGTCAACGACCATCTACCCGAGGATATCGCCGACCCGGATCAAGTGGAAGACATCATTGGCATGATCAACGACATGGGTATCAGTGTCGTTGAAGAAGCGCCAGATGAAGACACTTTGATGATGTCGGATCACTCCACGGACGAGTCCGCTGCGGAAGAGGCCGTTGCGGCACTCGCCGCCGTGGAAAGCGACGTCGGTCGCACCACCGACCCCGTACGCATGTACATGCGTGAAATGGGGACGGTAGAGCTTTTGACCCGTGAAGGCGAAATCGAGATCGCCAAACGGATCGAAGAGGGCACGCGGGAAGTGATGTCCGCACTGGCGTATCTGCCCGGTGCGGTGGCCTCGATCCTCGAAGCCTACGACGCCACCCAGGACGAAGAAGCCCCTGGGCGCCTATCGGATCTGTTTTCTGGCTTTATCGACCCTGACGAAGGTATTCCTGGGGTTGCCGAAGCAGAGGTGCCGGAGCCCGAAGTCGACACCGAGCTGAGCGATGATGACGATATCGACAGCGACGCGGACGACGACGAGGACGACACCACCGCTAGCGAAGGCGGCCCAGACCCTGAAGAGGCCAAGGCTCGCTTCGAACAGATTCGTGAGCAAAATGCGGCGGTGGAAGCCGCGCTGGCCAAACATGGTCGTGGCAGCGCCGAGCTGAAGTTCGAGCAGGAGCGTCTTGCCGAGCTGTTTTCGCCGATCAAGCTGGTGCCGAAACACTTCGAGCGTCTGGTTGGCCAAGTGCGGATCAGTGTCGAACAGGTGCGTGCCCAAGAAAAAGCGGTCATGCAGCTGTGCGTCAAGAAAGCCAAGGTACCGCGCAAGACGTTTATCAAGTCGTTCCCGGGCCACGAATCGGATCAGACATGGCTGGACGCCTTCCAAGAAGCGCAGCCCAAGTACGCTGACCGCCTAGAGCCGCTGCGTGCCGATATCGCCCGCTCTCAGCGTAAGATTGCCTTCGAAGAGGACATGGTGCAGCTCTCGGTGGCTGACCTCAAAGAGGTGAATCGCAAGCTGTCGATTGGTGAAGCGAAAGCTCGTCGCGCCAAGAAAGAGATGGTTGAGGCGAACTTGCGCTTGGTAATCTCGATTGCCAAGAAGTACACCAACCGTGGCCTGCAATTCCTTGATCTGATCCAGGAAGGCAACATCGGCTTGATGAAGGCGGTAGACAAGTTCGAATACCGTCGTGGCTACAAGTTCTCGACCTACGCGACGTGGTGGATTCGTCAGGCTATTACTCGCTCGATTGCGGATCAGGCGCGGACCATTCGTATCCCGGTCCACATGATCGAGACGATCAACAAGCTCAACCGCGTCTCCCGTCAGATGCTGCAGGAAATGGGTCGCGAGCCGACGCCGGAAGAGCTGGGCGAGCGTCTGGAAATGCCGGAAGACAAAGTGCGTAAGGTGCTCAAGATCGCCAAAGAGCCGATCTCCATGGAGACGCCGATTGGTGATGACGACGATTCGCACCTGGGTGACTTCATCGAAGACGGCACTATGCTGCTGCCGATCGATATGGCCACCGGCGAAGGCTTGATCGAAGCGACCCGCAACGTGCTGGGCGGTTTGACTGCCCGCGAAGCGAAAGTCCTGCGGATGCGTTTCGGTATCGACATGAATACCGACCACACGCTGGAAGAGGTGGGCAAACAGTTCGACGTCACCCGCGAGCGGATTCGTCAGATCGAAGCCAAAGCGCTGCGCAAGCTGCGCCACCCCAGCCGCTCAGAGCCGCTGCGTTCGTTCTTGGACGAATAAAGCCGCGAGTAGAGAAGAGTAAGTGGTGAATAGAGTCGCCACGAAGATCGAAAAGCCCGCCGTTCTCTGAACGGCGGGCTTTTTATGTTATGCCGTTTAAAGCTTAGAGCGTGTAGTAAGTGGCAGAACCTGGACCAACCGGCAGGCCAAGAATAAACACCCAGATAAAGAACAGCACACTCCAACCGATCAGCATGAACAGCGTATAAGGCAGCATGAGCGCCACCAGCGTGCCAATGCCCATGTCGTTACGGTAACGGGTCGCCACCGCGAGAATCAGGCCAAAGTAGCTCATCATCGGTGTAATCAAGTTGGTGACGGAGTCGCCGATCCGGTACGCCGCCTGAATGACCTCGGGCGCGTAGCCCATCAGCATCAGCATGGGCACGAAGATGGGGGCAGTGACCGCCCACTGCGCCGAGGCGCTGCCCAGCGAGAGGTTGACGAAGGCACACATGAGGATGAACAGCGCAAACAGGCCTGGGCCGCGCAAGCCAAGGGAGTCCAGCAGGTCAGCGCCCGCCACGGCTGTCACGGTGCCGAAGTTGCTCCAGTTGAACAGCGCCACGAACTGAGCGGCAAAGAACACCAGCACGATATAGAGCCCCAGGCTGCTCATGCTTTTGGCCATGGCATCGACGATGTCGCGATCGTTTTGCATGGTGCCCGCGAGTCGGCCATAGACAAAGCCCAGCACGGTGAAAGCAATCGCCACGATGACCACAATACCACGCAGGAAGGGGGAGCCGCTTACTAGCCCTGTCTCTGGATTGCGTAGAATGCCGCTCTCCGGCACGACCATCACGGCGACCAGCGCTATCAGCGCTAGCGTGGCTAGGCCGGTACCCTTCAGCGCCCGTTTTTCGGTCGCGCTCAGGCCCTCCATCCGGTTCTGATCGATATCGCTATCGGCGTAGGCAGAATCGAACTTACCCAGCTTGGGTTCGACGATCCGCTCGGTGACCAAGCCGCCAATCAGTGTGACGAAGAACGTGCTGGCAAACATGAAGAACCAGTTGGCTTCAGCCCCAACGGAGTAGGTAGGGTCGAGCAGGCGTGCAGCCTCCTGGGTGATACCCGAGAGCAGCGGGTCGACTGTACCGATCAGCAGGTTCGCGCTGTAACCACCAGAGACGCCGCAAAACGCCGCTGCCAAGCCCGCTAGCGGGTGACGACCGAGTGAGTGGAAAATCATTGCCGCCAGTGGAATGAGCACGACATAGCCAAGCTCGGCAGCCATGTTCGACATGATGCCCGCAAATACCACGGCATAGGTCACGATGCGGGGAGAGCGGTTGAGCACCAGCGCGCGCATGCTGGCGGAGAGTAAGCCAGAGTGTTCGGCAACGCCTACCCCTAGCATGGCGACTAGTACCGTGCCCAAGGGTGCAAAACTGGTGAAGTTAGTCACCATCTCGGTGACGAGACGGCGCAACCCCTCCGCGTTCAAGAGCGAGTTCACTGCGATCCACTCGCCCTCGTTAGCCGGGCGTGGGTCGGCCACGGAAACACCCAGAGCAGCAGCGATGCCACTAGCCACCACTACTAACACACAGAGAATGGCAAACAGCGTCACCGGGTGCGGGAGTAGATTACCCAGCCACTCGACGCTATCGAGGAAGCGGGTAAATGCGCCGCGCTTCAGGTTTTCTTCACGATTTTGTGGGTTTGTCATAAGGTTTATATCGTTGGTAGGTTATTTTTCAGCAAAAAATGCCTGTTAAGGTGTTACGCGCGACACTACGTTGATGGGGCAGTAGGCGCAAATGGCTTTACGTATAGCGAGATGTAAAAAATGAAACGCCGCTGACTCGGTCAGTCAGCGGCGTTGAGTAACGATAAAGAAGCGAGGGTTAGGGGGTTAGTCGTGCGCGATGCAAGCGTCGGGCTAGAAAGAGAAGCTCGATGGTGGCGAACAGAATCAAACTGTAGCCAAGTAGCTCGATGGCCTCTTCGGCGATATCTTTGAAGTCACGGATATAGTGTTCGGCTAGCACGGCGCGCCAGAATTCTTGGCGACCGTACAGACGAGAAAAGATATAGGTGACCAGAACACCTGCCGCAAACAGGCCAAAAGCGAACGTATTGCTGTAGTAACGAAACTCATCCAGAAATCGCTGACGATGCCGGATGACCCAGGCAAGGCTGGGTAACACGATCAGTGCCACGAGGTACTTCCAGGTGTTTTCGGCGACATAGTGGTCCAAAAAGTAGTCCTGTTCGCGCACCAGGGAGGCTGCGATAAACGCTAGTAATAGCAGCGTCACCGTAGGCCATACGTTCAATACTTGGCGGATATAGACCAGCAGCGCACAGCAGCTCGCCAGCACCATCGTTTGCGTGAACTCGGTAAAGCCAAGCTCGGTATAGCGCACGTCTGGCAGGTAAAGCACTTCGAGGTAGCCACCTTGGGCAATACCGCCAATGGCGAGCGTATAGAGCGTGGCACGAAGCAGGGCGGTGCGAAAACTGATCGCCCAGGGGGGAGACGATGACATACCAACATCCTTATCGGGGGGTGAAGCGACGGGAGTAAACATTCAGGAATGAATGTTCATTATATCGTCACTTTTCTGTGCTCGCACGTCTAACCTTCTGTCGATGGCTCGACGGGCAGACGATAACGCTGCAAAGTGGTGGTAAGAGAGAAAATGCAAAGCGACGACGTATCAGGTCGCTGTTTATCCCAGTAGGACCGTTGAGGGGCGGGCACCGTTATGGCAATTAGCGTGTTTGATCTGTTTCGGGTTGGTATCGGCCCATCCAGTTCGCATACCGTGGGGCCCATGCGGGCAGCCAGGGATTTCGTGATGGCGCTGACTGCGCCGGACATCACTCGTCTCGTCGTCAGGCTGCATGGCTCACTGGCCGCTACCGGGGTGGGGCACGGTACCGATAACGCGGTGGTCATGGGGTTGATGGGGGAAACGCCGGAAGCGATCGACCCGGATACCATCGCCGCACGGCTGGCCGCGCTGGATGACGGTACGCCGCTGACGCTGCCTCACGGCCAGTCGCTGACGTTTCAGCGTGCGCGGGATATCGAGTGGGACGACACCTGTTTGCCGTTTCACCCCAACGCTATGGTGCTGGCGGCGTATCATGACGATACACTGATCAGCACGAACACCTATTATTCGCTTGGCGGCGGGTTTTACGTGGACCAAGCCTGCGCCGACCGGGGTGGGCTGGATGAGGACAAAACGGCGCTGCCGTATCCGTTCGAGTCGGCCAATGAGCTGCTCGCGCTGTGCCAGCAGCACGGCCTGCGAATTAGCGCGCTAATGCTGGAAAACGAGAAGGCGTGGCGTAGTGAAGCCACGATTCGCCAAACGCTGTTAACGATTTGGCACGCCATGCGCCAGAGTATCGATAACGGCTTGAAGGCCACTGGGCGGCTTCCGGGTGGTTTGAACGTCCGCCGTCGCGCTCACTCGCTGCACCAGCAACTGCTCACTCCGCCCGACCATCAGCGCCTCATTGTAACCAGCTTTACGGTCATGGACTGGGTCAACCTGTTTGCCCTGGCAGTGAACGAGGAGAACGCCGCTGGTAAACGCATGGTGACCGCGCCCACCAACGGTGCAGCGGGCATCGTGCCCGCCGTCCTTGCCTATTACCTAAAGTTCGAGCCCGACGCCTGCGACGACGATGTCGTGGACTTTCTGTTGGCGGCAGGCGCGATGGGCATTTTGTGCAAAAAAAACGCCTCCATTTCTGGCGCAGAAGTGGGCTGCCAAGGGGAGGTGGGCTCTGCCTGTGCCATGGCCGCTGCGGGCCTCGCCGAAGTGTTGGGCGGTACGCCCAAGCAGGTGGAGAATGCCGCCGAGATTGGCCTGGAGCATAACTTGGGGCTGACCTGTGACCCGGTGGCAGGGCTCGTGCAGGTTCCCTGTATCGAGCGCAATGCGATTGCCTCGGTGAAGGCGATCAACGCCGCGCGCATGGCACTGCACGGCGACGGGGACCACTTCGTCTCATTGGATAAAGTGATTCGCACCATGCGCGATACCGGCCGTGACATGCAGGATAAGTACAAAGAGACCTCGAAAGGCGGCCTCGCAGTCAACGCCATCGAGTGTTAGGTAGCCGGCAGAAGGGTGGTGATATGGGCGACCAAATAGTCCACCAGCTGGCGGATTTTAGGCGATAAATGGCGGTGGCGAGGATACACCGCCCAAACCGCCGTATCGTTGTGCTGAAACGGTTCCAGCACCGATACCAACTCGCCGCTGGCAAGGTAAGGTGCCACGTAGTAATCCGGCAGTTGAGCGAGCCCCAGCCCCTTTAGCGCCGCATCCAGAAGGGCAGGCCCGGAGTTTCCGCTCCAACACCCTTCTACCTTGACTTCCCGACGCTGGCCGTTGACTTCGAAGAGCCAATTAGGGCGAGAGCCGATCAGACAGCGGTGTTGGCTCAGTTCGGAAAGGGTATGCGGTCGGGGAGCCTGACGAAAGTAGGCGCTCGACCCCACCACGTACTCCCGCCGCTCGCAGAGCCGCCGAGCGATCAGGCTAGAGTCTTTGAGGACGCCCATGCGGATGGCAATGTCGTACCCCTCCTCGATCAGCTCGACCGGCCGGTTGGTGAAGTGCATATGCACTTCCAACTGGGGGTGCAGGCGCTGAAAATCATTCACCAGCGGTGCGATGTAGCGCTCGCCGAAGGTCGTGGCCGAGGTGAGTTTCAACAGCCCGTGGGGGCTGGCCTGAAGCTCGCTAATAGCCTGCTCGGCATCGCGCAGCCCATCGAATAGATGGCGACAGTGCTCCACGTAGAGCGCACCTGCATCGGTCAGACGAATTTGCCGCGTGGTGCGGTAGAGCAGCTGCACACCCAGCTGGTTTTCGAGTTGGCTCACCAAACGGCTGATGTGCGAGGTTGAGACTTTCAGATGCCGAGCGGCGGCGGAAAAGGTGCCCAGCCTGACGACCTCGACGAAAGCTTCGATACGATCCCAGCGCTGCATGCGTCGCCCTTCAGTGGATGGGTTGTTGCTCAGTAGCAATAATCTTGTGAGTGTATCCCGCTTTATCCCTCTCGCCTAGCTGACCTACACTGCTAGTCTCTTTCGCGTATCCATGGAGTGTCTTGCTTATGTCGATGATCTCGTCACGCTGGTCTCGTCGTGCTTTGGTGGCTGCTATCAGCACCGCCTGGGTCGCTGCCGCTCAGGCCGAGGTGCCTGCCCAGCAGCAAGAGCAGGCGCCGGGCTGGTTCCGTATGATGGTGGGCGATGTCGAGGTGACAGCTTTGTACGATGGCCACACCACGCTGGACACGTCGCTGCTGAAAGGCATGGAGCAGGATGAGATCCTGCGCCATCTCAACGCGCTGTTCATCGATGCCGAAAGCGGCATGCAAACCGCCGTGAACGCCTTTTTGCTTCATACCGGTGAGAACTTGGTGCTGGTGGATGCCGGGTCGGCGGCGTGCTTTGGTCCCACTCTGGGCCAAGTCGAGCAGAATTTACGCGCGTCGGGCTATGCACCGGAACAGGTCGATACGATCTTGATGACCCACCTGCACCCCGACCATGTGTGCGGTTTGGTGGATGAGAACGGTGAGGCGGTCTACCCCAATGCCGAGCTGCGCGCCAGCCAAGGCGACGCTGACTTCTGGTTGGACGAAGAGCGCTCCCAAGCGCTTCCAAAGGAGGAGCGTGCCTTCTTTACCATGGCACAAGAGGCCGTGGCGCCCTATCAAGAGGCTGGCCAATTCAGCCCCTTTGCACCGGGCGATGAGCTGCTGATGGGTATCGTCGCGCAGGATACGCACGGTCATACGCCGGGCCATGCGAGCTTTATGCTCAACAGTGACGACGACGCCATGTTGGTCTGGGGCGATGTCGTCCACAGCTATGGCGTGCAGTTTGCCGACCCCAGCGTTGCCATCGAGTTCGATTCCGACCCCGAGCAGGCGGTGCGCACCCGTGAAGCCGTGCTAGAGAGTGCGGTCGATGAGAAGCACTGGGTGGCCGGTGCTCACATGCCGTTCCCGGGCATTGGTCATATCGTCGAAGACGAGGAAGGCTACCGCTGGCTGCCCATCGAGTTTGGGCCGGTCTCTGGCGATAGCGAGTAACTCACCCCCTTTTTAGACGAGCACGTCGCGGCGTGCTCGCCCACTGCGAATCCATAGGAGTGACCATGAAATCACGTGCGGCAGTTGCGCTCGAAGCGGGTAAGCCACTCGAGCTGGTGGAGATCGATGTAGAAGGTCCGAAGGCTGGAGAAGTGCTGGTCAAAATGGCCGCCACCAGCGTGTGCCACACCGATGCCTATACGCTCTCCGGCGCTGACCCAGAAGGTAACTTCCCAGCGGTACTCGGCCATGAAGGCGCTGGTGTCGTTCAAGAAGTGGGGGAAGGCGTTACCAGCGTAAAGCCGGGTGACCACGTCATCCCGCTTTACACCGCCGAGTGCGGCAAGTGTAAATTCTGCCTCTCGGGTAAAACCAACCTGTGTGGCAGCGTACGTGCCACACAGGGTAAAGGCGTCATGCCAGACGGCACGTCGCGCTTCTCGCTAGACGGCAAGATGCTGCATCACTACATGGGCACCTCGACGTTCAGCGAGTACACGGTGCTGCCGGAGGTGTCGCTGGCGGTGGTGTCCAAAGAAGCGCCCATGGACAAAATCTGTCTGCTAGGCTGCGGCGTGACCACCGGTATCGGTGCCGTCTTGAACACCGCCAAAGTAGAGCCGGGGTCGACCATTGCCGTGTTTGGGTTGGGCGCCATTGGGTTGGCGGTCATTCAGGGCGCAGTGATGGCTAAAGCGTCCAAGATCATCGCGATCGACGTCAATCCGGATAAATTCGCCCTGGCCAAGCAGTTTGGCGCGACGGACTTCGTCAACCCGAAAGATTACAGCGACCCGATCCAGCAGGTTATCGTCGATATGACCGATGGCGGCGTCGACTACTCCTTCGAGTGTATCGGTAACGTCAACGTCATGCGCTCGGCGCTAGAGTGCTGCCACAAGGGCTGGGGGGAATCGATCATCATCGGCGTGGCAGGCGCTGGCGAAGAGATCTCCACACGTCCGTTCCAGCTAGTTACTGGCCGCGTGTGGAAAGGCTCCGCCTTTGGCGGCGTGAAGGGCCGCAGCGAGCTGCCGGGCTACGTGGAGCGCTACATGAACGGCGAGCTCAACATCGACGACTTCATTACCCACGATATGCCGTTCGAGAAGATTAACGAAGCCTTCGACCTGCTGCACGCGGGCAAGAGCATTCGTACCGTGCTGCATTACTGAGTATCATCGAGCTTAAGAAACCGGGTAAACGAACGCGGTAGGGGAAACCCGCCGCGTTTTCATCTTCTAAGGAGCCTGCCCCATGAGCATGAGTGAAACTTTAGAACTGGTGTCGGCCAACCGCAGCTGCGGCGGCTGGCATAAGCGCTACCGCCACTACTCCCGGGCGCTGGACTGCGACATGGTGTTCGCCGTGTACCTGCCGCCGCAAGCGGAAAACGAGCGCGTGCCGCTGCTGTGGTGGCTATCGGGCCTGACCTGCAACGACGAAAACTTCATGCAGAAGGCCGGCGCGCACCGAATTGCCGCCGAATTAGGCGTGGCGATTGTCTGTCCGGATACCAGCCCGCGTGGCACCGATCTTCCCGGCGAGCACGATAGTTACGATCTCGGCTCTGGGGCGGGCTTCTACGTGAATGCCACCCAGGCGCCGTGGAAGTCGCACTACCGTATGTACGACTACGTGATCGAAGAGCTGCCCTCGGTCGTGCGCCAGCACTTTCCCGTCAACGGGCGCGAATCGATCAGCGGCCACTCCATGGGCGGTCACGGCGCGCTCATTCTTGCCCTGCGCCATCCGGGTCGGTTCCGCTCGGTCTCCGCCTTTGCGCCTATCGTGAACCCGATGAATTGCCCTTGGGGCCAAAAAGCCTTTACCAGCTACTTGGGCGACGACCAGTCGCGCTGGCGCCAGTACGATGCCTGCGAGTTAGTAGCCAACGGGGCGTCCCGCCAGCGGCTGTTCATCGACCAGGGCGAAGCGGATCAGTTCTTGGAGGAGCAACTCATGCCGGAGCGCCTGGAAGCCGTGTGTGACGAGCACGACCATCCGCTGACGCTGCGTCGCCAGCCGGGGTACGATCATAGCTACTTCTTCATCGCCTCGTTCATCGAGGATCATTTGCGCTATCATGCGGAACACCTCATGAAACGCTAAGGATTCCGAGATGCTCAATCGCGCGCTGCGCCGCTTTCTTCGTCTGTTATGGCGTCTTCTCTGGCGTGGTGCGCTTGGCTTCGTGGTGCTCTCGGTTGCCTTGGTGCTGCTATTTCGCTTCGTGCCCCCGCCTGGCTCCATGGTGATGGTCGAGCGTAAAGTGCAGAGCTGGATCAACAGCGAGCCCATCGATATTCAGCGCCAGTGGCGTGGTTGGGAGCAGTTATCCAGCAATGCCAAGCTGGCGGTGATCTCCGCCGAGGATCAGCGTTTTCCCCAGCATCGCGGGTTCGATTTCGTCGAGATGCGTCGTGCCTGGGAAGCGAGCCGAGACGGCGAGCGGCTGCGTGGCGCCAGTACCTTGAGCCAGCAAACGGCTAAAAACGTGTTCTTGTGGAGTGGACGTAGCTGGATACGCAAAGGGCTGGAGGCGTGGTTCACGCTGCTGATCGAAACGCTATGGGGTAAACAGCGGATCTTAGAGGTCTACCTCAACGTCGCCGAGTGGGATACCGGCGTGTTCGGTCTGGAGGCGGCCGCCAGCCACTACTTCGGTGCCTCAGGCAGTGCGCTGACCGAACGTCAGGCGAGCCTTTTGGCTGCCATTCTACCGAGTCCGCGCACCCGCAGTGCCTCCCGTCCCGACGCCCAGGTCGAGCGTCGCAGCCAGTGGATTCGTCAGCAGATGCGCAACCTGGGCGGCACTGCCTACCTCGAACGGTTATAGCGCCGCGCTACTCGTATCGCTCTAGCGCCACGGTGGGGAGCTCGCCCACTTGAGGGCGGGCAAAATAGTACCCCTGCTGCACCGAAATACCCAGTGCCAGAAGGCAGCGAGACTCTTCTCGGGTCTCGACGCCTTCGGCCACGAGTTGCGTTCCCAAGGTACGAGCCAGTGACACCATGCTTTTGAGGATGGCCTGACGGCGCACGTTGCTGTCGCAATCCATGACCAATTCTCGGTCGATTTTGAGCGTGTCGGGGCGAAGATCGGTCAATAAATCCAGGTTAGCGTAGCCGTTGCCAAAGTCGTCCAGCGATGTGGTGAAGCCCATTCGCCGGTAGCAGTCGATGATCGAACGCATGTGCGCGCGGTCGACCACGCGCTCGGTCTCGGTAATTTCAAAATTGAGTCTTTCGGCTGGCCAGCCCACGCGGTGTGATGTTTCGAGCGTGGACTGAATGCAGGCTTCTGGTTCGTACACGGCATTCGGTAGAAAGTTGATCGACAGCCGCGCGTTCATGCCCAGCTCGCTGGCCAATTCGATCGCCTTGACGCGGCAGGCTTGATCGAAGCGATACATGAGTTCATCGGTCACTTGATCCAGGATCGAAAACGCCGATTCACCGTTCACGCCGCGAACCAGTGCTTCGTAGTACACCACTTGTCGCTGAGCGACATCGACGATGGGTTGAAAGGCCATCGTAAAGGCGAAGGGAACCGGCGTATCGCACCGGTTGCAGACGCCGTTGACCCTGGCGCAGTGAGGTTGTGCAGTCATTTTTCCAAGCCCTGGAAGATTCGTCTTTTTTCGTATCGGTTATGTCGTCGAGGGGCGCACGACCATGACCACGCCCATAATGGCGATGACCATGCCTGCCAAGCCAAGCAGCGGCAAACGCTCATCGAATAGCCACCACGCCTGTAGCGCAGTGACCGGTGGCACGAGATAAAAGAGACTCGCCACGCGGGAAGCCTCCCCCTTCTTTATCAAGGCCATCAGTAGCAGGATAGCGGCAATCGACAGAATCAGCACGAGCCAACCAAGCGTCAGTATGAACGTCGTGCTCCACTCCACCTCGCGGCTTTCGAACAGCAGGGCACCTACCCCCAGCAGTGCGCCCGCCGCCATGTACTGGATGACCGCGCCCGATAGCAGCGGCATGCTGGTGCAGTAACGCTTTTGGTACAGCGTGCCCAGCGAAATACCCATCAGGGCGGCCATCACGCTCACCAGCGCCCCAACCCCGAACCCACTAAAAAGCGTACTGCCGAGTTCCAGCTTGCTACCCAGTACCAAACTGATGCCGAGTAAGCCCAAGAGCAGACCACACCACTGTCGTTTGGTCAGCCGCTCGCCTAGCAACGGTCCCGCGCAGGCCGCCGTGAGCAGTGGCTGTAGGCCAACCAGTAGAGCGGCCAAGCCGGCGGGCATGCCTAAATAAATGCCGTAAAACACGCCGCCCAGATAGGTGCCGTGGACCAGCAAACCCGATACCGCAATATGTTTCCATAACGTAGGTGATGAAGGCCAGGCAATGCGCATCAGCCACGTCAATGGCAGCAACAGCAGCAGTGTGAGCACGAAACGGATGAACAAAAAGGTGAAAGGTTCGGCGTAGGGCAGGCCAAACTTCGCGCCGATAAAGCCGGTGCTCCAGAGCAGAACGAAAAGCCCTGGCATGGCGGCCAGCCCAAGGGAGGCGGCGTCTTTCTCTCCTAACGTTTTGAAATTAATAGACATAGTGCTCCTGGGATAGCATGATTCATGGGGCAGATAACTTACGCTTTGTTCTTTTTGTTACTGAGTTTTACATAAAAGATTGAACCAGCGCCCAAACGACGCGTCACACTGGGCACATTCATAACGCGCCAATGAGGTTTCTTACCATGCAACGTATGACTGCTTTGTTCTCTGCTGCACTTCTTGCCACGGGTCTGATGGCAGGCACCGCTCACGCCCAACAAGCTGAAGGTCAAGCGCAAGATCCAATGGCCACTCAGCAAGCCCCGGCTCAGGATTTTTCTGATCAGCAGCTACAGCAGTTCGCCGATGCTTCTCAAGAAATCGCCGTGATCTCACAAGAGTACACACAGCGTCTGCAGGAAGCAGAAGACGAAACCGCACAGCAGGAAGTTCGCGCTGAAGCCAATGACCGCATGATCGAAGTTGTCGAAGACAGCGGCTTGGATGTCGATACCTTCAACGCCATCGGTCAATCCATCCAGCAAGATCCGGAAATGATGCAGCGCGTTCAAGAAATGGCGAGCCAATCGTAAACGCCATGAGTTGAATGTTTCATCCAAGGCTATGCGGATAGTGCCAGATTTTCCTTAACGTGCGAAGTATCCGCCACACCGCAAGTCGACCAAAGCCCAGCGCTCGTGCGCTGGGCTTTTTCGTGTCGGGCCATCCGTCCCGCTCTTTCGATTCACCTTCAAAGGGTTGTCCATGGCGAGTGTTCACGACAAACTTAGCCCTTGACGACACCACTCTCGTCAAAGCACCGCCCGTTCAATAGAGTCAGCGCCCAGCAGGAGAGCGTATGGACGTCGAGTTATTAGAAATACGCCAACACATGGGGCAGTTTCCCCCGTTTGATGGTTTGTCGGATGAGTTGCTGGACGCCATTGCCGAGCAGGTAGAAGTCAGCTATTTCAAAACGGATAGCGATATTCTGACGCTGAACGATACGCTGAATGAGCTTTGCTACATTCGCAGCGGTGCGGTTGAGGTGTATCGCCGCCAGGGCGAGCTCTATAACCGCCTAGGTGAGGGCGATATCTTTGGCCACTTCAGCCTGTTGCGTAACCACAAGGTGCGTTTTCCCGCCAAGGCTATCGAAGACACGCTGATTTACTTTATCCCCGACGCAGTGTTTCAACGTCTATGTGAAGAGGATGACGACTTCGCCGATTTCGTCGAGCTAGAGCGTCCGCGGCTAGAGACCGCCGCCGAGCAGCAGAAGAAGTCGAACGACATGATGGTGACCCGCATTCGCAAACTGGTCACTCGCTACCCGGTGATGGTCGAATCCACCACCAGCGTACAGCAGGCAGCTCGACAGATTATCGACGCCCAAGCGTCTGCGGTGCTGGTCATCAATGAGGGGAGCGATAACCCCCGCTATAGCTTCCAGGATAGCGAGGGCAAAACTTGGCAGATGTGCGGCATTCTCACTGACAGCGACTTTCGCACGCGCGTCGTGGCCGAAGGTCTATCGCCCACGACCCCCATCGGAGAGGTGATTTCGGAACGACTCATTACCATCCAGTCCGATGCCTCGGTCTATGAAGCGATGCTGACCATGCTGCGTAGCAACGTGCATCACCTGCCCGTGCTGTATCGCCAGCGCCCGGTAGGCGTGGTGCACCTATCGGATATCATTCGCTACGAAACCCATAGCGGCCTTTATCTGGTGAGCAATATCTTCAACCAGTCCAGCGCCCAAGGGCTGGCCAAGCTGGCACCGGACGTTCGAGCGGCATTCGTACGCATGGTGCAGGATGGTGCGAACTCGCAAATGGTGGGCAGCGCGCTCTCTACCATTGGCCGCAGCTTCACCCGTCGACTGCTAGAGCTGGCCGAAGATACCCTCGGGCCGCCGCCGGTGCCGTACTGCTACATGGTCAATGGCTCCATGGCGCGTAATGAGCAGAGCATCGTCACCGACCAGGATAATGCGCTGATTCTTTCTGACGACTTCGTCCCCGAAGAGCATGACGAGTACTTCCATGCCTTAGCGGCGTTTGTGAGCGATGGTCTGGCCGCCTGTGGCTACACCTACTGTAAGGGCGACGTGATGGCGACCAACCGCCAGTGGCGTCAGCCGCTGGCGGTATGGAAGCGCTATTTTCAGGACTGGATGGCGAACCCAACCCCCGAGAAACTGCTGCACAGCTCGATCTTTTTCGATCTGGATAGCATCTATGGGGAAGATTTGTTCGTCGAAACGCTCCAGGATTTGATTGCCCAAACCGCTCCCAAGTCGCCGCTGTTCCTGGCGGCTATGGCACGCAATGCGCTCAATCGAACCCCGCCCCTCGGCTTTTTCCGCACCTTCGTGATGGAGAAAGATGGCAAGCACAATAACTCCATCAATCTCAAGCGGCGCGGTACGGCACCGATGGTGGATTTGATTCGCGTGCATGCACTGGCCTGCGGTTCCAAAGCGCAAAACTCCTTCCAGCGTCTGGACGACATCAGCAAAACCCAGCTGCTGGCGACGGGTGTCAGCGACAAGCTGAACTATGCGTTCGAGTTTTTGTGCATGTCGCGGATACGCCATCAAATGATCGACCTGCAGGAGGAGCGTGAGCCGGATAACAACATCGAGCCCGAGAACGTGGAAGATAGCGAACGCCATACCCTGAAAGACGCGTTTCAGGTGTTGAGCAATGCCCAGAAGTTTTTGAAGTTCCGCTACCCCGTTCCCACCCAACGGCAGGGGCGCTGATATGCACGGCATACGGCCGCGCCAAAAAGTCACCCAGGCCGACTGGCAGGGCTATATGGCCGCCCGGGCCGAGCGGGCCCAAGACGAGATGTTGAAGCGCTTTTTCGACACGCCCATGCCCGACCCGGATACCCCCTTGTCGGAAGTGCCCATGGTGGCGCTGGATATGGAAACCACTGGGCTCGACGAGCGCCGCCATGCGATTGTCAGTATTGGCGTCGTACCATTTACGTTGGGGCGTATTCCCATGGCCCAACGCCGTTACTGGGTCGTGAAGCCATCCCGGCCGCTGGACGAGACGTCGATTGCTTATCACCACATCACGCACTCGGAGATCGCCGATGCGCCAGACCTCGATGACGTGTTGGATGAACTGTTGACGGTGCTGGCAGGGCGTATCGTGGTGGTTCACTTTCGAAACATCGAACGCCCCTTTCTCGATGCGGCAGTGAAGGCGCGCCGGGGCGAAGGGGTGCTGTTTCCAATGATCGATACCATGTCGCTGGAAGCGCGACTGCATCGTCAAACTCTGTGGGCTCGTTTCCGCCGTTGGTTAGGTCGGCCGCCGGTATCGATTCGCCTCAACGCCAGTCGTGAGCGCTACGGTTTGCCTGCCTATCAAGGGCACCATGCGCTGGTCGACGCGCTGGCCACCGCGGAGCTTTTGCAGGCGCAAATCGCCAATCGCTATACGCCAGACACGCCCTTAAAAGCGCTGTGGTGTTAACGCTTGAATCTCTCCACCCTGATAGGCAAACGGGCAGCCCATGGGCTGCCCGTTTGCGTCTTACCTAGGTAAAGCAGATCGTTAGACCGCTTTGGGCTCGCTCATCAAGCCTTTGATGATGGCGTAACACGCCACCAGCAGAATGATGGTGAACGGGAACCCGGTAGAGACGGCCATGGTCTGCAGTGCGGTCAAACCACCGCCCAGCAGCAGCGCAATGGCAATCGCACCTTCGATGATCGCCCAGAACACGCGCTGCGGTTTCGGGGCATCCACCTTGCCGCCTGCGGTGATGGAGTCGATCACCAGCGACCCGGAATCCGACGAGGTCACAAAGAAGACGATGACCAGCACGATGGCAATGAACGAGGTGATCTGCGAGAGCGGCAGTTGCTCCAGCATGATAAACAGCTGCAGATCCACGCCCGCATCGCGCACGGCTTCTATGCCTTGGCTGACGTACTGGTCGATGGCGGTGCCACCGAACGTCGTCATCCACAGAACCGAAACGACCGACGGTACGATCAGTACGGAGATCAGGAATTCACGAACGGTACGGCCACGGGATACCCGCGCGATGAACATACCGACGTACGGAGACCAGGAGATCCACCACGCCCAGTAGAAGGCTGTCCAGCCTTGGCTGAAGTTCGCGTCTTCACGGCCAAACGGGTTCGATAGCGCCGGTAGGTGAACCACGTAGTTCACCAAGTTCTCGAAGAAGCCAGTGGCAATCAGCAGCGTGGGGCCGACACCGATCACGAAAAACAGCAGCGCGGCGGCCATGGCAATGTTGATTTTCGATAGCAGCTGTACGCCTTTATCGACCCCGGCCACGATCGAGCAGATCGCGATCATGGTGATGCCGATGATCAACAGAATCATCGTGATGTCGCTTTCCGGCGCGCCAAACAGGTAGGTCAAACCGGCAGCGGCTTGGGTGGCGCCCAAGCCCAGCGACGTGGCCAGACCAAACAGCGTGGCAAAGACCGCCAGGATATCGATCAAGTGCCCCGGCCAGCCCCACACGCGCTCACCCAGCAGCGGGTAGAACACCGAGCGCATGGAGAGCGGCAAGCCTTTGTTGAACGAGAATAGCGCCAGTGACAGCGCCACAACGGCATAAATCGCCCACGGGTGCAGACCCCAGTGGAAGATCGTCGCCGCCATGCCGAGTGCCGCCGCACCCGCCGTATCGCCTTCAGCACCAGCCAACGGTGCCCAATCGCCACCGTCGAGAGAGGTGCCAAAGTGCGTCAGCGGTTCGTTGACGCCAAAGAACATCAGCCCGATGCCCATACCGGCCGCAAACAGCATCGAGAACCAGCCGGTGTAGGTAAAGTCCGGTTTGGCATCTGCCCCGCCAATTCGGATTTTACCCAGGGGCGATACGATCAAACCCAAGCAGAGGATGACGAAGATATTGGCGGCCAGAATGAAGAACCAGGCCAGGTTGCCGGTCAAAAAGCCAAAGATGGCATCATAAACCGGTGCAATCATGTCTTGCAGAGCAAGAGTCAGTACCACAAACAGCAGCACGATGAGCGCAGAAATGGTGAATACCTTGCCGTGCAGGTCAAGGTTGAAGCCCATTGCACTCGTCGTGATGTTGTCTTGACCGATCACGTAGTCGGTATCGATCAGGTTGGCCGGACCATCAGGGGCGGGGATGCCTTCTGATACCGGCTCATCAGCGGGACGCTTAGAGTCAGGATTATCCACGGGAGCCTCTCCATGTCGGACAGAAACCGCTAAACGCACGTTGGTGGACCAGCGGTTTCCCTCTGGTCATCCATGGGTGCGGTAGCAGGCGTGTATTACATCAGTAACAGTAGCAAACGTTGCTTAATCTTTATTCAACGCGCGGGCACATTACCACGAAAAAGCGACATAACTATAACGACAACAGAGGGCCGTAGCCCCCTGTCATTAAACGCTTATGAGCGGGCGTTAGCTATTGAGCCACTGCTCGACGACGTCTTGGTTCTCTTCTACCCACTGTTTGGCATTGTCGTAGGGGTCGCTGCCTTCTTCCTGGTTCATCAGCATGACTTCGCCCATCTGCTCGGGCGTCCACTCGAAGGCATCCAGAATGGCATACGCGTCGGGCATGTCCTCTTCCAGGCCGCTACGAACCACGGTATGGATCTGCTCGGCACCGCCGTAGACGTTTTCCGGGTCTTCGAGGTATTTCAGATCGAAACGAGCAAACATCCAGTGCGGAGTCCAGCCGGTGACGACCACGTCCTCTTCGTTTTGGATGGCGCTGGCCAGGGCCGCTGTCATGGTGGCGCCGCTGCCGCTGCGCAGGTCCAGCCCAAGGTCATAGGTATCCACAACCTCTTCGGTGAGTGCCATTAGGCCTGCACCGGGGTCAATACCGATGATCTCGCCGTTGAAGCTGTCGGCGTTGTCGTTCAGGTCGGCAATGGAGTCCACGTCGGTGTACTCAGGTACGACCAAGCCGAGTTTGGTGCCATCCAGGTTGGGACCCAGGTCTTCGGTATTGCCACCGACGCGCTCCATGTAGTCCGCGTGGGTGGTGGGCAGCCAAGCGGCCACGATGGCATCGGCATCGCCCGTGGAGAGCGCTTGGAACATTGCTGCCGCGGACAGAGACGTCAGCTCCACTTCGAAGCCTGCTTGCTCGAGTACCGCCGCCATGACGTTGGTGGAGGCGACTTCAGACGACCACTCCACGTAGGCCAGGTTGATCGTGCCCTGGTCCTGTGCGTGGGCCAGGCTGCCAGCGGCGAGGCCAGTACCGGCGACCAGGGCCATAGAGGCGAGGCGGATGCGGTGATTCAACGTATGCGTTTTCATTCACTTGCTCCCTGTTGATGGGCAGTGGCACTCACCACTGCGGTATGAAGAGGTCTTTCTTGTCTTAACCTAAGTGATCGGTTGACCCGTTCAGCATGGTCACTCATGACCGGTGGTTCAAGTGCCCGGGTCAACGCAGCGTCGAGCGCTATGATGAGCGGCGCGATTTGCGCAGCGATTGCGTCAGGCGGTCTAGCAGCATGGCCAGGATCACCACGGCGATCCCTGCTTCGAAGCCGTCGCCCGGGCGTAGACGCTGAATGGCGCGCCACACTTCGCTACCCAAGCCATCGGCACCGATCATGGCCGCAATCACCACCATCGACAGCGCCAGCATGATGGTCTGGTTGATGCCTGCCATCACCGTGGGCAGCGAAAGCGGTAGCTGTACTTTGAACAGTTTTTGGCCCCGCGTGGCACCATAGGCGTCGGCAGCTTCGATGAGCTCGGTCGGCACTTGACGAATGCCCAGCGTGGTAAAACGAATCGCAGGAGGCATGGAGAAGATGACCGTGGCGAAAATCGCCGAGACCGAGCCAATCCCGAAGAACGGAATGGCAGGAATCAGGTACACGAACGCGGGCATGGTCTGCATGAAGTCCAGCACGGGCATGATCAGTCGGTAGAGCCGCTCGGAAAGCGCCGCGGCAATCCCCACGGGCAAGGCAATGACCACCGCCACTAGCGTGGCAATCACCACCAGCGTCAGCGTCTCGATCATCGGGTTCCAAAGCCCTAGATTCCAGATCAACGCCAGCCCGGCAACTGCACCAATGGCCAAGCGAGTGCTGGCGAGTTTCCAGCACAGCAGCGCAATGATCGCCAGCAGTGCCCACTCGGGTAGCCACATCAGGCCATCGTTGAGGCTGTTGATCCCTGTTTGCGTCACGCGGGAAATGCCGCGCGTCACGACGGAGTATTCGCTGGTCAGCCACGTCAGGCCGCTTTCGATCCAGCTACCTAAAGGAATACGTGCGATCTCCATTACTGCTCTCCTGCTCGTGCCAGTTCATCCAGTACCGCGCCTTTCACCACAACGCCCAGCAGGCGCTGCTGCTCATCCACCACCGCAATCGGGTAGCTCTTTTCGCTAAACATGGCGAAGAGGTTTTGCAGCGGCTCGTCTGGCGGCACTTTGCGGAAGTCCTGAGTCAGGTGATGGGTAATGGTCTCGGCTTTTTCCTCGATGGCACGGCTAGCCGCATCGGCTTCGAGTAGCCCGAGCAGTTGGCGGTCACGGTCGGTCACGTAAATGGAATCGATACTGTGATCGCGCATACGGTGCAGCGCCGTTCGCGGGCCGTCGCTGTCCCGTGCCGTGGTGCGCACCGGGCGCATGGCGCTCTCGGCGGTCAAAATGCGCGAGCGGTCCACCCCTTCAATAAAGCGGCGGACGTAGTCATCGGCGGGCTTGGTGAGGATCTCTTCCGGCGTGCCGATTTGTACGACTTCACCATCTTTTAGCAGCACGATGCGGTCGCCGATATTGAGCGCTTCATCCAGGTCGTGGGTAATGAAGACGGTGGTTTTCTGCATTTTGGTTTGCAGCTGCAGAAGCTCTTGCTGCATATCTTTCCGGATCAGCGGGTCGAGGGCCGAGAAGGCCTCGTCCATCAGCAGAACGCTGGCATCGTTCGCCAAGGCGCGGGCAAGCCCGACGCGCTGCTGCATGCCGCCCGACAGCTGGTTTGGGTAGGCGTCCTCCCAGCCTTCCAAACCCACTTGCTTCAGCGCGTTATGAGCAATCGACTGGCGCTCCGATTTTTCGACGCCGCGAATTTCCAGGCCGAACTCGGCGTTCTGCTGAACCGTGCGGTGAGGAAAGAGCGCGAAGTTTTGAAACACCATCGAGAAGTGGCGACGGCGGCACTCTAGCAGGGCCTTTTCGCCCAGCGTTGGGATGTTTTCGCCATCAATGACGATCTCACCTTCGGTGGTGTCGATGAGGCGGTTCAAGCAGCGAATCAGGGTCGATTTACCCGAACCCGATAGGCCCATGATGACCAGTAGCTCGCCTTCGTAAACGTCGAAGGAGATATTGGAAAGGCCCAGGGTTTGGCCCGTTTTTTCGAGAATTTCAGGGCGCTTGAGGCCTTGGTCGCGTAGCTCGAGTGCTTTTTTGGGCTGCTTGCCAAATACCTTGCTCAAGCCGCGTACCTGAATTTTGACAGGGCGTGTCTCGTCCATCAGCGGTGCCTTTTGATTGAATGAGCAGCCTTGTGTCGTTACTCAATGCGCTTACCTGCGGCCTTTACGTGCTTCCTGCAAGCAGCGACACAAAACGGTTCATAAGTAGAAGTTAAGATTATATTTGATAAGTTATTACAAATTATTATACATAAGTGAGCGGGATGTGCCACAACGCTCCCGTCCATCCCGTCAATTTACGCCACATGTGCCATTTTGAACCCCCGTCTATGACCCTGTCATGACAGCGGATGGCATCCTGATTTTGTTTTTAAGGTATTGTTTTTAAAATTAAAAATTATTTTATGTGGATGTTGGCACGAAGTGTGAAAGTATCGTTTTAGAAATGCTTGGCAAGTGACGCAAGCACGTTAGTCGTCAATGGAGGCAACCCTTATGGACAAGCAAGTGAGCCAACCGCGTAAGCGTCCACGTGTACTGACGCTGTGTATGTTAGCGGCAACCGTCAGCACCCTGGCCTTGGCTGGCTGTGGTAATGGCGACGAGGAGATGCCCCCGGCACAGCAGCCCGACACGCTGGAGCAGGATGCCACCACCTCTACCGCTCCGGCTGCTGAGAACGAGCCTGCCATGGCAGACGAGCCGATGAACGAAGACCCCGGTCTGGGTGACGACCCGGCAGCAGCGCAAGAGCCGATGCCTGATGAGCAGGCGCCCATGCCGGAAGAAAATACATCGGCGGCGTCCGCAAACGATCCTGAAGAGAATCCTGGTTTCGGTGAAGGTACCGACCCCATGCCCGGTGCCGATGAAGCGGGTACCGATGACGCCCCTAGTGGCGATGAAGAGGAAGACATGACTAACGGCCAATAGTCGTCAACGCTCCCTACGATGGTAGGCCGACCCAGCTGTCTGTTCCCTGCGGCTGCTCCACGCGGTTTACCATCCTTTTCGCCCCCGCGCCCGCGGGGGCTTTTTTTTGCCTTCGGGCAGTGCATGCCGGGTGGCGCTCGGTTTTGCAAGATCGCGGACAGCCGCTAAGGTTAGGGGAGCAGTCGCTGCCTTGGCGGCTGTTTGCCCATGATCAAGGAAGGAGAACGACATGATGTCACGATTACACAACGCGCGTGGGTTGGCGTTACTGCTGAGCGCACTGCTCATGGCAGGCGTGCTGACGGGGTGCGGCGATTCAGAGGCACCGACCACCGATTCAGAAGCACCGGCAGACGAACCTCAAGAGCCCATGGATACCGGGCCCATGGCGAACGACGGCCAGGCAACACGGGAGTCGCCCGGCGAGGGCGTCACGGAGTAGGCGTTAAAAAGCCGGTCGTCGAACGGCGACCGGCATGGGATTACTCTTCGCTATCTTCTAACCGCCGGTAGAGCGTGCGGCGGGCAATCCCCAGCACTTCGGCCGTGCGCCGTTTATTCCCACCTGTGGCTTCCAACACCTTGCGAATATAGCGCTTCTCGACCTCTTCTAGGCTCGGCCAGCGGGCCGGTGCGGGTGCCGGGATCTGGGTGCCGGGCAGCACCTCACCGCTGAGCGTAGGCGTGGTGTCGGCACTGCTCTTTTGCTGGCTGGATTGTTCGCGCAGGCGTTCGGGCAGGTCCTGATGCTGCAGCACGCCCGCTTCGCTTAGTGTGACCGCGCGCATGATTGCATTCTCCAGTTCGCGTACGTTGCCTGGGTAGCTGTAGTTCAACAGGCTGTTGAGGGCCTCCGGCTCGATCTGCTCGATCTGTTTGTCCTGGGCTTCCGCGTGTTTGTCGATCAACGCAAAGACCAGGTGTTCGATATCCGTGCCGCGCTCGCGTAGCGGTGGAATGCGCAGTGAGAACGTTTCCAGGCGGTAAAACAGATCGCTTCGGAAGTTCTCCTGCTCGATCTCTTTTTCCAAGTGGCGGTGAGTGGCGGCAATGATGCGCACGTCCACCGGCTCCTCGCGCTCGCCCCCCACTGGGCGAACGGTTTTCTCTTGCAGGGCGCGCAGCAGCTTGGCCTGCAGATTGATCGGCATTTCGCCAATCTCATCGAGAAACAGGCTGCCGCCCTGGGCGCTGTGAAACAGGCCTTTACGGGCCTCGTTAGCGCCGGTAAAGGCGCCTTTCACGTGGCCAAAAAATTCGCTCTCCATCAGGTCGGCAGGAATGCTGGCGCAGTTCACGGGCACGAACGGAGCATCGTGGCGGCTGCTCTCCTGATGAATCGCTCGGGCCAGCAGCTCTTTCCCGGTACCGCTTTCACCCAAAATCAAAATAGGCGCATCGCTTTTCGCCAACCGCGACGCATCGTGAAACAGCGACTGCATGGCCGGGCTCTTGCCCACGATGCCGTGAAAATGGCTAAGTTCCGTATCATGGGAAAGGGACAAACGCTGGCGCTCCAGTACGCGAAAAACGGCCTCGCGGATAGCGTCTAAATCCAGAGGTTTGGTCAAAAAGTCGTCCGCCCCTAACTTGAGGGCCTCAACCGCTTGGTCAATGGTGCCAAATGCGGTAATCACGATGATGCCAAGCTCGCTGCCGCTCTGGCGGAGCTGTTGAAGTAACTGAATGCCGGTCATGCCCGGTAGCCGTACATCGGTAATCATCATGGCCACCGGCGTATGGCTCAGCAGAGCAATGGCCTCTTCTGCGCTGGGGACACCCAGTGTGTCGTAGCCCGCGTCGTTGAGCTCTTCCTCTAATAACTCACGGATAGCGGCGTCATCTTCCACCACCAATAACGGTAAAAGGTGTTCCTGATGGGTCACAAACGTCGTCCTCAAGCGGATGCGGTTTCACTAAGGGGCAGCGTAATTTCAAAGCCAGCGCCGCCAAGCGCGCTGTCAAATACGCCAATCGTCCCGCCGTGGTCGTTAATAATGCGGTGCACCATCGATAATCCCAAGCCGCTGCCTTGGCCCACCGGCTTGGTGGTGAAAAATGGATCGAACACTTGATGATGGTGCGAAGCTGGGATGCCAGGCCCGTCGTCTTCTACCCAAAGGGTCAGCTCTTCGCTGTGTGCCTGCGCGCGCACACGGATATGGCTGACCTGGGGAGCTTGGGCGGCGTTGCGTAATAAATTGGTCAGCACTTGAACGATTTGCTGACCATTGACCAATAAATGGGGGGTCGGAGTAGGAAGATCAATATCCAGATGGATATTTCGTGGTTCCAACTCCTCTTCGACCAGCTCACTGGCACTGATGATAAGCTGATCGAGCGCTTGGTGTCCTTTCTCCACGTTATGTTGTCGGCCAAGTTCCATCAGCTGACGGACGATCTCGACGATGCGTTCCACTTCGCCACGAATGCGGCCAAGCCGTGCCCGCTCATCGTTGCCAATCGTATGACGGCGAGCCAAGCGCTGAGCTTGGCCATTGATGACCGTCAAAGGGGCGCCGATCTCGTGGGCGACCCCAGCGGCGAGCACGCCCAGTTCGGCGAGCTTTTTGGACTTGCGTAGACGCTTTTCCAGCTCGATTTCGCGCCGCTGTCGCGCATCGATGTCGCGATCTTTTTCGGCCATGGCGTCCAGCATGCCGTTCAAGCCCGACGCAAGGCGGCGATACTCCGTGGGGCCATCTGCCGTGGCCCGCTGGCTGCGGTCGCCATCTTCGACGAGCAGCATGACGCGCAGCAGGCGGTTGAGCGGCCGCTCGATATAGTGGCGAAATCCCCACCAAATGCTGAACACGATGCCCGCTGCCCCAATCACGAAGACCAGTACGGCCACGATGCTAATAAACCCGGTGTAGTTCTCGATGCCGGTATTGAGGCGGTTCACCTGCAGCACGCCCTGCACGGTGCCATCTTGGGTGCGCAGGGGCGTCAGCGCGGAGTAGTAGGTCCAGCCCTCTTGCTGACGGTAGCTGCTGTGCATGTCGTCGGTGGCGATGACCTGTTGGATCTCTTCCGGCGTGAACAGATCTTTCCCCAGGCCCAGGCCGTATATTTCTCGGCCTTGGGGGTCGAATACGTAAGCGCCATAAATGCGGTGAAACGAAAACGCCGATTGCAGCGCTTCTTCCAACGGCGTGGCGCTGTCGCGGGCCACTGCGTAGCTCAGCGAGGTGCTGAGTGCGCGGGTGATGATCTCGACTTCGGTTTGCAGCTTGGAGCGCACGTTGTCTTCCAGCGATTTGATCGCCACTAGACTAAACACCACCAGAATCACGAACAGCGGTACGATGACCGTTAAAATGATGAGGTTACGTAGTCGCATCGTGCTTCCTGGTGGTGGCTCGAGATTAGCGCTCGGTCGGTGTCAGGCGGTAAAGGCTGCCTTGGCTGCCGTCGGTTAGCAAGTAAATCGCCTCATCGGGCCCTTGGCGCACGTCGCGGATGCGGCCAATCTCGCCATCCAGAATCAGCTCTTCGTCGGCCACTTGGCCCTCGTCGAGGGTGAGGCGCAGCAGCTTTTGGCTGCCAAGGCCACCCGCCAGCAGGCTTCCTTGCCAGGGCTCAAAGGCATCGCTGGTCACTTCGGCCAAGCCCGAAGGGGCAAAGCGCCCATCGAAGCGATAGACCGGGTCTTCCATGCCGGGTTTGGATTCCACGCCAATGGGTTCGTTGGTGGCGTAATCGTTGCCCAGGCTCACCTCCGGCCAGCCGTAGTTGTTGCCAGGCACGATCTGGTTCAACTCATCGCCGGTGCGCGGGCCGTGCTCGGTGGCCCAGGGCTCGCCATTGCTTAGCACGGTCATGCCCTGAATATTGCGGTTGCCTAGGGTGTAAATCTCATCCAGCGTATCGTCGTCATCCACGAAGGGGTTGTCATCTGGCACGTCGCCGGTCTCGGTGAGCCGCAGCGTAGAGCCTGCGTGGTCATCGCGGGCTTGGGCGCGGGAAGGGTCGACGCCGCGGTCGCCAATGCTCATGAGTAGCGTGCCATCTTTAAGCCACGCCAAGCGTGAACCGTAGTGCCGGCCGGGAGAGGAGGCGCGATCCTGCTCGAACAAATGCTCGACCTCGCCCAAAGCGTCATCTTGCCACTTGACGCGCGAGAGCGCCGAGCGGCTTTGACTGCCTTCTGGCTTGCTCCAGGTGAAGTAAATCCAATCGTGTTCGCCGTCGCCGAACTCAGGGTGCAGCGCCACATCCAGCAGGCCCCCCTGACCGTTTTGGCTGACTCGGGGCAGGCCACTCAACGCCTCGATGCGTCCCTCGGCGTCGACGAGGTTCAACCCCCCGCTGCGCTCGCTGACCAGATAGCGGCCATCGGGCAAGAACGCCACCGCCCAAGGGTTGTCGAGGCCGTCGGCCACGCGCTCGATGGTGAGGGCTAGATGCTCGGTGTCTAATGCTTGGTGAACGACGTCCGCATGAGCTGCGCTGGCGAGCAGAAGCCCCGTGACGCAAGGGGCCACCCAGCGAACGGCGCGATGGCAGAGCGAGCGGGGGTGTGGCGTTTGCGGTCGAACGGGCAGGGAGTGTCGCATTGGCATTGTATGTCCTCGAGTGGCGCAACGTCAGTAGTAGTCTAGCAGTGACTGCCAACGACGGGCGGGGGTTCCCGGCGCTACATCAGCAGCGCCAGCAAGGCCGGTAAATAGAACAGCGCCATCAAGGTCGAACAGAACACGAGGCTGGCCACATAGGCCGGTTCGCGCTGGGCACGTTGGGCGAATAAATAGTTGAAGACCGCCACCGGCATGCACATCTGTACCACCAGAATGTTCTGCGCCAGCGGTGGCAGACCTAGCCAGCCAGCGATGAGCCACGCAGCCGCCGCGGCCAGCGGAATACGGATGAGAGTAAAGCCAACCCCAGAGCGCAGGCTTTTCACCTGAATGCTAGCCAGCGATACGCCGAGGGTGATGAGCATGAGCGGTACGGTGAAGCCCGACATGAGATCGACCGTGTTGGCCATCCATAGGGGCAGCGGGGTATCGGTCAGCAGCAGCGCCATGGAGAGGGCGATGGCGTACACCGTCGGGGTTTTGAGCAGAGTTTTAACCGGGTTGCCCTGGCTACTGAGCACCGCCCCCAAGGTGAACTGAAACAACGAAACCGTCACCATCACCGTAATGCCGTAAGCAAAGCCCGCGCTGCCAAAGGCGTACAGCACCACCGGCAGCCCCATATTGCCCGTGTTGGGGTACATCATCGGCGCGATGAGCACTCGCCAATCTCGGCGCAGCACCTTGGCAACGGCAAAACTAGCGGCCCCCATGCCGACGATCACCAGGGCGGCAGCCAGCATGACTTGACCGAACGTGCTGGCATCGATCGTTGCCCCAGACAGCGACGCCAGCACCAGCGCGGGCGTACCAATATTGAAAACGAGGCGTGTCACAAAATCGACGGGGTAGGGTTGGCCGAGGCGAACCCATAGAAAGCCTAGCCCGGCACCGGCCAATACAGGGGCCATGACGGCGAAGAGTTCAGCGAGCATTAACGTTCCTTGACGATCATCGGCCGCCTATTGTGGGTAATTAGGCGGCTAACTGGCAAGGTGAATCGCTAGTGCGTGTGCACGGCGCCAGTGCGGGTTTGCCATGCGGTGGGCACCTGATCACGCAGAAAGTCCAGCAGCGCGTTGACCCGGCGGGAGTGGTGCCCGTAGGCATATAGCAGCGTCACGGGTAGGGGAGCAGGTTCCCAGCCGGGCAGGCAGTTGACCAGATCTCCAGGGTGGTGGCGCTCGCGTTTTTCGACCACCCAGTGGGGCAGCAGGCCGATCCCTTGGCCATAGGCGATGGCATCGATGTGCAGCGCTGTAAGATCCACCCGGAGCCGCGAGCGGGGTGCGTTGAACAGGTAGTCGGCGTGTTCGGCGTGGTGCAGCAGTAGGCCGCTGGATGCAGTATCCAACAAGTCGATCCAGGCATGCGCATCCAGCTCTTGAGGGTGCTGCGGCGTTCCTGCGTGGGCTAAATAGTGCGGGTTGGCGTAGAGGCCTCGGGTGAGGTGGCCCAAACGCTCCTGATTCAGCCCGCACTCATGGGTGGCGCCTAGCCAAATGTGCACGCTGTTGCTGTGCATCTTGGTGGGCGGCGTCTCCCGGGTATGCAGGGTTAGCTCGACCTTGGGGTAGCGGGTCAAGAACGCATCCATGACGCCTGCCATCCAGCCTCGTGCCAGCGCGCCGTGTACTTCGAGCGTGACTTTACCGCTGATCTCCTCGCGCAGCTCCGCCAGCGCCTCTTGGCTGTGGGCGGCCATGGCCAGCAGCTCGGTGCAGTACTGATGAAACAGCAGGCCCGCTTCGGTGGGAATCAAACGGTTCGCCTGACGACGCAGCAGCGGTTGGTTTAGCCGGGCTTCTAGCTGGCTGATTCGGCGACTCAACGTCGATTTTGCCAGCCCGAGCTTCTGTGCGCTGCGTGTCAGGCTGCCGGTGGTCATCACATCGGCAAAAGCGGCGAGTTCATCAAAATCGTACATAGTCGGGACCACTGGCGAAACGGAGTCAGGCTATTGTGCCATCGAATTTGCTGAATGAAAATAATTGCCATTTGTGTTCCGCTTGGTTGAACGCACCGTCCCGCCCCTTTGTGCAAAGAGTATGCAAAAATATAAATGCTAATAATTCGTATTTGTAAGCAAGTGCTCTTTATATCAAAGGAACCCGCTATGTCTTCTCGATTGCGCCGTACGCTGCTGGCCAGCGCTATTTCATCTCTCGCCTGCGGGGCAGCCGTGGCTCAAGAAACGCCCCAACTTAACGATATCGTGGTGACGGCCTCCGGCTTCGAGCAGCAGATCAGTAGCGCCCCCGCCTCGATCAGCGTGATCTCCCGTGAAGAGCTGGAGCGTGGTCACTACCAAAACGTCACCGATGCGCTGCGCGACGTACCAGGCGTGGTCGTCACGGGCGGCGGGCGTGGCGATAACGGCAACGATATTTCCATTCGCGGCATGCCGTCACAATACACGCTGATTCTGGTCGATGGACGCCCGCAAAGCTCACGAGAGTCGCGTCCCAATGGGGATGCGGGCTTTGAACAGGATTGGCTGCCGCCGCTGCAAGCCATCGAGCGTATCGAGGTGGTGCGCGGGCCGATGTCGACCCTGTACGGCTCCGATGCCATCGGCGGGGTGATCAACGTGATTACCCGCAAAGTGGCGGATAGCTGGCACGGCAATATCCAGCTCGATACGGTGCTGCAGGAAGATAGCGCCTCCGGCGACAGCCGCCAAGCGAACTTCTACCTCAGCGGGCCGCTGGTGGGCGAGCGCTTGGGGCTACAGCTCTATGGCCGCACCTCCGAGCGCGACGAAGACGACATCGAGTACGGCTACGAAGAAAAAAGCCTGCAAAGCCTGACCGCACGGCTAAGCCTGGCCGCTAGCGACAATCACGACTTTACCGCCGAAGCGGGCATTACCGAGCAAGACCGCCGCTCGCTAGTGGGCCGATCCGGGCCGGTGGACGGCTGCCGCGGCGGCTGCACCGACAGCATCGGCGAGTACACCAACACCCACGTGGCGGTGACCCACAGCGGACGCTTCGATTGGGGCACCAGCGAAACCTTCGTGCAGCGCGAGCGCAGCGAAAACCAGTCTCGGAATATCGAGATTACCAACATCACCGCGAAAACCAGCGCCCTGATTCCCTTGGGCATGCACATGGTGACCGTTGGGGCGAGCTGGGAAGAGGAGTCGCTGGACGATAGCTCGACCAACCAAATCTCCGACCGGCAGACAATTGAAAACAGCCAGTGGGCGCTGTTCGTGGAAGACGAGTGGATGCTGACCGACGCCAGGGCACTGACCGGCGGGCTGCGCTTGGACGATGACGACAACTACGGCAGCCATCTGAGCCCGCGCCTTTACAGCGTTTGGAACATGACGCCGGAGTGGACGCTGAAAGGCGGTGTCTCCACCGGCTACCGCTCGCCCAACCTACGGGAAATCACCCCGGACTGGGGGCAGGTCAGCCGTGGCGGTAATATTTACGGTAACCCGGATCTCGAGCCGGAAACCTCGCTCAACAAAGAGATCGCGCTGCTGTACGGTAACGACGCAGGCCTGAACGGCAGCCTCACGCTGTTCCACAACGACTTCGAAGACAAAATCACTCGCATCGCCTGCCCGACCGATATTTGCCGCGATGGAGCGAATGATTTCGGCAGTGACCCCACGTACCGGGTCAATATCGACGATGCAGTGACCCAAGGGGTCGAGGCCAGCCTAGGCGCACCGCTAACCGACACGCTAGCGCTAACCGCCAGCTACACCTTCACCGATTCCGAACAGAAAAGCGGCGAGTACGCTGGCGAGCCGCTGACCCAGCTGCCCCGCCACCAGGTGTCGGCCACGCTGGATTGGGACGTAAACGCACGGCTTAGCCAGTGGACTAAAGTGACCTACCGGGGTGAAGAGAGCCAGCCCACCACCGGGCCCTCGCAAAGCGCCATCGTCGCGCCGTCTTACACCTTCGTGGATGCCGGTATCGGCTATCAGCTCAACGATAGCACCACGGTGAATGCCGGAATCTACAACCTGTTCGACGAGCGCATCACCTACGACGAGTATGGCTACGTGGATGACGGCCGCCGGGTGTGGCTGGGCCTGAACGTCGCTTTCTAAATATCTTGTCAGTAGGCAACGGACGCGGCCACCGATGGGTGGCCGCGTTTTTTTATGCCTGCGAGCGGGCTGAACGGCGCTCGGTGATCTTGAGCACGCTGATCATCAGCGCGGGCAGGAAGGTTACCGTGACCACCGCCGCACCCAGCAGGCCAAACAGCACAATCGCCCCCACGCCGCGATACAGCTCGGTGCCTTCGCCGGGTAAAAAGACCAGCGGCGACAGCCCGCACAGGGTGGTCAGCGTGGTGATGGCGATGGGGCGCAGGCGGGTTTGTACCGCCTGTGATACGGCCTCCTGAACGCTGAGCGTTTTGTCATGCAGCCGCCGTCTGGCCTGGTCGACTACCAGAATGGGGTTATTCACCACCGTACCCATCAGGATTAAAAAGCCCAGCATGGTAATCATATCGAAGGGCTGGCTGAGCGGTGCCACGCCGATTAACGGCAGCAGGCTACCCACGCCATTCATGGCGGCCAGCCCCATAATGCCGCCTACCACGCCTAGCGGTATCGAGGTTAAAATCAGCAGCGGATAGCCCCAATGGGAGAAGATCGCCACCAGCAGCAGGTAAACGATCACGATAGCGATCAGGAAGTTGCCGGTAAGCGCCTCACGGGTGGCGTTTAGCTGGTCGCTGGCGCCGGAAATCGAAACATCCACCGTCGAGGGCAACACGCCTTCCTGGCGCAGCCGCTCCAGCATCGCCTCGGCCTGCTCGACGCCTGCCTCTAATGCAATGCTGGCAGGGGGAATCACGTTCAGCGTTACCGTGCGGTTGCCGTTTACCCGGCGAATCACGCTGGTATCCATGGTTTCATCGATACGCGCCACCGCCGATAGCGGCAGCGTATAGCCATCGGGAGTATGCAGTGGCAGGTTTGGCAGTTGGTCTAACGGCAGCGACGCCTGCGGGCCATAGAGGTAAATATCGATCTTCTCATCGTCTAAAAAGAAGTCATCTACATACGCCCCTTCCCCCAGAGCAGAGACCGAAAACCCCACCGCCTCGGCGGAAATTCCCAGCTCCGCGACCCTGGCCCAGTCGGGGCGAATTTGAATCAAGGGCTGGTCGAGCGACAGCGACGAAGGCTGGCTTTGAATACGCGGATTGCCAAACTGCGTTTGGGCTTCCCGGTAGAGCGTATTGGCCGCGCCGTACACCGTGGCTAAGTCCGGGCCCGCCACATCCAGGTTGATGCTGCGCGTGCCGCCATCGTTGCTGGAAATAATCGAGCCTTTCGAGGCAAAGGCGCGCATGCCGGGGAAGCGCTCGTAGTAGTTCGTGAGTGCCTCCATCAATGCTTCGATATGCGAAGAGTCGACCGCTTCGGCAACAATGAAAAGCTGCGTGGGGGCCACACGCATGTTCATGTAAGCCAGCGGCGGCACCTCGGTATCGCCCGCTAAAAAGGCATCCGGCTCCGCCTGCACATGGGGTAGAAAGTACGCTTCGACCTGCTCGGCAATGCTGGCCATCTCCTGCAGGCTGTAGCCAGGGGGAGGGCTCATGCGTGCAAAGGTTTTGGGCTCCTCGCCTTCGGGCAAGTACTCGGCGGGCGGTGTCAGGGCCAGGATCGTCCAGCCGCTGATCAGCAGCGTCAGCACTAGGATCACCCCACGGCGTAGCGGCGTCGCAATCAGCCGCTCCAACAGCGCGCCCAGTCGAGAAGGGCGCTCGTCGCCGGGCGCTTGAGCATCGTCGGGTTTAGACGCGTGATGCATCGAAAAGCTAAACCGCGAGCAGAGCGAGGGCACCAGCGTGACGGCCACCAGCATGGAGGCAAATATCGCCGCCGACACCGCAATGGCTACGTCGGAGTAGAGCTGCCCGGCCTCCTCTTCGATGAAGAGAATCGGTAAGAACACCAGAATGGTGGTGGCGGTGGAGGCGAGCGTGGCGGGCCACACCTCCTGCACGCCGCGCAGTGCTGATTCGATGCGGTCCAGCCCCTGGCGGCGGTAGCGCTCGATGTTCTCCAACACCACGATGCTGTTATCCACGCTCATGCCGATGGCAAAGGCAATGCCCGCCATGGAGATGACGTTGATGGTTCGGCCTGTCAGCATCAGCCCCAAAAAGGCGGCAATGGTACAGAATGGAATGCCGATGACGCCGATAAACGTGGCGCGGGCCGAGCGCAAAAACAGGTACATCACCAGGGTCGCGAAGGCGGCCCCCAGCAGCAGGTTGCTCCACACGTTTCTCACGGAGGCTTCTACGTAGCGCACGTCATCGGCCGTCAGCACAATCTCCATACCTGCTGGGCGCAGAATAGTCTCGTTGATCGCCGCCAGTTCATCCTGCACCGCGTATTTGATGTCGATGACATTGGCGCCGCTCTCCCGGCGCAGGTCCATGCCAATCCCGGCTTCGCCGTTGTAGAACGACAGCTGGTTTAGCCGCGACTGCCCTTGGCGCACGTCTGCTACATCGGCCAGCCGCACGATGCTATCGCCCACGCGGGCCACCACTAGCTCTGCCAGAGCCTCGGCGCTATCAAACCGGCCCAGCGTGCGCACCAAGTAACGCCGCTTGCCCGCGTCCAGCTCGCCGCCGGAGATATCCCGGTTGCGCTGGGTAATCGCTTCGCGCAGCTCCAGCAGCGAGATGCCGCGCTGGGCCAGGGCGGCGGGGTCGACCAAAATTTGCAGCTGGCGCTGGGCGCCGCCGTTTACGCCGACTTCCGAGACCCCTTCAATGCCTTCCAAGCGCGGGCGCACGCGGTCTTCGATGAAGTCGCTCATCAGCTGGATATCCAGCGCGTTGGGGTTGCCGGGCAGGGTGCCAACGTGAAAACGCAAAAACGCATCGGTGGAGAACGCGGCCGACACCACCCGAGGCTGGTCGACGTTATTGGGGTAGGAGGAGACCTGGCTTAAGGCGTTGTTCACCTGGATCAGCGCGGCGGTCATGTCCACGCTAAACGGAAACTCCAGCTCGATCTCGGCGCTGCCGCTTTCCGCTACCGCCGTCATGCGGGTGAGGTTAGGCACATTGCGCAGGTACTGCTCCTGCTCCACCAGAATCTCTTTTTCGATATCCTGGGGCGTCGCGCCCGCCCAGCGCGTTTCCACGGTAATGGTGCGCGCTTCGATATCCGGAATCATCTGTACCGGAATGCGTAGCGTCGCGGCGATGCCCAACAGCAGAAAAATCAGCGCAATCACGGTCACCAGCGTTTGCTGGCGCAGCAGGGCAGCAAACATTATTCGCCACCCTCCGAGACGGCTTCAACGCTGACGCCTTCCACCAAGGATTCATTGCCACGAATCACCACCTGCTCGCTGCCTGATAGCCCGCTGGTAATTTCCACCCGCTCAGCGAAGTTGATGCCGACCTCGACCCTTTGTTCGCGCACCTGGTACATGCCGCTGTCGTCAGGCGTGGCGACCCACACCGTGACTCGGCCATCTGGGTAACGGCTAAGCGCATCCCGGGAGACGGTGATGCCATCGCGCCCGGTGGCGGCTTTCACCACGGCGTCGACCGCATTGCCAGGGTAGAGCGGCAGCGCTTCGGGCACTTCGGCACGCAGCAAAAACGTCCGCGCGCTAGAGGCGCTGACCGGCACTAAGGTCGCGATGCGGGCTTCAGCGCGCTGCTCGCCTGCCGTGAGGATAAGTGTGGCGTTCTCCTCCAAGGCGGTATAGAACGCTTCGGGCACCTGAAAATCGGCACGCAGGGTGTTGAGGTTGACCAAACGGGCGACGCTGTCTCCCGGTGTGACCCACTCGCCCAGGTTGACGCTTCGCTCGCTGACCACACCGCTGAACGGCGCGGTAATCGTGTGGCGCTCCAACAGCGCGCTGAGCCGTGACTGTTCGGCATTCAGGCGGGAAAGCGCTGCGTTGGCGACGCTTACCGCACTGCGCCGGGCGCTCACTTCCGTAGCGGCAATGTTGCGCCCAGCCCCCACCGATTCCGCCTCCCGCAGCAGCCGCTGCGCTTCGCTAAGCGCGGCCCGGGCTTCCTCTTCTGCCGCTTGCGCCCCGGCTAGCTCGAAGCGCGCCAAATCATCATCCAGCGCCACCAGCGTGTCGCCTGCTTCGACTCGGTCGCCCGGGTTCACGTTAATCGCCGCGACCAGCCCGGCCACCGACGAGGAGAGCAGCGCATCCTCCAGGGAGTTCACCGTGCCGACCAGGTTAAGCTCTTGATAAATAGGCTCACGGTTGACGCTGGCCAGCTCGACTCGTGGGGCAGATTGGGCCAGCGCGGTGCCAGCAACGAGTAAGAGAGGAAGTAGCAGCAAAAGCGAAAATGGGCGGGCAAGTAAAGGCACCGTCATAACAGGTCGCATCCTAACTAAAGTGAAGGTCGGTCAAGGCGTAGACGAGCACGTAATATATCGGGCCCATACTACCCAAGCGCATGCGTTGACATATATTAAAACCATGAATCGTGACCATAGAGGGAAGCTACTGCGGGACGATCCAACCAAAAGCACGCTATAAAAAAGCCCCGGCGCGTAGCCGGGGCAGCAAGTCAGCATTGAAACAGCAAGCAGAAACTACATGGGCGTCTGTTTAGAACTCATAGCGAGCAGAGAGCCACAGGCGGCGACCCTCTTCGCTGTTGGCGTAAACGTTGCCGAAGCTGGTGCCATCGCCGTAGGCGCGGTAGTCGACAAAGTCTTTGTCAAATAGGTTGTAGAGGGTGGCGCTGACGTTAAATTGGTCGGTAAACGCGTAACTGCCGCCAAGGTGAAACAGCGAGTAGGCTTTGAAATCCCCCAGGTCAGCGAAGGAGGGCGCGCCCCTAACACGTTCACGGTTGCGATAGCGCTCGCTGCGGTACTCGGCAGAGAGCCAAGTATCTAGCTTCGGTGTCGCCTGCCAACGCAGCGTGGCATTCAGTGCGTGTTCGGGCGTATCGGTCAGCGGTTCGCCACGATTATTGCCGCTTTTCTGCTCGCTATCGGTGTAGGTGTAATTAGCGGATAAGCGCCAATCGGGGGTGAATTGATAGCTGGTGGAGAGCTCAACCCCCTGAGTCACCGCTTCATCGATATTCACGTCCTGGCTATACACGCCATCCGGAATAAGCGGGTCGTTTTCAATCAGGATATCGTTGCCGCTGGCAATTTTATCGTCGAACTGGTTGTAGAACAGCGTCGCGCTGGCGGTAAAGCCTGTTTGGCTATCGTAGTGCGCGCCGATTTCGCTGCTGGTGCTGGTTTCCGGCTCAAGGTCCGGGTTGCCGATCGTCAGGATCGTGCCCTGGCCGGTCACCCCGTTAATACCCGAGTGAAGGTCATTCAGGGTCGGGGTTTTGTAGCCACGGCTAACACCGCCTTTTAGCGTCCAGTTCGGTGTGGTGTTCCATACTAAATAGCTACGGGGGCTGAACTGGCTGCCAAACGCATCGTGATGGTCGTAGCGGCCGCCCAGAGTCAGCGCAAGATCATCCCGCAGCATCCATTCGTCTTCTGCAAAGAGCGACCAAGTGGTTTGCTCGAAAGTCTCATTGGCCAAGCCGTCATCCAACTCCGCATCCCACCACTGGAGGCCAACGGTGGTCATGTGGTTACCCAACGGCATAATAAACTTGCTATCCAGTACCGTATTGGTGGTTTCCAGCTTACGCGGGGCACCGCCAATAATGCTGGGGAAGCCCTCGTAAGCAACACCCTCATCACCCGGAATCGTACGGCCAGTGGTTTCCGTGGTGTTACGCATTAGGCTCGATTCCAGCGTGCCTGTGGCAAAGCGCCCAGTATGGCCGATAGCCACTTGCTCCCGCTCAAAGCGTAGCTCGTCGGCATAGCCGTTTGCCACGCCAGGGTTGGGCGCACAGCTGCGGGTGCGGCCATCCAGCGTGCCGAGTTGGCACTCGTCGTTGTTGTAGCGCTGGCGGTTCACCTCCCCATCCAGCCAAAGGTCGTGGCTGTCGTTAGGTGTCCAGGTCAGTTTACCGCCCAGGTTGTATACATCGCCCTCTACCGGGCTAGGGCCGCGCTGGCTCACCTCAACCGGGTTGCCGTTAGCGTCGGTGTAGACAAGCGCTGATGCGTCACGCTCATACAAACGCCCGCGCAGTTGAACGCCCAGCGTGTCCTCTACCAGGGGGCCGCTGGTATAGAGGTTGATCTCGCGGCGGTCGCCGAAGTCACGATCTTCATTAAAGGTATTCTCGACACCGACCGAGCCAACCCACTCGCGATCTACTCGGCGGGTAATAATGTTGATTACGCCGCCCATGGCATCTGAACCGTATAGGGTGGACATCGGCCCGCGAATCACCTCGATGCGTTCAATGCTGGAAACGGGAGGAAAGAAGCTGGTCGAGGTTTCACCAAAACCGTTAGGCGTGACGCTTCCAGCCGCATTTTGGCGGCGGCCATCAATCAGGATCAGCGTGTAGTCGCTAGGCATGCCACGGATACTAATGTTACTGCCGCCGGTTTTGCCCACCGAACCGCCGACATCTACCCCTTCTACGTTACGCAGGGCATCGGCCACACTGGTAATGCGTTCGCGCTGAAGCTCTTCTCTGGAAATAACCGAGATACTCGCCGGAGCATCCACCATTGCCTGCTCAAACCCGCTGGCAGAGACAACGATGTTATCCAGTTGCGCTGATTCTTGCGCATTAGCCACCACAGTAACGCTCAGCGCGATGGCACTGGCGAGGGCGGTGCGAGTAAAGCGTGGCATGGCGATCCCCTGATATGAGTCTTGTTTGCTAATGAAACTAATTATCAAATGAGCTGCGGATTCTAAGAAGAAAAGTTCCCACTTGCGAGATGGTTTTATCGAACATGGCGTTGCTATTAATGGAACGATTGCCGACAGAGAGACGTTGATCTGCCCGTAGGATTTGAAGCCGACGTGTGCCGTTCCACCCAGCGTTGCGGGACATGCAACGGGAGATTCGTTGGAATATGGGTGCAAGTGCTTTTGAGAATCGTTATTATCAGCGGCGAGAATCATTTAGGCATAGCGTTTTACCGGAGAGTCATATGCGACACACGTTACTGCAGCGCGGGTTAATAGGGATATTGATGGGCGGCTTGCTGTCGGGTACTGCTCAAGCGCGCACCTTGGAGACCGCCTACGGCGACGTGGAGGTTGCTGACAACCCTGTGCGTGTCGTCACACTGTATGAGGGCGCGTTGGATGCCGCGCTGGCGGCAGGCGTGACCCCGGTAGGGGCGGTCACCACCCGTGGCGGCGACAACGTGGCGCAATATGTGACCGACTACCTCAGTGCGAATGAGTTAAAACACCCTGAGATTGTGGGCGTCGTGCGGGAAATTAATATTGAAGCAGTGCTAGCCCAGCAGCCGGACCTGATTCTAGCCGCGGCCCAACTGCCGGAGGAGCAGTACCAACTGCTATCGCAAATTGCTCCCACCGTGGTGCCCCACACGCAACCACTGGCGGCCGATAACTGGGAAGCCGAAGCGCGCCTATTCGGCCAGGCTTTGAACCAGGAAGAGGCCATTGACGAAGCGATCAGCGCCGTCGATCAGCGGGTCGATGCTATGTCAGACGCAGTAGCTGAAGCCGACGTGGGCAGCAACGCCTATCTGGTGCGCTGGATGCCCGGCGGCCCCATGGTGATGTCGGAAAACCTGATTGCCACCGGCCTGTTAGAGCGCGTCGGCCTGGATGTGCAAGGCGGCGAGCTGATCGGTGAACGGGGCGTGCATAGCGATGTATTGAGCCTAGAAAACCTTTCCCAGGTAGACGGCGACTGGCTGTTTTTGGCCACGCTAAATGATGACGGCCAAGCCGCCCTAGATAGCGCCAAACAGAGCGCTGCCTTCAACCGCTTGAACGTGGTACAGAACGAACGAGTGGTGTTGGTCAACGGCCAGCTCTGGAGCAGCGCCAACGGCCCGCTGGCGGCCCAGGCGATTCTGGATGACATCGAGAATGCCTTATTGCCGTGAACGAGGCTGCCGTGAGCTCTTTTGCTAACTCTGTTGCGAACAACGTGAGCGGCAGGCGCTGCTCACCTCGTACCTGGATGATCCTTCTGCTCACCGCCCTAGTGGCGGTGAGCGTCGTTAGTTTGTTGATAGGCGCAGGCAGTGTTGGCCCCCGCCAAGTGCTGGGGCTGCTAAGCGGTAGAGAACACGCGGAAGCGCGTTTTATCGTCTGGGAGCTGCGCGCGCCCCGCACGCTAATTGGCATTGTAGTTGGCGTGGCGCTAGGCGTGGCCGGGGCGCTGCTGCAAGCGGTTTCCCGCAACCCGCTGGCCGAGCCGGGCTTGTTAGGCGTGAGCGCAGGCGCTGCGTTTGCCGTTTCCCTGGCGCTGGTATTAGGGGCCAGCGCGGCCACTTTGCGCATTCCCGTGGCCCAGTTAGGCGCGCTGATCGGCTGCGTATGCGTACTCAGCGTGGCGCGGCTGCGCGGTGTGGGGAGCGACCCTGTGCGCTTAGTGTTAGCGGGGGCCGCGTTTTCGGGGCTGCTTGGCTCGCTCAGCGCACTGATGCTGCTCTACGACCAGCGTGCCGCCGATGAGATTCGCTTTTGGGTGGTGGGCAGCTTGGCGGGTAGGCGGCTAGACGATTTATGGGCCGTGCTGCCAAGCCTATTGGTAGCAGGAGTGGGCGTTGTATTGATTGCCCGGCCGCTGGCCGCGCTGGCGCTGGGGGAGCGGGCCGCCAGCGGTTTAGGGCACCGCCCTGGGCTGATTCGCTGGCTGGCGGTGGGCTGTGTGGCGCTATTAGTCGGCGCGGCCACCGCCATTGCCGGGCCGATTGCGTTTGTGGGGCTGGTAGTGCCTTTTGTAGCGCGGGCCATCGCCGGGCCGGATATTCGCCGCACGCTCTGGTTCTGCCTACCCGTCGGCCCGCTGATCGTACTCACCGCCGATATTATCTCCCGTGTCGTCGTCGCCCCCTCCGAGCTGCCCTTGGGCGTACTCACCGCGCTATGCGGCGCGCCGGTGCTGATTGCGGTGGTGCGGGCCAAGCGCCTGCCGATGCTCTAACGCACTCTCTTTGGTTATCTGATGCTATGAAAATGACGGCAAAACAGTCGATGAGCGGTGTGGCACTGCCCCATACATCCACCGCTTATCGAGAAGAGTCGAGCGCACAAAAGGTCGCTGCCCCGCAGGGCTACTGGCGCGCTGCGCTGCCCCGTTATGGGGTGAGCGTGCTGCTGGAAAAGCGCGCCGTGGCGGTGAATATCGGGTTGAGTGCCGCACTGATGGCCGCCTGCGTGCTCTATTTAAGCCTGGGCAGCGTGACGCTTTCCCCGAATACGGTGGTGGCTTCCTTGCTGGGGCAAGGCGATAGAATGACCGCGTTTATGGTGCAGCAGCTGCGCCTGCCGCGCCTGATCGCTGCCTGTTTCACTGGGGCTGCCTTTGCGCTGGCCGGGGTATTAATGCAAACCCTGGCCCGTAACCGTTTGGCGACCCCCGGCATTATCGGCATCGATAACGGTGCCACCGCCTTTGCGGTGGCCTCGATTGTTGGGTTAGGCGTAGGGATTGCCCCGCCTGCCATGGCACTGGCGGGGGCGACCACCGCCGCCGTGCTCACCTTTGGCCTAGCGGCGGGCAGCGGCACCCAGGGCTATCGCTTTATTGTGGCGGGCATTGGCGTGGGCGCGGTTTTTGGCGCGGTTACACAGCTTATGTTGGCGCGGGTAGCGATTGATACCGCCAACGCCGCCTACCCCTGGACCGTTGGTTCCCTCAATGCCCGCCCGGCAAGCGCGGTACAGCTATTGGGTATTGGCTTAGCGCTGGGGCTGGTGGCCGCGCTGGCGCTGGCCCGCTCGCTCACGCTGCTGCGCTTTAAGGATGCCATCGCCAGTGGCTTGGGCACCGCGGTGAAAGCGCGGCGGCTGCAGGTGCTGTTACTTTCAGTGGTGCTCACTGCGCTGGCCGTTGCCGTGGCAGGGCCGGTGGGCTTGGTGGCGCTGATTGGCCCTGAAATCGCCCGCTCACTCTCCAGCGCCCGCCATGTGCCGATTTTAGCCGCCACGCTGGCGGGAGCGCTGGTGATGGTGCTGGCCGATGTAGCGGGCCGCACGCTGTTTGCCCCCATCGAAATCCCCGTGGGGATTGTCACCGCCGTGGTGGGTGGCCCCTGGCTACTCTGGATATTAATGCGCCCGCAACGGAGCCGCCCATGACCTCATTACCCACGCTTTCCACCGATGCGCTCAGCATGAGCTACGGCCAGCGCCAAGTGATTCACGAGCTCGGCGTTAGCCTGCCCAGCGGGCAAGTAACCGCCATTGTTGGCCCCAACGGCTGTGGTAAATCCACGCTGCTCTCTGGGCTGGCCCGCTTGCACAAACCCGACAGCGGTGCCGTGCTGCTCAACGGGCACGACATCGCCCAGATGCCCGCCCGACAACTTGCCACCAAGCTGGCGCTACTGCCCCAAGAGGCGGTCGCTCCGGAAGGGCTAACCGTCACCGAACTGATTCGCTTTGGTCGCCAGCCCCACCAGGGCTGGCTGCGCCAGTGGTCAGCGGAAGATCAGCAGGTGGTGCACTACGCCCTGGCCGCTGCCGGGCTTGAGGCGCTTGCCGACCGGCCTTTGGAAGCGCTTTCCGGCGGCCAGCGCCAGCGCGCCTGGATCGCCATGACCATTGCTCAGCAAACGCCGCTTTTACTACTCGATGAGCCCACCTCCGCGTTAGACTTAGGCCACCAAATCGAAGTATTCGAGCTGGTGCGCGATCTGGCCTGCCACGGCCGCACCGTGGTGATGGTGTTGCACGACCTAGCCAGCGCCTGCCGTTATGCCGACCACCTGATTGCCATGCGCGACGGGCAGATCGTTGCCCAGGGCGCGCCCGCTGAGGTGGTGACGCCCGCGCTGGTGCGGGAGCTGTATCAGGTGGAGTGCACGCTGCTGCTTGACCCTGATACCGGCAGCCCCTTGCTTGCCAACGTGCGCCGAGCGACGCAACCCGTTTAAAGGCGATTTACGCAGATAACAACGTAAAAGGAATTGATGTGGCTTCTTCCCCGACCCGCGCTGACAAAGCGTCCGTCAATCAAAGCTTTCACGCCTTAATGCGCCTGCTGCGCTACGCCAAAGGCTATCGGCGGCAGATTATCACCGCCACGATTTGCTCGATTATCAACAAGCTATTCGATATCGCCCCGGAAATCCTGATTGGCGTGGCGATCGACGTGGTGGTGAACCAGGAAAGCAGCTTCGTGGCGCGGCTGGGGTTTGAATCGCCTCAAGAGCAGATCACCATTTTGGCGGTGCTCACCTTCTTTATTTGGGCGGGGGAGTCGCTGTTTGAGTACCTGTTCCAGATTCTCTGGCGCAACCTGGCCCAGCGGCTGCAAGCGGATATGCGCCAAGACACCTATGAGCACGCCCAGCGCCTCGACATGGCGTTTTTCGAATCGAAAAGCTCCGGCCAGCTGGTGGCCACCATGAACGATGACGTCAACCAGCTAGAGCGCTTTCTGGATGGCGGTGCTAACGCGCTGATTCAAGTAGTGGTTACGGTGGTGGCCGTAGGCGCGGTGTTCTTCGTGCTTTCTCCGCTGATCGCGCTGCTAGCGTTTACGCCCATTCCGCTGATCATTTGGGGCGCGTTTTTCTTCCAGCGCAAAGCCGGGCCGCTGTACAGCGACGTGCGCGAAAAAGTAGGCGACCTTGCTAGCCGTCTCTCCAACAACCTCAGCGGCATCGCCACGATTAAAAGCTTCACCAGCGAAGCGCGGGAAGCAGAGCGGCTGCGGGAGGCCAGCGAAGCTTATGTAGACGCCAACCGCCGCGCGATTAAAGTCAGTTCTGCGTTTATTCCGGTCATCCGCATGGCGATTTTGGCGGGCTTTCTCGCCACCTTTACCGTCGGCGGCATGATGGCACTGAACGGCAGCCTCAACGTGGGCGCGTATGGCGTGCTGGTGTTTCTGACCCAGCGCCTGCTGTGGCCGCTCACCGGCCTTGCCCAAGTGATTGACCTGTTCGAGCGCGCCATGGCCAGCACCAAACGGATTCTGGATTTGCTCGAAGTACCGATTGCCGTGAAGGACGACAGCACCACGCCTTTAACTGCCCCGGTAAAAGGCGACGTGCGTTTTGAGGCGGTGAGTTTTCAATATGAAGCCAGTCAAGTAGGCGTGAACGGCGTGGACTTACACGTGCCCGCTGGCAATACGCTGGCGCTGGTGGGGGCCACTGGCTCCGGTAAATCGACGCTGATCAAACTGCTGCTGCGCTTTTACGACCCCGCCAGTGGCCGTGTGCTGGTAGATGGCCAACCCATCACAGACGTAAGTATGCACTCACTTCGTCAAGCGATTGGCCTAGTGAGCCAGGATGTGTACCTGTTTGAAGGCAGCATTCGCGACAACATCGCCTACGGCCAGCCGGATGCCGACGATGCTGCGATTATCGACGCCGCCAAAACCGCCGAAGCCTGGAGCTTTATCGAAACGCTGCCCCAAGGGCTGGATACGCCAGTGGGCGAGCGGGGCGTGCGCCTTTCCGGCGGCCAACGCCAGCGGCTTTCACTGGCGCGGGCGCTGTTAAAAGACCCGCCGATTCTGGTGCTGGATGAAGCCACCAGTGCGGTGGATAACGAAACCGAAGCGGCCATTCAGCGCTCGCTAAAACGCATCGCCCACGGCCGTACGGTGATTATGATTGCCCACCGGCTTTCCACCATTGTGCACGCCGACGAGATTGTGGTGATCGAGAAAGGCCAAGTGGCCGAGCGCGGCACCCACGCCAGCCTGTTAGCGGCGGACGGCCATTATGCCGCCCAGTGGCGGGTACAAACCGGGGCCGCCCAGGCAGGCGATGTAGAAGCGCTCAGCCACTAGGCGCTCATCAGTGGCTAAGCCAAACGTTAGCGGTTTACCAGCAGCGCATTTAGCGTGACGGGCACATGCTCATCAATCTGCTGGTAGCCCAACATCGACAGCACGGTGCGTACCGTGCTGTTGGCCATCAGCGCATTGCCATCCAGCGCCATGGGTTCGGCGTGGGTCACGCGCACCTCGTTCAACCCTTCGCGGGTAAAGCGCAGCGGCACCGCCTCTTCTTGGTTAATCAGATCGGTTTGCACCCGGAAGGTGAGGGTTTCCACCATCGATTCGCCAATATCCAAGCCGTCTAACCGCTCCGGCGGCATTTGCGCCACCAGCGTCACCAGCGTGGTGTTCGCCAGCAAGCCCACCCATGGCGGCAGCTCCCCAAAGCGTTTGAGCAGGTCGGTTTGGCTCAAGCGCAGCGGCAGGCGCAGCGTGCCATCGGCAGCAATATCGCCCTGCAAATTATTCACCTGATGGTGATGGGTTTGCGGGGCTTCGCCATCCAGTTGGGTAATCGACGCCTGCACCTGAGACTGGCCAGGATCAAGCTGCCAATCCGCCTGCACCGGCAGCGCCAACAGCAGCGGGAAAAGAGCCATCAAAGCTTTCAAAGCGATTCTCCATAGAAGCATTCACCACCAGACCCCAGCGCTGGCAATTAGTGCCGAAAAAATGCCGATCACGCCGTAAGATAGCGCCCTAAGGGGGTAGCCTCGCCCACACACATTCGCTATTATGTGCACGCTTTTCGGGCCTATAGCTCAGTTGGTTAGAGCAGGGGACTCATAATCCCTTGGTCGTAGGTTCAAGTCCTACTGGGCCCACCAATGAAATCAAGTGGTTACAGAGATTAGAGCTTGTTTCTGTCAGTGCTTGGTTGCCATTTGGTTGCTAATGCGCGGCAATCTGGCAACCACACTATCCCATCTTGTTGGATCAGCATGGGCATATCGGCTTGTTACAGTCAGCGATGAATGTCCCAGCAAATCCCTGATACTCGTTAGTGACTCTCCTTTGCTAGCTAGTAATGAGGCATAGCAATGTCGCATATCGTGAAAACGGATATCTGGACGACCGATTGCTTCCCTAGCCCTTTCAAATGCTCCCCTAACTCTATCCCCCGTTGTATCAAACGGTAAGCTTTCAAGCAGCGGTATCGCTTCTTCGGAAAGCGGGATGACCCTCGGTTTGCCGTTTTTCGTTTGGTGTGGTTTGAGGACAATCCGGCCGTTGTAAACATTCCTCGGTTCCAGTGCCATCAGCTCACCGCGCCGCATGCCTGTTAGCATGGCTAACAAAATTACTTTCCGTTCGACCTGATACCGCTCGGGTACGGCTTCCAGCAGCTCAGCAAGTTCCAGTTCAGAGAGATAAACGTGGCGCTCGTTTTTAGGCGAGGGCTTACGTAGCTTTCCGTCGAGTGGCAAGTCGATCCAATCCCATTCGCGATACGATAGCGAGAGCACTCGCTTGACGGCCTGTATGCGGTTGTTGATGGTCGACTGTGCCAATCCCTTTTCTTTCAGAGCCTTCTGCATTCTACGCGCCGCGTCTAGCAGTTCCTGGCCGATGATGACGCCTGGAGCATGCTCATCCATCCACCTAGCGACCAATAGGATGTGCTGCTTCTGAGAACGAACGTCATATTCGCTGACCATTCGCTGCAGTCCCTCTGAAAAGGTGTATTTGGGCTTGCGGCCCATGACCCCATTGAATTCATCTTCTTGGCGTTGAGCCTCTGCCTTTAATGCGTATTGCCTCGCTTCTCCTTCTGTTTGAAAAGTTCGCTGAGTACGCTGGCCGTTGATCCTGGCGCGGACGATCCACGTGCCTCGATCTTTCCTTTGTGAGACGGTGTATCCCATTTTCGATCCTCCTTACGCTGAGGACCGCGCCTGCAGTTCCTAGCGTACTCCTCAACCTCTTGCTGATCAAAGCGCACAGCGCTCCCAAATTGAACGAATCCGATGTCTTGCTTGTGCTCGTATACCCAGCTCAGGCTCATACCCAACTGCTCTGCTACCTGCTCTGGTTTTATTAGCGATCTGGCCATAAGTATCCTCGCCACTGAAGAAGTTGACGAAAATATGATTGCGAAAAGTCTTGGCTTTTTCATACTGTCTGCTAAGCGACTGTTTTTTTAGATAAGCAGCTGCATTGACTTTTTCAGTGATTTATGAGTTTTGAGTCACTTGAGAAACTGCTCTGAATCGATTAGGTGGATGCGTCTAAGGCTGAATAAAGAGTTTTCTAGTTCGCATTGATTTTTGGTCTGCTTAAACTTTGGTAATGATTAGGTGGTGTTTTATGCGTGGGGATGAGATGGGGCCAAATATGGTGGGTGATGAGAAGCCTGAGGAAGAGACATTGCGCCCTGAGTCGATCGGGGATATGTTTTGGGTTTTCCAGGAGTTAAGTGCTTGTGCGCAGAAAGTTGTTAATCAGACTTTCAAGCGTTTAAGCATTTCAGATGAAAATAAGCGAAAAGAATACTTGTCAAAGCTTGAAGGAAGTATCTTTGATATTCGTTTTAAGGATCGTAAGTTATATCAATCTGTCGAGTTTAATCAGTATGAAGTTGAAGATGTTGAGTTCCGAAAGCTCTGTGCTGACCAAGCGATTCGATATGCTGTTGCAGTATTGGAGGAATTCAATAGAAATGTAAAAACCTCGCTAGTATACCCTGAGGCACCCTTTTTTAAACAATCAGCTGAGTCCTTTCAGCTCATGATAAACTGGTTGGTTGAAGCGCAGCGGCACTTGGCCGCATTAGATGTTTTGGAAAATGTTAGAAAGAAAATTTATACCATTCGAGCGGCCAAAGGTGGGCACTCACTGCCTCAACCTGCTTCAGGAGAAGATCAGCGAAAACTTTTAAAAACTATGATAACAGGGTTGATGTGCTCAGATCTAGAGGCGTCAAGCCGAATTAAGCGAAATGCTACAGCAGTAGCAGATAAGTGGGCAGAAGAGATTTACGAGATTAATAAGAAAATTCCTATTTTTAGCTGGGGCGGTGGGCTTGATAAGTTTCGAGGAGAAGTTCTAAATGTATTAATAAAGAAACGTAGTAAGAGTGAAGGTGTCAGCGAGAGGCACATGCGTGTAAGTTTGAGACTTCAAGCCCTTTTAGATAAGGGTAGAAACTCCAATAGTGAGAATAGTAGCTGTGAAGATGCGGATTTGATCCACGAGCGAGGCCATCGAGAAGGGGTTCGGTCCACTTTAATATATTTATTAGAGCAACATTTCAGCGAATTGCCAGATGAAGGACGTAAACGAGTAAACTCGATTTCTGATATTCACGACCTTCTGGCCTGCATTGATCGGTTGCCCGAGGCGTCGTCTTGGCAAACCGTGCTGCAGGTGCCTGAAGAAGACAAATGACGTAATTAGTACTTGCCGCCCAGCTGGGCGGCAATGAACCACGAGTGTCAGTAAATGCTCGGGTTCTGCGGACCCAGCCAAGGAGCGATGTCGATGTGGCGGGTTCGGTTGAGAGTAAAAACAGCCACTTGCTGATGGTTAAGCAGCACATCAAGCGCTGCTTTGAGCCGCTTCTTATCACGCAACGGGCGTGGACCGCGTTGACGCACTTCGTTGTACCGAATAATACGCCAGCCGAATTGCCTCAGCTCATTGAACCACTCGTTTAGCCGCTGAGCATCTTGCTCCTCTTGGGGAGGTGGCATGAAAACCTGCATGAAGTGGCCAGAGTAATAGAGGCTGATATCCATTGCCATCAACACTGTCTCTTGTGTGATACCCCCGTCATACTCCTCGAGCAAGTGGATCAATGCCGCGACGCGAGCCACGTTTTCCGCCAGCTTCGAGCCATGGTCGGGACACGCTTCAAAGCACCCCCCCGGGCGCATCTGTTGCTCGATCTCATTGGCCATCTGTATCCAGCAGGCTGCACCTTCTGGCGTAAATTCAAGTACCTCTCTTGGTGTGTCTGGTTCGTTTGTCAGGATCAGGTTCTCGCGCATCAGAGTGGTCAGGCGTACTTCAGCTTGTTCCCAAGCATCCCATGTCGAGGAGGACTGTTGCGAGTGGAGCCGTTGACCGCGAGTCGGTAGCGGTGCACAGACGAGAAAGCGAGCGAGCATGCCGGAGTCTCTTGCCTGTCGACCCTGTGCTTCTATGTAATTGTCCAGGATGCCGGGCTGCACCATTAGTAGCAGCATTAGGCGGACATCATCTAAGGCAATATCTTCTTTAGTAGCCCTGGTGATGATTGTGCTACCACCGCTCCATAGGGAGTTAATATGGCTGCGTGCCCGATTCATAGGGCCCTTGAAGAATAGCTCCGCTTCGTCTGTCGCCAACGCGGCGCTTGGCACCCTCTTATCTAGTCCTGAAAAGAGTGCTTCTGGTGAGGTGTCGTCGTACAGTAACCGGAACTCACGTGGTAATTGGGGCCGGCGTTGATGCAGCTCTTGCAGCAATTGTCGTTCACGCTCCGCTGTACCGCCTTTGGTCCGTTTGCGATAGATTGATTGAGTCAGCACCTTCTCCTCGGTTCGCCACTCCTCTAGCTCCCCTTGATAGGTATCCAGCTGTTTGCGCCACTCCTTGCGCTGCCTGCGCTGTTCTTCTTGAATGGGGTGTAGCACTTTGTCGAAGAGCGGAGATTTACCTTCGCCGGAGCCAGCAACTCCTAGCACGTTGATAGAGGTTGGTTTGATCGCACCAAAGGGCATCCTCAAATCGTAGCGACCCTGAGCCACTATACTGACCCCTGCTAACAGGGTCAGAGTGGTGAGATCTTGTGACACCTGGCAATTCTGACTGAGCTCATTGCTGGATCGCCACAATAGAGTTGATGCGACGCGTTGGGGATTGAAACTGCCCGGGGCAGGCAGTATCGGGTAAAAGAGATAGCTCATTGTCACTCTCCTAATTCGTGTGGTTGGGCTCCATCGAGCCTGTTTCGGTGTCAGTGAAGAGAGTGAGGCTTGTTGAAAGGGGTGAAACTAGCGCTGCTTACAAGCTAGACGGCTGGATAGGCAGAGGGGTTGACAAAACAATTAAAATAATGACGAGGTTTTTGAATGTTTAAAGGTAAACAGTCAATCTAGCCGGTCATTTTGGCTACGGATAGCCAAAATGACCGGCTTTTACACTGGCAGTAGGAGCTATGCCTCATACCGATGAGCACCTACAGGGTGTGGGTGGTTAAAATTTATATTCTATTTCTTTATATACTAAGTTGATAATGGATGGTTTATGGGAGGTTTCTAGCTTGCCGCGCTACATGCCAATGAGTAAAGACGTTGCTTTAATCAGTCGATACGGGGGGGATGGAATTACGTTCTGAGCTTGGAACAACTTAGAGATAATCCAAATATGGGGTCCAATTAAAGACTTACCGGCTACTGCCTTGGTGACAGCGGATTCTTTGGGCGATGGGCTTGGAGTAGGCTTTGCTCAGATAGGAGGCTGCGTAGAAAACCTGTGCAAAAGTTTCCGCGTCATTTCGGTGCATGCGATACACATAGGGCTGCTTTGTCAGCTTGTCCGTGGCGACATGGAGTAGTCCAGCCATGTCGTAAATCGGCCAGTTGATGGCCCAGCTCCAAGCCCTAACGCAACGGTGGTAGAGATTGCCCTGCTCGTATTTACCACTGGAGGAGGGGGAGAAGCACCCCAGTGAACAAAAGGCATCATAGTTAAGCAATAACTGCATATGGTAGTGAGGCTTGTCGCTAGTGTCCTGCTCTCGGGCCCACAGGTAGCGGATTTCGGTGTGATACTTGGTGCCTGCCGCTTCAAGCTCCTTCCGCAAGGCATAGAAAAACCGGTTAAGGCACGCGTTGTCAGCGTGGATCGGCCCAACTGGCATTGCTTGGGGGAAGCGCAGGTCGAGGCGAAACGCCAAGGTTCGGTTCTGCTCGTAGGTAGTGTGCTGTAGTACCCGCAGAGTGGTCTCCAGATAGTTCTCAATCTGAGGGCCCTGTAGACGTTGCTGAACTGGTAGCCCTTGGTACCAGCTATCGTAATAGAGGCGTAGCTTCGTATTGTGAGGGTGGCGTTTTGGTTTATTCGTGAACATGAGAGTCTCTTAGGTGTAGTTCATGACACACGCATACACGGCACTCTCCGCATTTAAGCAGTGGCTTTGAGTGATAGTCATGGGGTGAAGATGTATCTGTCGTCACGGGCCCTGCATAGGGTGGCCTTGTGCGAATAAGGAGGTGCAGCGTTGTAAGTGCTGGTCAGTAGCGAATTTGTCTGTGCATCGCCTCTTAAAAAGGCGATCTTCTGAGGTGGCCTTATTGTCATAGCGTTATTCGCCATCACGTTGCTGTCGGTGTGATCCTTCCTGTTGATACTGCGTTAACAGGACTTCTCTGGTCTCTTTTTATGGGATGGTCGGAGGCTTCGAAAGGCCTCCTCCCTAGTAGCCCTATTTCTAAATCTCCTCCGTACCTTTATTACTATTAGTTATTAATTTGCTACTGCATATTACTATTACCGTCATTATTCCTATTCTTATGGTGGCGTCGGCACCATTCGAGGCACGATGTTCAGTGATGGATGTGATGAGGGACTATCCCTGAAGATGAAAAAAATAATTCCATTTAATCAATGAGATAATAAGAAATCTGTCAGGCTCACAGTATCAGTCACGCCAGTAAAAAATATTCAGACCTATATCACTCCTATGCATCCACCCCACTGGAACCTTTTCCGCTGCATAGGAGCTTCAATATGTCCCCACCCTGTAAGCGTTGTGCATCAACACGCCTGCTGAACCTGGAGACTGCCCAACGCGTGAGCGTAGTAGGCAGCACATTAATTGGCGGTGCTATTGGCGCATGGCGCGCGACGGCCATCACCAGCCCACTGCCGCTAACTGTGACTCGCTTTCCATTGGCAAAACTGCATGCCGCCATGATGGGGGCCGTGGCCGGTGGCCAAACCGGCTCACGTATGGCCACCTCACTGTTTGAACAGTGGCTGCCAGTTGGCAGCGGGACACCGTGGTTATGCTTGTCTTGCGGCTGCCCTTACCGTGACGCCTATCCGCCTTTAGCACCTAACGCTTAACCCATCGTTGTTCGCCCTGTGAGGGGCGAATGATCTGCTTACTCAATTTCTCGCGCTGGCTTTTGTCAGCGCTTTTTTTATGTCTGGAGAATGACTCATGGCACATCTCGTTGAACACATGGCTTACGTAGGCGATACCCCCTGGCATGGCCTGGGGCAGCAACTGTCTCGTCATCAACCGCTGGAGGTCTGGCAGCAACAGGCCGGTATGAACTGGCATATCGAAGAAGCACCAGTGCGTTTTATTGCCGAAGGGGCTAGCCACCTGGGCAGCATTCACTCGTTCCCTGAGCAAAAAGTGCTCTACCGCTCAGATACCAAAGCACCGCTATCGGTGGTGTCTCAGCGCTATAAGGTGGTACAGCCTGAAGAGATCCTGGAGTTCTATCGCGACCTGACCGAATACGCCGGGTATGAGCTAGAAACCGCTGGCGTGCTGAAAGGCGGACGTAAGTTTTGGGCGCTAGCCCGTAGCGGCTTAAGCACGTCGCTCAAAGGCCAGGATGAGGTCAATGACTACCTGCTATTGGCCACTTCCTGCGATGGCACCCTTGCCACCATGGCCACGCCTACCACGGTGCGGGTGGTGTGCAATAACACGCTGCAAATTGCCGTCGATGGTACGTCACAAGCGGTGAAGGTGCCCCATCGTTCAGAGTTTGATCCGCGTGCCGTGAAGCGTCAGCTTGGCATTTCGGTGTCGCAATGGAATGACTTCATGTACCGGATGAAAACCCTAGCAGAGCGTAAAATCACTCGGCAGGAAGCGCAGCAGTATCTTCAGTCGGTGATTTGCGGAGCTGAGAAGCCGCTTGACGATCCCTCTAAACTGCCCAACTACCGAGCGCTGAATAAGGTGCAGAAGCTCTACCACGGCGAAGGTCGGGGGTCTCACTTGGTGACCGCCAAAGACACGGCCTGGGGCTTGCTGAACGCCGTGACCGAGTACGTCGATCACGACAAGCGGGCACGCAGTAACGATACCCGTATGGACTCAGCCTGGTTTGGTCAGGGGGCACAGCTCAAACAAGAGGCTTTGGATGCCGCCCTACAGCTGGTGTCGTAGCCATCCATACCCCCATCCCCACAAGCGATTCACCTAATGATCATCCTCACCCTCACGGCATAGACGCCCAGCCCCTGAAAAGGCTGGGCGTTTTGCTGTGGGGCTTATACCGCGAGGTACCCGCATGAGCTTTGTTTCTGACGCCATCGAGATGGCGCTCACTCGACTAACCAAACAACTGCTAGAGCACGACGCCCACAACGCAACGTCGCTGGTGTGCGCCCAGGGCGAGTTCTATCGCGCGGAGATACGCCTGGAGCGTATCGATCCCGCAGACATTGCGCGTCACTTACCCGACGTTCCTGCGCCCGTTAAATGACACACCCCATGAACAGGGCTGACTAGCCCGCATTTCCCTCTTCACGTAAAAGGAGGTGCCCCATGGCACAGCGTACTCATGTAGTAAATGCGTCTTCCCAAAAAGGCCCAGTACCTTCCATTCAAGCAGACGCCAACGCTCAGCACTCCCCAAACTCAGCGGCGCTAGAAGCGCATCCGACGGCTGATAGTACAGCCATTATCCAAGTGATCGAGCGCGCGGCGCTTAACCCGGATGTCGATATCGACAAGATGGAGCGCCTGCTGCAAATGCAGGAGCGCGTGATGGACCGCCAGGCCATGATGGCCTACAGCGCTGCTATGGCAGCGATGCAGACCGAGTTGCCCAGCATTGAAGAGCGTGGCCAAACCAATAACGGCTGCTATGCCACGCTGGAAGACATTGTCGATACCGTGAGGCCCATCCTGCAAAAACACGGCTTCGCAGTGAGCTTCCGTATTCAGACACAGGAACGCGGCATTCAAGTGACGGGCGTGCTGATGCACAAGGACGGCCACCGGGAAGAGACCAGCATGCTGCTGCCTGCAGACATGAGCGGTAACAAAAACGCGGTCCAGGCCTTTGGTTCGTCCACCAGCTACGGCAAGCGCTACGTACTGTGCGCCTTGCTCAACATCACCACACGCGGGCAAGACGATAATGGTCAGACCAGCACACGAGCAGCTGTAAAGAGGGTTACGGCCTTTCAAGCGGGGCAGATTCAGCGTTTGATCAGCCAATGCCCAGCCACTACCCAAGAGTGGTTCAGCGGCAAATACGGCGTTGCGGTTCAGGTGCCTCAGGCAGATTTCGACAAGCTCCGCGCATCCCTCACCAAGCGAGCCGTGAAATAGCAATCGCGTCTCAGCCCGATCTCTCATCGCCTACAGGAGGCGTTATGAAGATACTCACCATGCCACAAGGGTCGCCCGAGTGGCTGGCGGCGCGTCTTGGGCGCGTCACCATGTCAGAACTCAAGGCGCTGCTGGTGAATGGTAAAGGCCCCGGTGGGTTAGGGACTGGAGCCATTACCTACATGCATCAGTTGATCGGCGAGCGCATGACCGGTGAGCTGGCCGAGCCGTTTCAAGGCAATGCCCACACCAAGCGGGGGCAGGAGCTAGAGAGCGTCGCCCGCTCGCTGTATCGCGATATGACCGGCGCACCGAAGCCTAAAGAAGTGGGCCTGATCCTCAACCACAACGTAGGCTACTCACCGGATAGCTTGATTGGCAAAAACGGCCTGTTGGAGATCAAGACCAAGCTGCCCAAGTTCCAGATTGAGGTGCTGCTCAGTGGGGAAATACCCGACGAACACGTGCCCCAATGCCAGGGTGGGCTCTGGGTCAGTGAACGGGAGTGGATCGACTTTGTGAGCTACTGGCCGGGTATGCCGCTGTTTGTGAAGCGTGCTTACCGAGACGAGGCTCTGATCCGCACAATTGCCGAGCGTGTTGATGCCTTTCATGAAGAGATGGAGCGGCGTATCAGCCAAGTGATGGCGGCGTGACTTGCCCACTGAACCACAATACACATCCACTATTAACGACATAGATGCCGGGGCCACCACCCCGGCATCTTTATTTTTTTGGAGGTCATCATGCCCCATAGCAAACTCAAAGCCGGTGAAGTGGCGGGCACCTACTTAGTCACATCACCGGTCACGGAAAAAGACATCATTACCATGGCCAAGCGCTTCGCACGCCGCAAGCTCGCCAAAGGCCGCAAGATTACTCAGCCTTCGCAAGCGTTTGAGCACCTACAGCTTTTGATTCAGGACTATGAGCACGAGGTGTTCAGCGTGCTGTTCCTCGATAGCCAACATCGTGTCATCCGCTTTGAAGAGCTTTTTCGCGGCACGATTGATTCAGCCAGCGTGTACCCACGAGAGGTACTAAAAGCGGCAATCGCTTACAACGCCGCCGCTGTCATTCTGGTGCATAACCACCCCAGCGGTGATCCTGAGCCTAGCGATGCGGATCGGCGTATTACTGAACGCCTCAAAGAAGCGCTTGGCTTGATGGATATACGGGTGATTGATCATGTGGTAGTGGGAAGCGATGGGTGCAAATCACTTGCTGAGATGGGATATATCTAAGAATGATGAGACTATGGTGCTACCCATTCACTTTATATTGATCATGAAGCGGAGCAGTAAATGAAGAGTCAGACAGCTATCAAGGCGGCGTTGATTGTTGGGGCATGTGTTACTGCATTAGTGTCGTTGCCTGTTGCCGCAGAAACAGCGCATTCAGACCAGTACTATGCGTGCTTAGGCAATATTGATGATAGTGCTTTTAGAAACTCTCAGCTAGATAACTGCGTAGAAGGCGAGCTTGAAAGGCAGGATGTGGTGCTTAATCGCGAGTACCAACAGCTACGTGGAAGCTTTTCGCAAGATCAGCAGTCAGCACTGCTTGCTGGTCAGCGAGCGTGGCTCAATTTTCGAGAGAGCTGGTGCCAGCTTGAAGGCGTGACAGATTACGCCCCAGGTGGTGAATTAAATTATAAGCTTTGTATGATGAGCCAAACCGCTAAGCAGATTGATCTGATTGTGTCGCTGCAACCTTGATGTGCCCCATAAAGCCGCCTCATTTGGCGGCTTGTTTGTCACAGTATTTTTTTTGATTTTTGTAGGCAATTAAGTGAGCAGCGGCTGAGTTTCTGTGGGAGCGCTGAAGAAATGCAGCGTATCAGTTAGTATTAGCCCAGTAGGGGCAATACTCCAGCTGGCCCAGATCGACGATAAATGAAGAAACGGCAAAAGCCGACTTGCGGAGGGAGCTGCATGCTGAAGCTGGAAGAGATCAAACAGGATGCTCAGGTTCGCGGCATCAAGCCTGATGAGGTGGTACGAGTTGTAGCCGTGGTGCCGGTGGGCGCCGATGCGCTGACCATCTACTTCAAGGATAGCCAGGGCGCGGTTCATGAGCAGATGCTGTTTCGTGACAACGAGCCCAACCTCTCGCTAGCCCAGGCTGGGCGTCCTTGGGCCTTTGACGCCCCCGGCGCTGACTTCAAGCTGGGCCTAGAGGCCTACCGCATCAGCCAGGCGGCGCTGTTCGATCCCATGATGGCAGTTCATACCTCTAACGTGGAGCCGCTCCCTCACCAAATATCTGCTGTCTACGAGGCTATGCTACCTCGTCAGCCGCTACGTTTTGTACTGGCTGATGATCCCGGTGCTGGTAAAACCATCATGGCGGGCCTGTTGATTCGCGAGCTGCTGATGCGTGCCGATGCTAAGCGCATCCTCATCGTGTCGCCCGGCGGGCTGACCGACCAATGGCAGGATGAGCTGCTAGAGAAATTTGGCGTGCAGTTCGAAATCTTTAGCCGCGAGAAACAGGAGCAGTGCGCTTCTGGTAACTATTTCGATGAGCAAAACCAACTGATCTGCCGCTTGGACCAGCTCTCGCGCAACGAGCTTTATCAACAGAAGCTCGCCAATACGGAGTGGGATCTGATAATTGTCGATGAGGCCCACAAGCTATCGGCCAACTACTTCGGCAATAAGATCAACAAGACCAAGCGCTTCCAACTCGGTGAGCTGCTAGGCTCGATTACCCGCCACTTTTTGTTGATGACGGCCACCCCGCATAATGGCAAGGAAGAAGACTTCCAGATTTGGCTATCGCTGATTGATAGCGACCGCTTCTACGGCAAGTTCCGCGAAGGTGCCCACAAGGTCGATGTTTCCGACATGATGCAGCGTAGGGTTAAGGAAGAGCTGCTCAAGTTCGATGGCACCCCACTTTTCCCTGAGCGCCGCGCCTACACCGCTAATTACGACCTCTCCGACTCAGAGGCTTCGCTCTACGAGCAAGTGACCGACTACGTTCGCAACGAAATGAACCGAGCCGATGCGCTCTCTGGTAAACGAAAGGGCACTGTAGGTTTCGCACTAACTCAGCTGCAGCGGCGGTTGGCGTCCAGCCCAGAGGCGATTTACCAGTCTCTCAAGCGGCGCCGTCGCAAGTTGGAAGACCGCCTTAATGAGATGAAGCTCATGGCTCGTGGTCAGGCTATTCATGAAGGGAAAGTCGCCTCCACCCTGGGCACTTATGCGGTACAGAAGCAGATTGAACTGCCAGATAATTTAGACGAGCTAGATGAAGAACTGAGCGCCGAGGAGTACGAGCTCTACGCCGAACAGGTAGTGGATCAGGCCACCGCCGCGGAGACTGTGCCCGAATTGGAGGCTGAGATACTGATTCTTCAGGACTTAGAGGAGCAGGCCTCGCAGCTGGTCGCATCTGGTAACGACCGCAAGTGGGAAGAGCTTTCGCACCTGCTACAAGACAGCCCTGAGATGTACACGTCCGGCGGCAGTCGCCGAAAGCTGATCATCTTCACCGAGCATAAAGATACGCTCAACTATCTGGTTGATCGCATCCGCAGCCTGTTGGGCTGCCCTGAGGCGGTGATCACCATCCATGGCGGCACTAACCGTGATGAGCGCCGTAAAGCCCAAGAGCAGTTCCGCAACGACCCGGATGTGCTGGTATTAGTGGCCACCGATGCCGCCGGTGAGGGCGTTAACCTACAGAATGCCAACTTGATGGCGAATTATGATTTGCCTTGGAACCCTAATCGCTTGGAACAGCGCTTCGGGCGAATTCACCGCATCGGCCAGACTGAGGTCTGCCACCTATGGAACCTGGTGGCTAATGAGACGCGTGAAGGTGCCGTATTTCAGAAGCTTTTCGACAAGCTCGAGGTGGAGAAGAGCGCGCTTGGTGGCAAGGTCTTCGATATTCTTGGTGAGGCGTTTGAGAATACTTCGCTGAAAGACCTGTTAGTAGAAGCCATTCGCTATGGCGAGTCCGACGAAGTGAAGTCGCGGTTAGAGCAGGTGATTGAAGGTGCGTTGGATACCGACCACTTGCGCGAGATCATTCGCCGGAATGCCCTGGTCGAACAGCATATGGGCCTGGAAGAGCTCTACGCGGTGAAGGAGGAGATGGAGAAGGCCGAAGCACGCAAGCTGCAGCCCTACTTTATCCGCGCTTTTTTCACTGAAGCATTTCAAGGGCTGCGAGGCGAAATGCGCCCAAGAGAGCAAGGGCGCTATGAAGTACGCCACGTTCCCGCCGCCATACGTGAGCGGGATCGCATCGTTGGAGAAAGTAGAACGCCAGTGCT